>JALRJP010000050.1 GCA_023261135.1 Burkholderiaceae bacterium | reverse complement strand
GTCGCGACGAAAAGCCGAGATGGCACTCGCCCCCGGAAAAAAGCTAACTTCTGACATGCCTGTAATTATACGATCCGGCCTGCCTGCATTCTCAGACATCGGCTGCTGGCCTTTGCCAGGCTATCGTCGTGAGTCACGATAATAAGGGTAGTGCCGAGGCTTTTCTGGAGATTAAAAAAAAGCTCCATGACGCGTGCACCGCTCTCGTAGTCAAGACTGCCCGTGGGCTCATCTGCGAAAAGCAGCTCAGGGGTAACAACAAAAGCGCGCGCTAGGGCAACGCGCTGCTGCTCTCCGCCCGAAAGCGTGGCAGGAAAATGCTGCTCCCGTCCCAAAAGGCCCACCTCTGCAAGCATGGCTTTCGCTTTCGACCTCGCATCCCGATCGCCTCGTAACTCAAGTGGCAACATAACGTTTTCAATAGCGTTTAACTGCGGCAGCAGCTGGAAAGACTGAAAAACGAACCCAAACCGGCCGTTTCGTCGCAGACTTCGGGCCTCCTCGGACAAAGACGCAATGGCCTCACCCGCCCAATACACCTCGCCCTGCGAAGGCGTATCGAGGCCCGCCAAGAGCCCCAAAAGCGTAGACTTACCACAGCCCGAAGGTCCAACCATGGCCAGGGACTCACCCGCCCTAACCTGCAAATGAATGTCTTGAAGTATGGAGAGCTTCTCGTTGCCATCTGAAACCCACTTCGCTAAACCCTTTGCCTCAATTGCAAAGGGCTGGTCTTGCCTCATTTCATCATCACGTGCCGCCATGCCACTCCCTTGGTTCACAAAAGCCTTCCTTGGTCTGATTCTACTCACTGGCCTCTCCATGGCCGCCCAAAGTGGCACGAACAACCCTACTGCGCCTCATCAATCCAAGCCACCAACGATTCTTGTCTTTGGTGATAGCCTTTCTGCGGCCTATGGCTTGGCGCGCAACCAAGGCTGGGTGAGCCTTTTGCAAGAGCGACTTAAAGTAAACCAGCTGAACTACAGCGTCGCGAACCGAAGCCTGTCGGGCGAAACGACTTTTGGTGGACTGGAACGCCTGCCAAGGGCACTTTCACAGATCAGGCCCTCAGTTGTCATTCTGCAACTCGGCGCAAACGACGGCCTGCGAGGCCTGGACTTGAAAACAACCCGTAAGAACCTGAAGGCGATGATTGAAAAATCCCTTGCCGCCCAGGCTAAAGTGGTTATCGTTGGGGTGAGGTTGCCGCCTAACCTTGGCGAGGCCTACCTTAAAGAATTTGATGCCATTGTTGCTTCGCTTGCCTCGGAACTTCGGGTTGCCTCGGTGCCTGCCATGCTCGAGGGCTTTGCTACCGACCTTAGCTATTTCCAGGACGACCAAATCCATCCCAATGCAAAGGCGCAGCCAATGATCCTTAACACCGTCTGGAAGACACTTAAACCGCTCTTATAAGAAAGTCTTGAAATGACGAAAGCGCGTAGGACGTCTCAGTTCATCTTGGGCCTTTGGGCCATGGTCTTGCTAGGTTTTAGTGCGGCTGCCTGGGCGCTTGAGTTCAGCGATATTGCCAAAGAAGGCGAACTCATTTACCTAGCAAAACATCCCGAACCCAACAGCTATCACTACGAATCGAGGGTGCATCTTACCGAGTCCAGCCTTAGGGATGGAGTCGTCTCGTTATCAACCTGCCACTTTCAGCTTGATCCTATTCGTAAGGTTGTTATTGCATTCAACCCCGACCGGTTAAAAAGCCTAACTGTGGACAGTCACTCGGGTATTGAGTCTATTCAAGCAGATCAACATCGCGTCACGCTTACAAACGTAAAAAAAGGGGCGCAGATCTGCTTTGGTATTCAATCAAAAGCACTCGACATTACGTCGAATCAGGGTGTTTACAGGCTTCAAGCAGGCCCTTTGATGCGTCGCTATTTGGATGGCTATCTGCCCATGTCCGCCAAATTACAAGTAAGTTGGCCAGAAAATTTATTGCAGATGAAGACCACGGAGCCCGCCGAACAGCCCGGAGTCGTTATCCATTCCAATTCCAAGGGCGTAGAAATGCAGATTACATTTGCCGGCCGCTTCAAGGGGCACTTCACCCTTGAAGAACGCCGAGCACACTAGTCTACTTCGTGAACTTATAGTAGTTGTCGTTTAGGTAACGAGAGACATGCTCAATCTCTTCGTCGAACCATCCCGAATTGGTGCGCGTAGCACAGAACTGAACCATAGCCTTAAGCTTGCCTGCATCAGTCATCTTCCGGAAATCTTCTGAATAGAGTTCTTCCCCTTTGCCGTCGGGCATCATGGAGTTATGGCAAGAGGCACAGGTTTTTGCATGCAATTTGGCCCCAATCTCCGCATTGCCTTTAGCAAAGAGTGCAGCCTGCGCGCCGTTTGCTAAAAGAACTAAACTGCAAGCAACTAGAGCCGACGCAAGAATCTTATTCATTTTGAATATCGAAACGATCCAAGGTGAAGGGTTTCGGATCATCAAAGCCACTCCTTTCTAAAGTTCAAATACGTTAAAGACCTGTCGAACCGTTGAGCAAGCAAAGCGTGATTAAGTTAGGCGTATTTTTGCAGTAACTCGACAACACGATCCAGTTCCTTACGCTTCGTAGCCATCATCGAATCATCTGATAAGTCAGCAACGGCCTCCATAATTGAGCAACTCATCATGTGCAGGTAGGCCTTCTCTAGAGCCCGGCGGGTTGCAGCCATTTGCTGGGCAACGTCTTCGCAGCTTCTGCCCTGGGTAATCATCTCGGAAATACCACGCACCTGACCCTCAATCCGGCGAAGTCGGTTAACCATCGCTGCCCGTTCCTGCTGCTCGCGCTCTGAGATCAAATGCTTCATACGCCGTATCCTCTAAAGGTTGTTAACTTACCGCAACAAACCCAGCAATAATGTTGCACTGCAATTTGCAGAAAATAAAAAAATAGCGCAGTCTCCACATACCCCCAAGAGTATTTATAAGAAATTTAATCAAGGAGGCTTCACGATGCAACAACGCTCTTTATTCCAACTGTCGACTCGACTTCTGGCATCACTGGTCTTGGTCACCGGACTAACCGGATGTGGAACGCTTGCCACTATTAGCAAACTCGAAGATGGTGCTGGCCCAGAGGCCATGAAGCTCTGGGACCGTTGGATTGAAGGAAACGGTGATATTGCAATTGCCACCACCTGGGAGCGTAAGGTAAAACCAGGCGTGTCAGCCGACGAGGTTGCTCAGATCCTTTCTATTGTGGCCACAGAGCGCAATATGCGTGAGGTGGGAGTACTCCCTTTGTCGGAAGAGATCGCTAAGCGCACCGGAAAAAAGGAAAAGATACTCACCATCTTTAACTACTGTAGCCCGATGATTGCTCGACGCATGGCGGACTTCAGCCCACACATGGCTGCATACATGCCTTGCCGAATCACGCTCCTTGAGAAAGAAGACGGGCTTTGGCTCTACACCCTGAACATGGATATGATGGTAAAAATGGGCCGTAAGTTACCCTCCCCACTCAAAGAAGAGGCATGGTCTGTCCGCGAAACCATGTACCAAATGATGGAGCGAGCCTCTAAGGGCGAGTTCTAAAGAACAGCTGGATACGCAATAAGCAACAACAACCAAGTCGAGGAGACGACAATGACAAGCAATCAAAAAATCAAAAAACTCGCTGTTGCTGTATCACTGAGTTTGGTCGGCGCATCAGCTTTTGCCACCAATGGCTACTTCCCCCACGGCATGGGTGTGAAGGCCAAGGGCATGGGCGGAGCCGCTGTTGCCATGACCCAGGATGCCTTCTCTGGTGCCAACAACCCTGCCGCAGCCGCCTTCGTTGGAAACCGATGGGATTTAGGGGTGGACTTCTTCATGCCGGATCGATCGGCCGAGCGAACGATGCCGGGTATGTTTAGTGGTGAGACAATTAGCGCGGAAAGAACCTTTCCAGTTCCTGAGTTTGGCTACAACGTCGGACTCTCAGAGAAACTTGCGGTAGGCGTCACAGTGTATGGCTTTGGTGGGATGAATACGACATACCGAGACAAGTCAATGAGTTTCGGTTGTGCGCAAGACCCAACCAACCCAGCAACAGCCTACCCGGGTAACATGCTTTGTGGGATGACGAACCTCGGTGTCGATCTTATGCAGCTAACGATTGCGCCTACTGTTGCTTACAAGGTCTCTGACTCTACGGCCGTCGGGCTCTCTCCTTTATTGGTATATCAGCAATTCGAGGCAGTGGGACTACAAGCATTCCAAGGCATGCCCAATGCCTCTGTTGCTCCGCAAGCACTGACCAATACGGGCTATGACTCAAGCACAGGTATCGGTGTTCGCCTTGGCTTCTTGTCTAAATTAAATGACCGCTTTTCGATTGGTGCCAATTACAGCCCGAAGACAAACATGTCAACCTTTGATAAGTACAAGGGCCTATTCGCCGGTGGGGGGGACTTTGATCTTCCGTCCAATTGGACAGTAGGACTCGCTGCCCAGGCTAGCCCCAAGGTACTCATTGCCCTGGACTACAGCGGTATTAATTACTCCGACGTCAAGTCGGTAGGAAACCCAAGTGCCAACTTTTTCACGTCCCAACTCGGAAGCGAGAACGGGCCAGGCTTTGGGTGGAGTGACATCAATGTCGTTAAGTTAGGGGTCCAATGGCAATTCAACGACAAAACCACTCTGCGCGTTGGCTACAACAAGGGCGGCAACCCCATCCGAGCGGCTGATGCCACTTTCAACATTCTTGCTCCAGGGGTCATGGAAGATCACTACACGCTCGGAGGCACATATCGCTTGTCCTCAAACAACGAATGGAGTTGGTTTGCCATGTATGCTCCCGAAGTAAAAGTTGAGGGAAGTTCATTGTTTGGGCTCATGAGTGGTAATCCAGCATTAACAGACACAATACGCATGAAGCAGTACTCCTTCGGTCTGCAATACAGCAAACAGTTCTAAGAACCAGCCTTCAATGTTGTCCCCTAAGCCCAATTGGCTCCCGACGGTATTACATCCGGGAGTTGGTTGGGCGTTCCCACAGGGTTATTGTCAAAGTGTGACTTATTCAATCACTTAAACCTTTAGCCATTTGCTATGAGCACAACTCTGTCTGCCCCACCAAACCTTCCCAGCCTCGGACCTTTATGGTTTAGAAGCAAAGACGACTTCACCCCTTACATTAACGAAACTGCTGTCAAGATTCGCGCAGGGATGATGCTAGTTATTCCGGTTTATATGGCCTTCACCCTGTTTGACATTATTTATGGTGGCCGATGGGTGATTACCGGCAATGTCATTACCGATACCTACGATGTGGATTTCGATGGGCGCATTCTTTATATGGTCGAGGCGGTGAGGCGAACCTACGACTACACCATTCAAACCTATATTTTGTTTTACGCCCTTTTCGAAATGATTGCGGGTATGTCGGTGCGCACCTCTTACCTTTCCCCAAGCATCTGGATTGCCAGTTTGCTTGCGCGGTTTCATCGTCCTTTGTGGAAGCCTTTGGCGCCAAAGCGGTTTGCATGGTCCATTGGCGCAAGCATGATCTGTTTGTGCCTGATTTTCTTCCACCCTGAAAAGTTTGCGGGTGCTTTAAATACACTCGTACAACACCCCGTGCTTCCAACCACCGAGCAGTACCTTCCCACCTGGCTACCTCTTGTTATGGTCTGGGTCTGTCTTGGTTTTATGTGGCTGGAAGCTGTTTTAGGGTTTTGCGTAGGCTGCAAAATTCATGCATTAATGGTGAAGCTTGGCGTGTTCAAAGAGGAATGTGAAGAATGCCACAACCTTGACTTTGGACAACCCCCGTCAAGAGGTTAAGGTCAACAAGTCGTTTCGTGGTGAATGCGCCTTCATCGAAATCTACACGTCTTGCCTAAGACCTCGCCAAAAAATAAAAACGCTCCTGAGTGGGGCGTTTTTATTTCAGTAACATCACTTAGCTCTTTTTAGGCAATACCAGGATTACCCTTCATACCCGCCAACTTAGGCGTGTTGATCTTTAGTGGTGGAACGACCTTCTTGGCCTTTAACCAGGTCTCAACCACATCCCATACGGGCTCACCCGAGGCACCTTCGGCCACAGGAGCCCATCCGGCAACCTTGTAATTCTTGTTGGCCTCGATCGGCTTACCCTTAAGCCGCATATCTTGAATGCGGTTACCCATCTTTTCAAGCGGTGCACAGGTATACTGAAGGCCGCCTACGCGAACCATGTCACCGCCCTGCTGGTAATAAGGGTCTGGGTTAAACAGGTTGTCACAAACATCTTCCAAGACCGTTTTAATCATCTCACCAGACATCTCGGTTAGCGTACTGTAAGAGTAGGTTGTGGCGGTTTGGTCCATGACATGCTCTCGCGTAATGGCCTGACCCGGAAGCAAACTGGTTCCCCAACGGAAGCCCGGCGAGAAGGCAAGATCGGCCCCCTTGACATCCATGAGCGCATCAACAATAAGCTGGTCAAAACTGCCATTGAAATTGCCACGTCGATAGAGCAGGCCCTCGGTCATAGCAAGAGTTTCTTCGAGCTTGGCCTTGTAGGGACCGCGAACTCGGTCAATAAAGGCCTGCATCTCTTTATCGGCAGGCAACATGTTGGCAAAAACGGGCAGGAGCTTGTAACGGAAGTCGGCAACCTTACCGCCCTTTACGTCAAAATCGAGTACACCAAGGAACTTAGTGTTGGAGCCCGCATTGGTGACTAAAGTCACTCCGCCCGCATTCTTAACTTTAACGGGTTGAGGTACACCGTCGTGAGTGTGACCGCCCATAATGGCATCAATACCGCGCACGCGAGATGCCATCTTGAGGTCAACGTCCATACCGTTGTGAGAGATAACAACAACGACCTTTGCTCCCTTGGCACGAACCTCATCAACCATTTTCTGCATGTTGTCGTCTTGAATCCCGAAGGTCCAATCTGGGACGAAGTAACGCGGGTTCGCAATAGGGGTGTATGGGAAGGCCTGACCAATCACCGCAACACGAATACCGTTTTGCTCGCGAATGACGTAGGGCTTAAAGACCGGGTCGCCAAAGTCGTTTGTTTTTACGTTCTGTGCAAGAAACTCAATTTTTCCGGCGAGCTCTTTCTCAACAATTTCCATGACGCGGTCGGCACCGTAGGTAAACTCCCAATGTGGACACATCATGTCAACACCCAAGAGCTTAGTAGCGTCAACCATGTCTTGGCCCTTCGTCCAGAGTGCGGTGGCAGAGCCCTGCCAAGTATCACCGCCGTCCACCAAAAAAGCCTGGGGACGCGACGCCTTGATCATCTTCACCAGAGTGGCCATGTGGGCAAAGCCGCCAACCTTACCGTAAGTGCGTGCCGCCTTCTCGAAGTCAAGGAAAGTATAGGCATGGGCCCAAGCCGAATTGGCTGGAACATTAAAGTGCTTAAGAAGTGCTTCGCCCACGAAATGCGGAGGCCTTCCCAGCATTTCGCCCAACCCAATATTAACGCTGGGCTCGCGAAAATAAACCGGCAAGAGCTGGGCGTGACAGTCTGTGAAATGCAGAAAGCTTACATTGCCAAACTTGGGAATCTCGTAAAGCTTCTCACCCTTGGCTGCTGCTGCATTGGCCTCTTGCCAGCTTCCAAACATACCGCTAGCCGTGGCTGCAGCCATTACGCCCATAAATTCACGCCGATTCAAACTCATACGATGAATCCCGAAAAAATAGGCCGTCAACGACGGCCGATAGCAAAGCGAAGGAATGAACCCAGAGACTAAACCGCTTTTACATAAAGTTCCAGGTAGAGCCTAGCCCCTACCTGGAATGCCCTCACATCAATCAGTTATTGTTCACTGGTGAATTCGGATCGAGCAGAAGTGCCATTAAGTCTTTCATCTGTGCTTCTGTAAGAATCCCGGAATGACCAAAGCGTGGCATGTTGGTACAGGCGTTGTAAGCCTTCGCGTTATAGATCTTCCCCCAGGTGTATTTCAGGACTGCCTCGGAGTTGCCTCGAAGCTTACCGTATTGATAAAGGCTCGGGCCTAGGGTGCCGTAGGAAATCTCCGCCTTGGAAATTTGGTGGCAGTTATAACAGTTACCACCATTCGGCTTGCCTGGCTTATCCCTCCAAGTCCCCCCTTTTCCGCTCTGAGCGAGCTTCTCACCGGCCTTCCAGTCACCTAAGAAGTCGCCGTCAGCAGGCATTTTAATCGTCCGCATATTCTCCGACTCAATCGCCTTACGCGTAGCAGAGTCGAGATCTTTCCCGGCAACATCCGCCTCGGTACAGGCCACATTGACAGAGTCTTGGTTTAGCCATTCCATCTTGGACTGACCTGTGGGCGTAAATGATTTGGTGATTACTGCCTTCGACATCTTGTCGAGTTCTACAGAAGAGTACATGGCTGCACACCCCGCCAACCCCACAACGATTGCAACCGATCCGAATAATGTGAACTTCTTCATCGTCTTACCTCCATTTATCGCTTAAGGGCCGGTGCGAGCGATGAGACGCCCTTGCCATTAACACCCATATAGACCTGCAGAGCAACAGTGGCTTCGGAACCATAAACCGGCTCGGGGAATCGTTGCTGACGGTAGCAGTCATTCAGTCTCTTTTGCATCGGCCACAACTGCCCATTACCTACGCGGTAGGCAGGCCAGGAAGTGAAAGCCTTACCGGCTGGCTCGTTTCGCGTGAGATTAGGAAGCCCTTGAAGTCGAATTCGCACGTTATCCTGGGCATGGCACGTGGCACACGCAAAGTCGTAGGGGCCGGCCCGATAAAAAAATACGCGCTTTCCAACCTCATATAGACGTTTTTCCTCGGAATGGCCCTGGGGAACTGCTACGGGCATGCCCTTGGAACTGGCAGCAACGAACGTCGCAAGTGCGATGATATTCTTGTGATCGTCTTTGTTGTACTTCGAGTCCTTGACGTCGATTCCTTGCAGCGTCCTCATGCAATGAGCAAGACGCATCTCCAGGTCCATAACCTTGCCCGCATCCTGAAAGTAGCGAGGAAGCGAAACATAAGCACCTTTAACGACCCCAGGGCCAAGACCGAGGTCACACTGCTCAAGCGATACATTCTTAGGACCCGCTTTTTTAGACCAAAGCTCTTGACCTTCCATTTCAAACAGCTCGGCAGGGTTCCCGTCCGCAATGAGCTCACGATAGCGGTCTATGCCCTTTTCGCTCTCAGACTTTGTCTCTAAAGCATACGCAGCCTGCATAGAGACCGCAGAAAAAGCAGCACTTGCCAATAGCGCCAGACGCAGAATTCTCTTCATGAAAGTACCTCCTCCAAACATATAGCCTTAGCTTCAAAAAAGGAGGATCGCCCCCTTTTTGACCAAAAATTAAGCGATGGTCGCCTCGTCGGTGCGGCTTTCGCCTTTATTATCTTTCCAACTCACGGAAACCTTATCACCAGACTTGGCACCCTTTACCTTAAATTGCATATAAGGGTTCTTCGAAACGGCGGGCCCCCACTGAGCCGTCATAACCGTCTTGCCATTATGTTGTGCCGTAACCTCGTTAATGAACCACGCAGGTACGAGCTTTCCGTCAGACCCCTTTCGCTGACCGCTTTCCATCTCATGGGCCATCAGTACTCGAACATCTGCAATATCGCCTGCCATACGAGCCCGAATTCTCATTGGACGTGCCATGGTAAAACTCCTTTCAATCTTGAATCGAGAAATATCTTTTAGGGTGGCTGGTTATTTAATTAGCCAGGGACTAGCCGCCGCAACCACCCAAGGTGACTTTGATTTCTTTCTTGGACATGTAGAACTTACCGTCGGCCTTAACGAGCGCGTAAATATCGGAGCTTTGCCCCATCTTCACTCGCATTGAAACATCGGGAACAGCACTTTCGGTGAATTCAAAGAAGCCAGCCATCATGGCAGGATTTTTCTCAACCATCACAGCAACCATTTGAGTCTTGGGCAAGTTGCTTGCAACACCGACCGGCACCACCGCACCATTCTCTGCGATGTCAGGCGATGTGATCGTCACGTCGGAAGATTCAGCAGTCGATCCGACCCCCATGACTTTCAGTGTGTCGGCGATCGACTTCGTTGAAAACCAATCTTTGTTATAGGCAGCCATCGCAGGGTTGGCAGCGAAGAAACCCATCGAGGCAAGAGCAGAGTAAACCGCCGCCCCGCCGCCAACCTTGAGCACCTCTCTACGTTCTACTTTCATAAACAACTCCTTTCAAATGAGATGTGGGTAACCTTCCTTACGTCTTCGATAACCCACCTCTCGAAGACAAAAAAGAACTACTACTTCTTCGTTGTATCGAGACCCCGAGCAGGCCCGATGGGACGATTCTGCTCAATAAGATTTCCGTGGCTATCCACTGCAGACCCAGGCAAGAACGAGGTGACCTTCACTTCTGACTTGCAGTCTTTCATACATGCAACGTTCTTAACATCAGGTTTACCCTTGAGATCCCACATTCCATGATTCGTGGTCATACCGTTGCGGTTAGGCATCATCGCCTGAACCTCGGCAATGTTTTTATCGGACAAAACAAAATCCTCGGGGACAACCTCCGCTAGGTTCAATATATAAGCAACCGTTGCGTAGACCTCTTCGACGGCAAGCGTCTTTGGGTTGGTCCAAGGCATGGCCCTGTTAATGTAGTCCCAGAGGGTCGATACAGTCGGGACCTTCATCATGGTCGTGCGCTGCGGGAAATCGCGACGCGACAGGTTTGACACCTTTCCTGTTTTGATATCGTCCTTGGAAGTTCCGCCAGCAATGGGAGTGAAAACATCGGTGCTCTCGCCAAAAACACCATGGCAAGCGGCGCACTTCGCCTCCCAGACTTCCATGCCTTTAGCCACAGAACCTGAGCCCTTGGGAAGACCCTTGAAGTCGGGACGAACATCAATATCCCAGGCCTTGATTTCATCGGGCGTTGCCTTACGGCCAACACCCTCAAAGGCCACCACCGAAGACCCCGCAACTGCAAGGGCAAGGCCCACTGCGACTGAATTAACCCACTTGGACATTGCTAACCTCCCCCGACTCGGCTACGCGCCAGGTCTGAATCATGTTGTTGTGATAGATCGAACGGGTGCCACGGACCTCGCGTAGTTGATGGACAGTGGGCTGAACATAGCCCGTGTCATCAATGCAACGCGACTGAAGGAAGGCGTTCTTTCCATTCCAAACCCAGTCAATGTTGAACCTAGTAAAGGCCTTAGGCAGGACGGGACCCTCGAGTCGCGCGGTACGCCAGTTCTTACCACCGTCAACTGACACATCCACCCGCTTAATTTTTCCGCGACCCGACCAGGCAAGGCCTGAAATATTGTGAAAACCTTTGT
>JALRJP010000004.1:34288-48979 GCA_023261135.1 Burkholderiaceae bacterium | reverse complement strand
AGCGAGACGCAGAAGGTCTTGGCCATGACCAAGCTTCCTGTGCTTGTATTGCGTTAGTGTTTTAGGCTAGAACGGCCCCCCACCAAACTGTGTAGGCGGTGGGGCGGCATGATTCTCAAACTTGGTGTAAGAACCAAGAAAAGTTAGACGAACAGTGCCAATGGGGCCGTTCCGTTGCTTGCCAATAATGATTTCTGCAACTCCCTTATCGGGGCTGTCCGGCCGATAAACTTCGTCTCGATAAATAAAAAGAATAACGTCGGCGTCCTGCTCAATGGCACCTGACTCGCGAAGATCGCTCATGACAGGGCGCTTATCAGTGCGTTGCTCAACCGTTCTATTTAACTGAGAAAGTGCAATTACAGGGCAGTCGAGTTCTTTGGCCAGGCTTTTCAACGAACGGGTAATTTCAGAAATTTCGGTGGTCCGATTTTCGCCTGAGCTTGAAGCGCTCATCAGCTGAATATAGTCGACCACAATAAGCTTAAGCCCACCCGACTGCCTTGCAACGCGACGCGCGCGAGAACGAAGTTCCAGTGGGTTTAGAGCAGGTGTCTCATCAATATAAACAGGAACGCCCTTCATGCGCTCAAGCGAATGGGTGAGCTTGTCCCAGTCGTCGTCGGCAAGGCGCCCTGTTCGCAGTCGTTGTGCATCAATACGCCCCACCGAACACAGCATTCGTAAGGCCAGTTGTTCCGCACCCATTTCCATACTGAAGACAATAATGGGGAGCCCTTGATCAATGGCAACGTGCTCGCCAATATTCAACGCGAACGAGGTCTTACCCATACTCGGACGCCCCGCAACAATAATAAGGTCGCCGCCATGCATACCCGCCGTCTTCTGATCGAGATCGACAAAGCCGGTTGGAACACCGGTAACATCGGAAGGGTTAGGATTGTTCGCAAGCTCGTCAATTCGTCGCGCGACAGACTTGAGAAGATCGTCGAACAAGGCAACACCCTGGCTGCCACGTGCCCCCTCTTCACCAATACGAAAGATCTTGCTCTCTGCCTCATCGAGAATCTGTCGAGTCTCGCGTCCCTCGGGACTTAGGGCCGTTGTGGCAATCTCATCACTGACCGAGACAAGCTGCCGAAGAATGGCACGGTCTCGAATGATTTCAGCATACCGCCGAATATTGACCGCCGATGATGCGTCTTGAGCAAGCTTATTCAGGTAGGCAAGGCCGCCCGCTTCTTCGGCCTGACCGAGTTGTTGGAGGTACTCAAAAACGGTAACGACATCGGCTGGGCGAGCAAGCTCGACAAGCCTTGAAATCGCCTCGTAGATAAGGCGGTGATCGGAACGATAAAAATGCTGGGCAGAAAGAAGATCGCCGATGCGATCCCAAGCGCTATTGTCAAGCAACAAGCCTCCCAGTACCGCCGCCTCGGCTTGGGCCGAATGCGGAGGTAACCGGAGTGGAAGCCCGTCGTCAGTTATACGGCTTCTCCAACGACCCGAACCGTTATGTTGGCAACGGCATCGGTATGGGGGGCAACTTCAAACTGAGCCTCACCAACGGCTTTCACAGGGCCATTGGGCATACGCACCTGCGCCTTAATGACATCATGGCCTTTTTCTCTCAAGGCATCGGCGATGTCAGCATTGGTGACCGATCCGAATAAGCGTCCGTCAACACCTGCTTTTTGACGAATCTCAACCACAAGACCTTCAAGCTTGGCACATAAAGCCTTGGCCACAGAGAGCTTTTCTGCCGCGAGGCGCTCAAGCTCGGCGCGACGGGCTTCAAACTCGGCAATGGCCTGCTGAGTTGCACGACGCGCCATGCCTTGAGGAATAAGGAAGTTACGGGCATAGCCGTCTTTAACGCGCACCACCTCGCCCAATTGGCCAAGGTTGGCGACTTTATCGAGAAGTATCACTTGCATGATCAGACCCTTTTAAATGCTTAATGATTATCGGTGAAGGCAATAAGTGCCAAGAAACGGGCGCGTTTAATTGCCGTAGTAAGCTGTCGCTGATAACGCGCGCTAGTTCCAGTGATACGAGCAGGAATAATTTTCCCCGTTTCAGTGACAAAGTCGCGCAGGGTGTCGATATCTTTGTAATCGATGGTCTCAACTTTATCGGCTGTAAAACGACATACCCGCTTGCGCTTAAACAGCGCAGACTGGGCGGGGCGGCGGGGCTTCTTCTTGTCAAAAGATTTCTTCATAAAGGCCATGGTTTATTCTCCAAGGGTAAATTCGTTAATTGTGAAAATTAGGCTGGTTGCGGGGCGTGCCTGATCAGCGGACTCGTGTCGAGCCTGCCGACGTGGGGCAATAAAACCCCAGGCCCGAATAGATGCGCCGATCTGAAGTCGTGCCATGCGTTCGGCCACTGAACCGAGACATCGGGCTGGCATAAGGAATGCAAGCGAACGGTCTGCGTTGGCTTCTGTAACCTGCGACTCGTGCCATAGCGTGCACTCCAAAATAGGCATGCTATTCGGAAGAACACGAAGGTCTTTCCGGTCATGAATACGCCCCACCAAAACAAGTTGATTGGCGCGTACATTGGGTTTCAAGATCGGCCCCGGCACTAGGCACAGATGTCATAAGAAACACGCTGCAGCTGCGACGCAGACTTAGGCGGGAAACTGGCTGTCTGCAGAGGCCTCGGATGCAAGCTTACGAGACTCTTCACGCTGAATGATTTTAATCATGGGTGAAGCCTCGGTCTCTGCCCTTTTCATGCTAACGACCATATGCCTAAGCACAGCATCGTTAAAGCGGAAAGCATGCTCAAGCTCGGCAAGTTCGGCCTGACCGCATTCAATGTTCATAAGAACATAGTGGGCCTTTGCCATTTTTTCTATGGGATAAGCAAGCTGACGACGGCCCCAGTCTTCTAGGCGGTGAACCTTCCCGCCTTGACTCGTTACCGTTGCAGAATAACGCTCGATCATGGCGGGCACTTGCTCGCTTTGATCGGGATGGACAATAAAAATCACTTCGTAGTGACGCATATGCGCACTCCTTTCGCCTCGTGGTTAAAGCCACCCGGGTGAAGGCATAAAAAACCTTAATTAATAAGAGTTTCTTAAACTTCGGCAGAAGGGAAACACCGGTGTAGCAAGGAAGACGAAGTATACCTTAATTGGCCGATAGTCGGCAGCATCGCCAAGGCAACGCCCAAGCTCTTAGATGACTGGTGTTAAAAGGGCTTGACCCTGGGCATGAGCAAGCAGATTGTCGGCTGCAAGCTGCATCATGGCCCCCCGGGTTGCACGAGTCGAGCTAGCAATGTGAGGTGTCAGAACAACATTACTTAATTCGAGAAACCCGGGATCGAGTGCTGGCTCACCCTCAAAGACGTCGAGCCCCGCCGCGCGGATGGTGCCTGTAGATAAGGCCTGAACCAGAGCCTTGTCGTCCACCACACCGCCCCGAGCAATGTTAATTAGGCAGGCCGAAGGCTTCATAAGCGAAAGCTCGCCTGCCCCAACAATGTGGTGAGTCTCTGGTGAATAGGGAACCACTAAAACGACGAAATCAGCGCTCTTGAATAAGGCCTCTTTCTCGACGTAACGCGCTAAGGAGGCGTCCGAGGCGGGCCGCCGATTGTGATAGACCACGGACATACCGAAGCCTTGGGCACGTCGAGCAATCGCTGAACCAATTCGGCCCATTCCTAAAATACCTAGGGTCGTGCCGTGAACATCGACCCCCGCAAGCTGATCAAACGACCAACCCCTCCAATGGCCTTGGCGCAGGTAATGTTCAGCCTCAGTCAGCCGGCGAGCAGTGGCCATAAGCAGGGCCCAGGCGAAGTCTGCTGTCGTCTCTGTCAGCACATCAGGGGTATTCGTGACAACAATACCGCGAGCGCTGCAGGCCTTAAGGTCGATGTTATTGGTGCCTACTGCGCCGTTCGCGATGCATTTCAGTTTAGGTGCCGCCGCAAGGATCTCTTCATCAATACGGTCAACGACCGAACACAACAAATAGTCGACGTCGGCGAGCTTCTGAATAAGTTCCGACCTGGTAAAAGGCTCATCCCTATCTTGGTTATGCCCAATATCAAAGACACCCGATAGACTCTGAAGCACCGGATCGTAGACCCGGCGAGTAATTAAAAGCTTTGGCTTAGGCATTAATCGCTCTCCAAAATAATGACATGGACTCTGTAGGGGCCGTGCGCGCCCAACACGAGAGTCTGTTCAATGTCGGCTGTTCTTGATGGGCCCGAGATAAAGTTGAGGGCACGCGGAAGACGGTCGAGCTCTTTACGCAATAGCCCAAAAACGGTCTCCATATGCGGAACAATGCGAGAGGCCGGAACGAGCGCGATATGGGTCTCAGGAAGCAGTGTCATGGAAGCGGGCGTTGCAGGCCCTGAGACCATTGCAAGCGTGCCCGTCTCGGCAATTGCAGCAAAACACCCGGTAATACCAACAAGATCGGGCTGTGGTTCGTCCCGAACAGGAGGTCTGGCCTCAACCTGCAAGCCCTGCGCGACCCAGTTAAGCCCCTGGTACTGCTCCCAGCATATGGCCTGCGTACCAAGGCCCTCGGACCGGAGATAGCGAGCCACCTCGGAGGGCACAGATGCTATGGAATCAAGCCGGGCTACGGACGCCGAAAGACGGCGAGACTGCGCCTCGAACCGAGCCAGCAGGTCGCCATCAACGACGGGCTGAGGCCCGACGGGATGATAGGCTAGATAGGCCTGCGCCGCGCCGACCTCACGCTGACGACTTCCGCTGGAATGCCCCTGAGAGGCGCGAATACGGGAAAGGATTTTTTCTCGACTCTTGTAGTTGTCCATGACCTGGTCGGATTCAGTGTTAGGCAATACCCACTAAATAATGACTTCTCTTAAGGGTTCTAAAAAACTTCGGCGCTTTGGCGTTACACTTTTTTTATAGTGTCACGAATTCAGCAAATTCTCTAATTCCAGGGTTTCCCCTTTTACTTATTTAATCGCCCACTGCCATGACCCACGTTGTTACCGAATCCTGTATTCGATGCCGTTACACCGACTGCGTCGATGTCTGCCCCGTTGATTGTTTTCGTAAAGGGCCTAACTTCCTTGTCATCGACCCAGAGGAGTGCATTGACTGTGCTGTTTGCATTCCCGAGTGTCCAGTGAATGCCATTTTTGCAGAAGAAGACGTCCCCGATGACCAAAAGGCTTTCGTAGCACTTAATGCCGAACTCTCAACAATCTGGCCCAGCATTACGAGGCTCGAGCCACACCCCGAAGACGCGGACGAATGGGCAAAGGTGAAAGAAAAGCGTCAGTTTCTTGAGCGATAACGACAAGTACCTGGCTGTTCAAGTCACCGACGTCTGGCGCTGGACAGACCACCTCTTTTCCTTTCGCACTCGCCGGCCCGAAGGATTCCGATTCCAAGCGGGGCAGTTTGCAAGGCTGGGGCTCCCCCACAACAAGAACGAGCCGCCGTCTATTTGGCGTGCCTACTCCATTGTCTCCGGGCCCTACGACGACTTTTTAGAGTACTACTCGATCGTGGTTCCGGACGGGGCATTTACGAGCCGACTTGCAGACCTTAAGCCAGGCGACACCGTCTTCATGGAACGCCAGAATCATGGGTTCCTAACGCTTGAGCGCTTTACCTTGCAAGGCGACCTTTTTCTTTTGGCCTCAGGGACAGGTCTTGCCCCTTTTTTGTCACTGCTTGCCGATCCGCTAACCTGGGATAGCTTCGACCGTATCATTCTTATTCATAGTGTGAGAGCAAAAAACGAGCTCGCCTACCGAGAGCAAATTGAGGGGCTCTCCAGACATGCGCTTTTTGCCGAAAATTCACACAAGCTAACTTACCTACCTACGGTAACGCGAGAACCTAGCGAATTCCTCTCTATGCGTATCCCTCAACTCATCCAGACCGGTGAACTTGAGCAAAAAAGCATGGCCCCCTTGTCAAAAGAGCGGTCCAAGTTCATGCTTTGCGGCAATCCAGATATGGTTCAAGACACTCGAACGGCGCTAAAAGAGAGGGGTTTTGTCTCTGCTCGGTCGAGCAGGCCAGGTGAGATCGCCACCGAGAACTATTGGTAAAAGGCCTCTTCTGTTAAGGTCTTTTAAAAACGTAAAGGGAGTCACGTGCTTTATCAGCTTCATGAACTGCAACGCGCTTTTTTAAAGCCACTTTCGGGCTGGGCGGAGGCTACTTCTCAGCTTTACACCAACCCCTACAGCCCACTGAGCTATACGCCCATGTCAAGGCGTATAGCGGCGGCACTCGATCTCACCCACCGGCTCGGCAAAACCTACGAGAAGCCCGCCTGGGAGATTCAGTCTGTCGACACCCCTCTTGGGCCCATGCGTATCGAAATTCAATCCATCCTGTCTAAGCCTTTTTGTAACCTGTTGCGCTTTCGTAAGTACTTTGAGAAAGCAGGAAAGACAAAGCCGGAACCCATGAAGAACCCTGGACCTCAGGTTCTTCTGGTTGCACCCATGTCAGGTCACCATGCAACGCTCCTGCGCGATACCGTCGGCGCACTACTTTCCGACCACGACGTTTACATTACCGACTGGATCGATGCGCGCATGGTGCCCCTTATGGACGGCCCCTTTCATCTCGACGATTACGTCTTTTATATCCAAGCTTTCTTAAGGCATCTCGGCCCACAGACTGCTGTTATTTCTGTCTGCCAGCCAACCGTCCCCGTGTTAGGCGCGGTATCTTTGCTAGCCAGCCAGAACGACCCGTGCCAGCCCAAGGTCATGGTTATGATGGGCGGGCCGATCGATACGCGTGAGGGCCCCACGTCGGTTAACGACCTTGCAAAAGATCACCCTATAAGCTGGTTTGAGCGCAACATGATCTATTCCGTTCCGCAACGCTATCCAGGTTACCTGCGTCGGGTTTATCCAGGCTTTCTTCAATACGCGGGCTTTGTTGCCATGAATCCCGGGCGACATGCCAGCTCGCATTACGACTATTTCCAGCACCTTATGGCAGGTGACGATGAAGGCGCAGAGGCCCATCGTAAGTTCTACGACGAATATAACGCCGTGCTCGATTTGGCAGGTGAGTTCTACCTTGACACCATTCGCATCGTCTTTCAGGAGCATGCCCTGCCCCGTGGGCAGTGGACAGTCGCTGGGCAGCAAGTTCGTCCGCAAGACATAAAAAAGACAGCCCTGTTCACTATTGAGGGCGAACTCGATGACATTTCAGGGCCAGGACAAACCCGAGCAGCACACACACTCTGCAGCAATATTCCGGAATCTAAGAAGCAAGATTTTGAAGTCCCCGGTGCCGGACACTACGGTATTTTCAGTGGCCGCCGATGGCGTAACGTCGTCGCACCCCGCATTACCCAGTTCATAAAGAAGCATGTCGCTAGCGAAGCAGGAACTCATTGAGTCCATTAACAGCCTGCTTCCTCAGACCCAGTGCCAGCGCTGTGGCTATCAAGCCTGCCTACCCTATGCACAGGCCATAGCACTCGAAAACGAGGCGATTAACCGATGCCCTCCAGGGGGTGCTCGGGGTATTGAAAAACTTGCCCAGGTAACAGGCCAACCTATTGTTACTCTCAACGAGGACTGCGGAACAGAAGGGCCTGTGCGACTCGCCTCGATTGATGCTCAGCGCTGTATTGGCTGCGCCCTATGCCTTGATGCCTGTCCCGTCGACGCCATAACTGGGGCGTTTAAATTCATGCATGCTGTTATTGAAGACGACTGCACGGGCTGTGAACTCTGTCTACCAAGCTGCCCCGTCGACTGCATTGAAATGCTCTCCCCTGCGCAGCCTATTGAATGGACGAGTGACAAGGCCGATCAGGCACGCCAGCATTTTGAAAGACGCAGGCATCGGCTCCTTAAGCAGTCACAAGACTCGAACGCAAAACGACGGCAGCAGCCCATCGATAAAGAAGGCCTTCTGAAGGCTGCACTCGCGCGGGCACAGGCTCGTCAGCAGAGCGACGCAACCCCAAAACCGCGTCAATGAATCCCCTAAAGCGGCAACAAATGTTCGAACGGCTCTGTCAAGCCAACCCGAACCCCACGACAGAGTTGGCATTTTCAACCCCCTTTGAACTGCTTACCGCTGTTTTACTCTCAGCGCAGGCGACCGATGTCTCGGTCAATGCTGCGACTGCCAAACTCTTCCCGCTGGCCAATACCCCACGGACCATTTTGGATCTTGGTGAAAAGTCTCTTGTTGACTGCATACGAACCATTGGGCTGTATCAGACCAAAGCAAAGCATCTCAGGCAGACCTGCCAGATTTTGCTTGATCAATACAACGGCCAGGTACCCGAAGACCGCGAGGCACTCGAAGGTCTTCCCGGTGTTGGGCGTAAGACGGCCAATGTAGTTCTCAACACCGCCTTTGGCTGGGAGACCATTGCTGTCGATACCCATATTTTTCGCGTCGCGAACCGAACAGGCTTGGCCAAAGGCAAAACCGTGCTCGAGGTTGAGAAGAAGCTTTTAAAGAATGTGCCGGCCAATTTCCGCCGTAACGCTCATCACTGGCTCATTCTTCATGGGCGCTATGTCTGCAAGGCAAGAAAGCCAGAGTGCTATCGGTGCGGGCTCAGCGACCTCTGCGACTTCAAACCAAAAACACCGCTGCCAGGAAGCCGCCATGCTTTTTAACCCAAGCCGCGACGAGGTACGCCAATTTTTTCTCGACGTCTGGAAGAAGACACAAGAGAAGACTCCAATGACGCCCATGGAAGTCATGGCCCATGAATGGATTCTTCTCCATCCTGAATACCATGACTTGCTCGATCGACCTGAAGAGGCCATGACAAAAGAGTTTCCTGTTGAGGATGGGCAGACCAACCCTTTTCTTCATATGTCGATGCACCTCGCACTTGAAGAACAAATGTCCATTGACCAGCCACCTGGCATTCGGAATGCGCTTACTCTGCTTATTCAACGCTCAGCCAATAGGCACGGGGCTATGCATCAGGCAATGCAGTGCCTAGGGGAAATGCTCTATAACGCCCAAAAGTATTCCAAGGCCCCCGATGTCGAAAGCTACCTGGAATGCCTGCAGCGTCGAGCAGGCTAGGCCAATGAACCCACTTCGTATTGACCTGCAAAGCCTGCGTCTGTTTCTTGCCGTGGCGCGCAGTGGATCTATTACCCAGGCCGCACAGCAGTCCCACCTTGCACTTGGGGCAGCCAGTACACGCCTTAAAGAGCTTGAAGAACGTCTCGGCATTCGTCTTCTTGAACGCCATGCACGAGGAGCACGACTAACCGAGGCTGGCCGCCTGGTTGCCTTGCGTGCCCATGCCATTGAACACGAGATGACGCTGATGGGCGTCGAAATTGAAGACTTATCAAAAGGTGTCTCCGGTCATGTCCGGCTCATCGCCAACATGAGTTCCATTGCCGCTGTCTTGCCCAATGACCTTGCGCGGTTTTTGCAGGCCCACCCTGGTGTTCGTATCGATATGGCGGAATACACCAGCCGCGAGGTCGAGGAACTTCTGCTTCAGGGGCGGGCCGATATCGGCATACTAACGACACCACGGTCCTCCTCGGAGTTAACCGTCTTCGCTTACTACAGCGATGAAGTTGTAGCAGCTCTGCCCGCTCAATCAATTTGGCTTAAGCGTAAGTCGGTAGCCATCAAAGAATTACTGTCTCAAGACCTCATTCTGCTGCAAGAAGGCGGGGCCATTTCCGACTGGCTGTCTAACCTTGCGCGACACGAGAAGCTAAGACTGCGCGTACGCGTGCGGGCAAGGGGCTTTGATGCCTTGGCCCAATTGGTTGCCGCAGGCCTTGGCATCACCGTCTTGCCCAAGGTCGTAGCCTTGCGCCTTGCACAGTTGTCCCCCATTCATATTCTTCCCATTCGCGGCGCAACCACCCAGCGAACCGTCTCAATTGCCTGCCCTCCGGGCGGTCCCAGCCTTCCTGCAGCCAAAGAGCTGCTTGAATTTCTGCGCAAAGCCCACCCAACCACTTAAACGAAAGCCTTCGTATACTACGAAGGGTAGTGCAGTATCCCCGAATTCCCAGTGGCTGGGAACTGCTTTAAAGTTTGTAAAAGTTAAAAAGAGCCCGCTCCATTTGAACAGGGCCTAACAAACATAAAGGGTCGGACATGTCAGATAAACAAAACTCAGCAGGTGCTCGCCTGCACCAAGCCCTTGAGGATGAAAAACCATTACAAATTATTGGCGCCATTAACGCCAATCACGCACTGCTTGCAAAACGTGCGGGCTTTCGTGCCATTTACCTCTCAGGCGGCGGGGTTGCTGCCGGCTCGCTGGGCCTACCAGACTTAGGCATTAGTGGACTCGAGGACGTACTCATCGATGTGCGTCGTATCACCGACGTCTGCGATCTACCCCTGTTAGTTGACGTTGACACAGGCTTTGGGGCATCGGCCTTTAACATCAGTCGCACGGTCCGGTCGCTGGTTAAAGCGGGCGCTGCAGGCATGCATATTGAAGACCAGGTCGGCGCAAAACGCTGTGGGCACCGCCCGGGTAAAGCCATTGTCTCCTCTCAAGAAATGGTTGACCGCGTCAAAGCATCGGTGGATGCACGTCAGGATTCCAAATTCCTGGTCATGGCGCGCACCGATGCCTTAGCGGTTGAAGGCCTGCAGGCTGCGATCGATCGTGCCTGCCGTTGTGTAGAGGCGGGTGCCGATGCCATCTTCCCCGAGGCCATAACTGAGCTCTCAATGTATAAAGAGTTTGCAGCCGCAGTAAAAGTACCCGTGCTTGCCAACATTACCGAGTTTGGCGACACACCTCTTTATACGGTCGATGAGCTCCGTGGTGCAGATGTCTCCATGGTTCTCTACCCTCTTTCAGCATTTCGAGCCATGAACAAGGCTGCCGAGACGATCTACAACAGCGTGCGCAAAGAAGGCACCCAAAAAAGTGTGGTTGAGCTTATGCAGACACGCAAAGAGCTTTACGACTCTATTGGTTACTGGGACTACGAAAATAAGCTAGATGCGCTCTTCAAGCAGCAGGCCTAACCGGACCTCCTGCCCAAAAAACCTCCAGACCTCCAACGTAAAACCATAGGAGCCTAAGCCCATGTCCTCCAATGTCGTCGAAAGCATCTCCAAGCCCAAGGCAAAAAAATCGGTAGCCCTCTCGGGTATTGAGGCGGGGAACACCGCCTTATGTACGGTCGGCCGCACCGGCAACGACCTCGCCTATCGAGGCTATGACATTCTCGATCTGGCCCAAGCCTGCGAATTTGAAGAGGTGGCCTACCTGCTTGTGCATGGCAAGCTACCGTCGCAGGCCGAGCTTGTCGGCTACAAAGCAAAACTCAAAGCATTGCGGGGTATTCCCGAGTCGGTGAAGTCGGTTCTCGAGGCTCTTCCTGCGTCCTCGCATCCCATGGATGTAATGCGCACGGGTGTCTCCGCCCTGGGCTGCACCCTTCCCGAAAAAGACGATCACAACGCACCAGGCGCGCGCGATATTGCCGACAGGCTTATGGCTAGTCTGGGCAGCATGCTTCTTTATTGGTATCACTACAGCCATAACGGAAAGTGCATCGATGTCGAAACCGATGACGATTCAATTGGAGGCCACTTTTTACATCTCTTGCACGGCCAGACCCCTTCTGACGAGTGGGTGAAGGCCATGCATGTCTCACTTAACCTGTATGCCGAGCACGAATTCAATGCCTCAACTTTTGCGGCGCGTGTCATCGCAGGTACAGGAGCCGATTTTCACTCCGCTATTGCAGGCGCCATTGGCGCCCTGCGCGGACCCAAGCACGGAGGTGCCAACGAGGTAGCCTTTGAAGTACAGAAGCGTTACGACAGTCCTAACGATGCCGAGGCCGACATTCGCCGACGCGTTGAAAACAAAGAGGTAGTCATTGGCTTTGGTCACCCGGTCTACACCGTAAGTGACCCTCGTAACAAGGTCATTAAAGAAGTAGCCCGCTCGTTGTCTGCCTCTGCGCAAGACATGAAGATGTTTTCAATTGCCGAACGGCTCGAGTCGGTCATGTGGGATGTTAAGAAAATGTTTCCTAACCTCGACTGGTTTAGCGCAGTCAGCTACCACATGATGCGCATTCCAACAGCAATGTTCACACCCATCTTTGTCATTTCCCGCACAAGTGGATGGAGCGCCCATATTATTGAACAGCGTGTTGACGGAAAAATTATTCGGCCAAGTGCCAACTATATCGGCCCTGAAGATCAGGCCTTCGTCAAAATTCAGGACCGGCAATAAACCATGAATCACGCCCACCGCAAACCACTGCCAGGCACGAGCCTGCAGTACTTTGATGCCCGAGAGGCTGTCGAGGCCATTGCCCCAGGAAGTTACGACAGACTGCCCTACACATCAAGGGTGTTGGCAGAAAACCTGGTGCGCCGCTGTGCACCGGAGGCCCTTCGCCAAAGTCTCTTGCAGCTTATTGAGCGACGACGCGACACAGACTTTCCCTGGTTTCCAGCGCGCGTAGTCTGCCACGACATACTTGGGCAGACCGCGCTTGTTGATCTTGCGGGTCTGCGCGATGCCATTGGTGCCCAAGGGGGAGACCCTTCTATGGTGAATCCGGTGGTGCCCACGCAGCTTGTCGTCGACCACTCGCTTGCAGTCGAGCATGCTGGATTTGACCCCGAGGCTTTTGACAAAAATCGCGCCATCGAAGAGCGCCGAAATGAAGATCGGTTTCACTTCATTGAATGGACACGAAAGGCTTTCAAGAACATCGATGTCATTCCGCCCGGCAATGGCATTCTTCATCAAATTAATCTTGAGCGCATGTCGCCGGTGATTCAGGTCGAGCAGGGTGTGGCCTACCCGGACACACTGGTGGGAACCGACAGCCACACCCCCATGGTCGATGCACTTGGCGTAATCGCCATAGGCGTTGGAGGACTCGAGGCAGAGAGCGTCATGCTTGGCCGTGCGTCTTACATGCGCCTGCCCGATATAGTGGGCGTTGAACTTACGGGCAAGGCCCGGCCCGGCATCTTGGCTACAGACATCGTGCTTGCCTTAACCGAGTTTCTGCGTCAATCAAAAGTGGTCTCCGCCTACCTTGAGTTTTTTGGTGAAGGCGCGACCAGCCTGTCGTTGAGTGACCGTGCAACAATTAGCAATATGGCGCCCGAGTATGGGGCAACAGCAGCCATGTTCGCTATTGATTCAAAAACCATCGATTACCTGCGGCTGACCGGGCGTGAAGAAAGACAAATTCAGCTTGTAGAGTCCTATGCAAAAACAACAGGTCTCTGGGCCGGCGCACTAACCCAAGTGGTCTATGAGCGCCTGCTGCGCTTTGACCTTTCAAGTGTGGTTCGCAACATGGCAGGGCCCTCGAACCCGCATCGACGGCTCGCAACCCAAGACCTTGCGGTGCGCGGAATTAGCAGCCGTTCGCAGCTGCCGGCGCATGCAGCGGGCAACATGCCCGATGGCGCCATAATTATTGCTGCCATTACCAGTTGCACCAATACTAACAATCCAAGACATATGGTCGCCGCCGGGCTTCTTGCACGTAAAGCCAATCAACTGGGGCTTAGCCGCAAGCCATGGGTCAAAACCTCGCTTGCCCCGGGGTCAAAAACCGTTGCCCTGTATCTTGAAGAAGCCGGCCTACTTCCCGAGCTTGAACAACTTGGGTTTGGCGTTGTCGCCTTTGCCTGTACGACATGCAATGGCATGAGCGGCGCACTCGACCCCACGATTCAAAACGAGATTGTCGAACGCGATCTCTATACAACAGCTGTGCTCTCGGGTAACCGTAACTTCGATGGCCGTATTCATCCTTACGCCAAGCAGGCTTTCCTTGCTTCGCCGCCCTTGGTTATTGCCTACGCTCTTGCGGGAACCATTCGCTTTGACATTGAGAAAGACAGCTTCGGAACCAATGCCAATGGTGAGCCCATTCTTCTTTCCGATCTCTGGCCTTCGGACGACGAAATCGATGCCATGGTGAAAAAATTTGTTCGGCCAGAACAATTTCGCAAGGTTTACGACATTATGTTCAAGCCTCGCGAAAAAACGAACGAGGCCGTTAAGCCACTTTACGACTGGCGTGAGAAGAGCACCTATATTCGTCGACCGCCCTACTGGGAAGGTGCCTTGGCAAAACCCCGTCGACTTGCAGGCATGAGGCCCTTGGCCATTCTTGGGGACAACATCACAACCGACCATCTCTCGCCTTCAAATGCCATTCTTCTCAACAGTGCGGCAGGCGAATACCTAGCAAAAATGGGCCTTCCCGAGGAAGATTTCAATTCCTACGCCACACATCGGGGCGATCACCTCACTGCTCAGCGTGCCACTTTTGCCAACCCAAAGCTTATTAATGAAATGGTTATCGAAAACGGCCAGCCGAAGCAAGGGTCACTGGCTCGGGTCGAGCCCGAGGGTGCGGTTATGCGCATGTGGGAAGCCATTGAGACTTACATGAACAGAGAACAACCCTTAATTATCGTTGCGGGTGCCGACTACGGCCAAGGCTCTTCCCGTGACTGGGCCGCCAAGGGAGTTCGGCTTGCTGGTGTTGAGGTCATTCTTGCCGAAGGCTTTGAGCGAATTCACCGAACCAATCTTGTAGGTATGGGCGTTCTCCCCTTGGAGTTCAAACCAGGCGAAACTCGGAACAGCTTCAAGCTTGACGGTACGGAGACCTTTGATGTACTCGGTGAACGTCAGGCCCGCGCTATGCTCAAGGTTGTTGTGCATCGGAAAGACGGGGGTCAAACTGTCATTGAGGCAC
>JALRJP010000004.1:0-34278 GCA_023261135.1 Burkholderiaceae bacterium | reverse complement strand
GCTACATCTCAAACTTCGCGGAGGTCATGGAGAACAGGCTTCAGAAGACGTTCGATGCGATGGACGTTCTGACATCTGCCGTTAAGGCCAATCCGATGGTTGTATCAAAGATGATTGCCAAGCTCAAGACTTTCTTCAAGAGCGCGCAGCGGCTTGATTTTCTGCCTTATAAGGTAATGACCTATCCCTCTTTTTAAAGCCCAGCACAATGCCTCAGACAGCCAAACAACGACGTATCCCAGCAACCTACATGCGCGGTGGAACCAGTAAGGGCGTCTTTTTTTTGTTGCAAGATCTTCCTGCAGAGGCTCAGGTTCCGGGCCCTGCACGTGATACGCTACTTTTGCGCGTCATTGGCAGTCCCGACCCTTATGGCAAGCAAATTGACGGCATGGGTGGCGCCACCTCGAGCACAAGTAAAACCGTTATTCTTTCAAAAAGTCAGCGACCTGATCACGATGTTGACTATCTTTTTGGGCAGGTCTCTATCGATAAGCCTTTCGTCGACTGGTCAGGTAACTGCGGCAACCTATCCTCAGCGGTGGGCCCTTTTGCCATTCGTAACGGCCTAATTAATGCCTCGCGTATTCCCGAAAATGGTCACGTTACAGTTCGTATCTGGCAGGCTAACATTGGCAAAACCATTGTTAGCCATGTGCCTATCTCCAATGGCGAGGTTCAAGAGCTTGGCGAGTTTGAACTTGACGGGGTGACGTTTCCGGCTGCTGAGGTTCAGCTTGAGTTTATGGACCCAGCGGCCGAGTCCGAAGACGACTCCGCAGGCGCCCTCTTCCCCACGGGAAAGCTCATGGACAAACTTAAGGTTCCCAATGAGCCGGAACTGGACGTCACATTTATTAATGCTGGCATTCCAACCCTTTTTCTTCGCGCGCGCGACCTTGGCTTTTCAGGCGCCGAGCTTCAAGACGACATCAATAGCAACCCTAAAACGCTGGCGCGACTCGAAACCTTACGCGCCTACGGTGCTATTCAAATGGGGCTCATTGAAACCATTGACCAGGCAGCCACTAGGCAACATACCCCCAAAATTGCCTTTGTGGCAGAGCCCCAAAGCTATACCGCTTCAAGTGGTCGTCTCATTGAAGCCAACGGGGTGGACCTCTTGGTTCGTGCCATGTCTATGGGCAAACTTCACCATGCCATGATGGGTACAGCGGCCGTTGCCATTGGTGTTGCAGCCTCCATCCCAGGAACGCTGGTCAATGAAGCTGCGGGTGGCGGAGCACGTCAGTCCGTTCGATTCGGGCATCCTTCGGGGACGCTCCGTGTGGGCGCTGAGGCCAGCCAGAACAATGGCGAATGGAAAGTGACGAAAGCCATTATGAGCCGTTCTGCTCGCCGCCTTATGGAAGGCTGGGTGACGGTGCCGTAAATCAATCCTTACTTGCGCTGACGACGACTACCCCCTCAACAGCGCATGGCTTTTTCAATAACGAGGGTGGAGGAGAAAAAAATGGTCACTGCTTACAACAAAACAAAGACCGCGGCTGTTCATCAACGCTCGCTTGCCGAGCGTGAGGCCTTCTGGTCAGAGCAGGCAAATCTTATTCACTGGTTCAAGCCTGCCAAAAGGGTTCTAGGCTTCGACAAGCCGCCCTTCACCCACTGGTACGAAGGTGGAGAGACCAACCTTTGCTTTAATGCCATTGATCGCCACCTGCAAGAGCGCAGCGATCAGTTAGCACTTGTCTACCTTTCAACGGAAACCAACGAAAAAAGAGAGCTTAGCTACAGCGAGCTTCACCGGGAAGTGCAGGCCATGGCCGCCGTGATGAAGTCTTTAGGGGTTGGCAAAGGCGATCGCGTGCTTATTTACATGCCCATGATTGCCGAGGCTATTTTTGCCATGCTTGCCTGCGCACGCATTGGTGCGATTCATTCGGTTGTCTTTGGTGGTTTTGCAGCACCTTCGCTGGCTGCTCGTATTGACGATGCAAAGCCTAAGCTGATGGTCTCATCCGACGCTGGTATGAGGGGCGGGAAAGAGGTCCCCTACAAGAACCTGGTGGACACCGCCTGCGACCTTGCCCAGACGCCACCCGAGAGAGTTCTCATGGTGAACCGCGGCCTTGTACCCCTAAGTCTAAAGGCTGGCCGCGACCTCGACTATGCAAGCCTGCGTGAACAACATCAAAACGTTGAAGTGGCCTGCGAGCCTATGCTTGCGACCGATCCAAGCTATATTCTTTACACATCGGGTACAACAGGCAAGCCCAAGGGTGTTCAGCGCGATACGGGTGGCTATGCGGTGGCTCTTGCTGCTTCCATGCGACATATTTACGACTGCAAGCCCGGTGAGGTCTTTTTCTGTACTTCCGATATTGGCTGGGTTGTGGGTCACTCCTACATTGTTTACGCGCCGCTTATTAACGGCTCGACCACAGTGGTTTATGAAGGGCTACCTATTCGTCCAGACCCCGGTATCTGGTGGAAGATTGTCGAAGACTACAAGGTTAGTACCATGTTTTCTTCACCCACCGCGGCACGTGTTCTCAAGAAACAAGACCCCAAGTTCATGACCGAGCGCAACACGTCATCGCTTCGCCGTCTTTTTCTTGCAGGAGAACCTCTGGATGAGCCCACGGCTAAGTGGATCTCCGATGCCCTGGGCGGCGCACGCATCATTGACAACTACTGGCAGACCGAAACAGGCTGGCCCATTCTTTCAGCTCAGCATGGCATTGAAAATACCGAGACAAAATACGGAAGCCCAAGCTTCCCAGTCTATGGCTACGACATCAAGCTCATTCATGAATCCAGCTTTGAAGAGGTCGGTGCCAACGAGAAAGGCATGCTCTGCATTGCGCCGCCTTTACCCCCGGGCTGCCTTCAGACGGTCTGGGGCGACGATGAACGCTTCGTTAAGACCTACTTCTCATCCGTGCCCAAGCAATTGCTCTACTCAACCTTCGACTATGCAACGCGCGACGAAGACGGCTATTACTTCATTCTTGGTCGCACCGACGATGTTATTAATGTGGCGGGGCATCGACTTGGTACCCGTGAAATTGAAGAGGCCATTCAGGCCCATTCCAACGTGGCCGAGGTTGCTGTTGTCGGTGTTGCTGATGCTTTAAAAGGGCAGATGCCGCTTGCATTTGCTGTGCTTAAAAATACCAGTGTCTGTGAAACCCCTGAGAGTCGGACCGCCGAAGAAAAAGCCATCATGGCAACGGTAGACAAAGAGCTTGGCGCAATCGCAAGACCATCGAGGGTGCACTTTGTTAGCCTACTTCCGAAGACACGTTCGGGAAAACTTCTACGGCGAGCTATGCAGGCCATGGCCGAAGGGCGCGACCCAGGCGATATGACTACGCTTGAAGATCCTGCGGCCCTTGAACAAATTCGCAATGCACTGGCTCGTTAGTCGTCAGTAATTTTCACACCTTAGCCTAATAGCCGATAGGAGTTAAAAACCAGTGCGCTGAGAGTTCTCTTTTTTCAAAGGAGGACTTTCAGTATGACCACTCGGCCACTGTTTTACCGCAATCCATCCCTCTCACAGGCCAGCTTTTCAACCTTTGTTCTGGGTCTTGGGCTCGCCATTGTGGGCCTTGCCAGCCTTTTTTTCTCCGGAATCGATTCAGTGCCTTGGCCAATGGATGGGCCAGTCCATGTCCCAACTCTTCGGACACCCCGCACATCAGTTTGTTCAGCCCCCGGCAAGAGGCTAAAACGCTCTTCATCACGGAGTCTGAAGAAGCGCTACTATAGCGAGCGTGCCAGTTTCAGACTCTTCCCCCTCCTCATCGCCCCCCGCCTTAAGCCGCTCCGTCCAGTTGTTGCTTAACGCTGCCCATGCGCTCGATCATCTCGTTCTACTTATTTTCGCCTCGGCTGTGTCGCTTATAGCCATCGATCTTGGGGTCGATCGCTGGGAGGACCTTATGCCTTACACAGCCGGTGCCTTCCTTATGTTTGGGCTCGGCTCGATTCCAGCCGGCCGGCTTGGTGACTTATGGGGACGTCGAAAGTCAATGCTCTTGTTTTTTTTCGGAACGGCCGCAGCGTGTTTTTTAGTGTCCCTAAGCCAAGAGGACTGGCATCTGGCAATAAGTCTTACGGTCTTAGGTATCTTTGCGTCCATTTACCACCCTGTTGGCATTCCCATGCTCTTGCGCCACGCCGTTCGCCCAGGCGCCGCTATTGGCTGGAATAACCTGGCGGGCAACCTTGGCGTGGCTTTGGCTGCGCTTATTACAGGCATTACCGTAAGCATCGCAGGCTGGCGAGCCGCCTTTGTTTTACCTGGCCTCTTGGCTCTTTTACTTGGATTTACCTTCATGAGGCTAGCGCCCCGAGAGGACGTAAGCCCTGCCAAACAAAAGCAGCAAAAAGATTCTGCCCCCTTTGTCTTTAACGGTGACTGCAAGCGCGCACTCATTGTCATGACTCTTGCAGCCTGTGCGAGCTCGATCCTTTTCAACTTCACGACCAACAGCAACACGGAACTTTTTAAAGTTAAGCTTGACGGCCTTCTTGAGAGCCCTGCCCAGATTGGCTTCGTACTTGCCCTTCTTTATGCTGGTGCGGGAGTCAGTCAAGTCATTATGGGACGTCTCACCGACCGGTTTGCCCTACGACCACTCTTTCTTGGTGTTGTAAGCCTGCAGGTATTTTTCCTGCTTCTGGCTGCCTTTGCTGACGGATGGCTTTTCTATGCTGCAAGCCTTGGGTTCATGGCTGCTATTTTCGGTGCCATTCCCTTTTCCGATGTCATTATGGTTCGATTCATCGACGACCGGCTGCGTTCACGTGTTGCAGGTATGCGCCTAGGTATTTCTTTTTTCGTTGGAAGTGCCGCAGTTTTACTTCTAGGGCCCGTGGTGAAAGCTATAGGGTTTCAATTCACCTTGTTAGGCCTTGCGGTCATTGCCTGCCTTACGCTCCTGGTTGTTAGTCAACTTCCTGCTGTGCCCAGAGTACTTAACTTAACCGCTCAGCCAAACACCTAGGGCTTAGTTAAAAAACTCCCTCACCTTTTCCATCCAGCTTTTACTATGCGGACTATGGTGTTCGCCACCCTCCTCAAGAGAGTCTTCGAAATCTTTAAGTAGTTTCTTTTGTTGGTCGGAGAGCTTCACGGGCGTCTCAAGCAACACATGACAGTACAAATCACCCTGAACGCCTGAACGGACATTTTTTATTCCCTTGCCGCGCAGCCTAAAGGTCTTGCCGGTCTGAGTGCCCTCGGGGAGATCGAAACTTGCTCTGCCGTTGAGCGTAGGAACATCAATAGAGCCTCCCAGCGCAGCACGGGCAAAGCTAACCGGAACCTCGCAATGAAGGTCATCGCCATCACGCTGAAAGACGCGATGAACCTTGACAGAAATCTCCACGTAAAGATCGCCCGGTGGGCCGCCATTAAGACCCGGCTCACCATTTCCTGCCGAACGAATACGCATGCCGTCATCAATACCCGCCGGAATCTTGACCTCAAGCGTCTTCTGTTTACGTACCCGTCCAACGCCATCGCAGGCCTTGCATGGGTGTGGAATGGTTTTGCCCGACCCATGACAACTGGGACAGGTCTGCTGAATAGAGAAAAAGCCCTGCTGCATACGCACCTGGCCCTGGCCACCGCACGTCTTACAGGTCTCGGCCTTGGTTCCGGGTTTTGCTCCGGTCCCCTCACAGGTCGTACAAGACTCCCAACTGGGAACACGTATCTCGGTTGAAAAACCCGAGGCCGCCTGTTCCAACGTAATTTCCATAGCGTAGCGCAGGTCGCTGCCGCGATAAACATTGCTTCGCCCACCGCCAGAGCCACCAGCCCTGCCACGGCTTGCCCCGAAAATATCCCCAAATATATCGCCAAAGGCATCGGCGAAACCTGAGAAGTCTTGGCCGCCAGCGCCACCTGCATTGGGATCTACCCCAGCATGGCCAAACCGGTCGTAGGCCGCTCGCTTTTCGGGATCGGACAGCATTTCATATGCTTCTTTAGCTTCTTTAAATTTTTCTTCAGCAGCCTTATCCCCGGGGTTACGGTCCGGATGATGCTTCATGGCAAGCTTTCGATAAGCCTTTTTAAGATCGTCCTCGGAAGCGTTCTTTGCAACGCCTAAGACTTCGTAGTAATCACGTTTTGCCATGGCTTATCAATAGAAGACGCCGGGTAAAGCACCCGGCGTAATTGGGACTAGCCCAGCCAGTCGCATGGGTCGCCTAGCATGGGCACAGGAATAAAAACGAGAGATCAATCGCGCTTCACTTCTTTAAATTCGGCGTCGACCACATCTTCAGCATCGGCTTTCGAGCCCGAGGAGCCGCTGGAATCGGACCCTGCTGCGGCCGACGCTGCTCCATCTTGAGCATTCTGTGCATAGACTTTTTCCCCAAGCTTTTGCGAGGCCTTCATGAGGTTGTCGGTTTTTGACTCAATGGCATCTTTGTCTTCACCGGACATCACCGCCTCGAGTTCCTTGACAGCCTCTTCAATCTTGGCCTTCTCATCTGTCTCAACCTTATCGCCATGCTCTTCGAGCGACTTCTTCACCGAATGCACCATAGCCTCTGCGGTGTTGCGAGCCTGAACCAGGTCAACACGCTTTTTGTCCTCTTCAGCGTTGGCTTCGGCATCGGCCACCATCTTATTAATCTCATCTTCAGACAAACCGGAGTTGGCCTTAATGGTGATTTTGTTCTCCTTGCCTGTGGCCTTGTCTTTTGCAGAGACATGCAAGATGCCATTTGCATCTATATCAAACGTGACCTCAATTTGCGGCGTACCACGTGGCGAAGGGGGGATACCCTCGAGGTTAAATTCACCCAGGCTCTTGTTGGCATTCGCAACCTCACGCTCGCCCTGGTAGACCTTAATGGTCACGGCCGGCTGATTGTCGTCGGCTGTTGAAAAGACCTGGGAAAACTTAGTTGGAATGGTGGTGTTCTTTTGAATCATCTTGGTCATAACACCGCCAAGCGTTTCGATGCCCAAAGAAAGCGGCGTGACATCGAGTAGAAGAACATCTTTACGGTCACCTGCAAGAACCGAGCCCTGAACAGCAGCACCCACGGCAACGGCCTCGTCAGGGTTGACATCTTTACGAGGCTCCTTGCCAAAGAAGGCCTTAACCGCATCCTGAACCTTAGGCATGCGGGTCATGCCACCCACCAAAATCACATCATCGATGTCGGATGCAGAGACTCCGGCGTCTTTCAGGGCCACCTTGCAGGGCTCAATGGTGCGAGTAATAAGCTCGTCCACCAGGGACTCAAGCTTTGCTCGGGTGAGCTTAAAGGTTAGGTGAACCGGCGCGCCATTAGACATGGCAATGTAGGGCTCGTTAAGTTCAGTCTGCTGGCTCGATGAAAGCTCAATTTTTGCGCGCTCGGCAGCCGACTTAATACGCTGCAGGGCAATGGGATCTTTGGACAGGTCAACCCCATTGAGCTTTTCAAACTCATCAATAATGTGGTCGATGATGCGCTGATCAAAGTCTTCACCGCCTAAGAACGTGTCACCGTTGGTCGACAGGACTTCAAACTGCTTTTCGCCATCGACGTCGGCAATTTCTATAATAGAAACGTCGAACGTACCGCCACCTAGATCATAGACCGCAATCTTCCTGTCACGGCCACCGGATTTATCAAGACCAAAGGCAAGCGCGGCTGCCGTGGGCTCGTTAATAATGCGCTTGACATCAAGACCGGCAATGCGCCCCGCGTCCTTAGTGGCCTGACGCTGCGCATCGTTAAAGTAGGCAGGGACGGTAATAACAGCCTCAGTGACCTCGTGGCCAAGATAGTCCTCGGCCGTCTTTTTCATCTTGCGAAGCACCTCGGCGCTAACCTGAGGAGGAGCAAGCTTCTTGTCGCGGACCTGCACCCAGGCATCGCCATTGTCTGCCTTCACAATTTCAAAAGGCATCAGCTCAATATCTTTTTGCACCTCTTTGTCCGTGAACTTTCTTCCAATAAGGCGCTTAGCGGCATAAAGCGTGTTCTTAGGGTTGGTCACGGCCTGGCGCTTTGCAGGCGCACCCACAAGAATTTCGCCATCTTCCATGTAGGCAATAATGGAGGGCGTTGTGCGCGCACCCTCTGAGTTTTCAATAACTTTGGGCTGGCCAGCTTCAAGAATGGCCACGCATGAATTGGTTGTACCTAAATCAATACCAATAATTTTCGACATTTTTAATCCTCTCACGTCCCCATAAGGGGGCACTTAAATTGCGATAGTTAAAAGTTGGGGACAGCTGAAAAAAATTCAAGACTCGGCGAGGACCCGACTGCTTTTTATTGCGCAACAGCAACCAGTGCAGGCCTTAAAACACGGTCCCCAATGAGGTAGCCCTTCTGCATCACTGAAACTACGTGCCCGCTGGGTACTGGTGGATCTTGCGTTTGACCCTCTACCATCGACACCGCTTGGTGCCGGTTGGGGTCGAACTTTTCGCCCGCTGGGTTTAAGGTGGACAGACGACCCCTTTCAAAGGCCTGCTGCATCTGACGCAAGGTAACCTCAACCCCCGACTTCAAGCCCTCGTAGGTCTGCTCTTGAACAAGGAGGGCCATTTCGAGGCTGTCAGCAACGGGCAGCAAGGCCTCGGCAAAGCCTTCAATCGCAAACTTGCTTGCGTTGGCAAGCTCCTGGGCATGACGCTTACGCATATTCTCAACCTCAGCAGCAAGCCGCATCAGTTGATCTTCGCGCTCCGCGAGTTTGGCCTGAAGGCTGGGCTCTGCTGAGTCTGTTGGGCCTTCGCCCGCAGGCTGGTCGCTGAGACCCGCCTCCTGTCGCAGATCCCCTTCTGTGATGGAGGGCTCTCCCGCAGCTACAGACGAAGACTCAGAAGCAGGAGGCTCACCATGGGCCTGCTGTTCATAAGAGGCAGCTCCTTGCGCAGGGGAAGCAGATGGCTCATCTGGGTTAGGGTCTTGGTGCCCCGGTTGAAGCTCATGAGGAAACTTGGTCATAAAAGAAACGCCTACGTTTTGAACACTATGGGAGGAATATTGGGGCAACACCAACGATTTCAAGAGGCTAACTAACCGGCCTTTAGTCCTGCGCCCCCAAGCGAAGGGCTCGGTCTCGAGCCTGCTGAAGTTCCCGTTGCTCCGCCTCGTTGGGCGCATCAAGTGGCCAGCCCTGCGACTCTTCAAGAAAGAGAGTTTCTAACATGGCCACCGCTTCATCGGAGGCGTTCAGACAATTGATGTAAGCATAGTGCTCGCCGCCTGCATGCAGAAACTCTTCTTGCCCCTCCATGGCAATTTCTTCCAAGGTCTCCAAGCAGTCGACCACAAACCCGGGGCAGGCTATATCGAGCCGACGAATACCCTGACCTGGCAAGGACTCAAGGGTTTCAACGGTATAAGGCTTGAGCCACTCCGCACGACCAAACCGCGACTGAAACGACAGCTTCCATTCATGGTCCTCAAGGCCAAGTTGCTGAGCAATAAGACGTGCCGACTTGTAGCACTCACAGTGATAGGGGTCGCCTTTTAGGAGGGTGCGCTTTGGAACACCATGGAAACTAAAAAGCAGGAGGTCGCCGCGACCATGTTCTGCCCAATGCCTCTGAATAGACGCTGCAACGGCCTGAATGTAGGACGGATGGCCTGCGAAACTTCGCACGAGCCTTAATGCAGGCGGGTTACGCAAGGAGCCAAGCGCATCAAAGACCTTGTCAAAGACGGTGGCTGTTGTTGTCGCTGAGAACTGCGGGTACATGGGAAGGACCACCAAACGCGTGACTTGACGCGCTTTAAGAGCCTGAATCTGCGCCTGAATGGAGGGCTGCCCATAGCGCATGGCCAAGGCCACCTCAACATGATGACCTGCTGCCTGCAGCGAGGCCTTAAGCCGCGCGGTCTGCTCCTCGGAATAGACCCGAAGTGGCGAACCGTTGCTTAACCATATGGAGGCATACTTAGCTGCGGACTTGGCTGGACGGACCAACAAGATGATGAAGTTAAGAATCGGCCACCAGATGAAGCGGGGAATTTCAACAACCCTGGGGTCCGAGAGAAATTCCCTTAAGTAACGCCTCAGGGCCGAGCTTGTTGGTGCGTCGGGCGTACCTAAATTAACCAACAAGAGCCCGGTACGGCCCGATTGGCCGTGGCGGTAGCTGGGCTCATCAAGAACTTGGTTGGATGGCTTTGGAAGCGAGTTGGACAAAAGAAAAACCTATTCGAAACATGAGACCCTAAGCCCCCGCGCCCGAAGGATTGGTCTGAGGCCCGGATTCTGCAGAAAGATGGGTCAAGGCAGTTGATACAAGCCTTGCGGTGATATCAACAATCGGAATAACACGATCATACGCCATGCGAGTTGGACCGATAACGCCCAGGGTGCCCACAATGCGTCCATTCACTTGATAGGGTGCGGTAATGACCGAGAGTTCGTCTACAGGAACAAGGTTTGATTCGCCGCCAATATAAATTTTCACGCCCTGCGCTCGCTCGGAAAACTCAAGCAACTTGGCCAGGCTTGTCTTTTTCTCGAACAAATCAAAAAGTTGGCGCAGACGACCCATATCCTCGGAGAGTTCTGTGACATCGAGCAGTCGACGCTCTCCCGAGATTACGATTGCACCGTCAGGGTCACTAAGGGCTGCCCCGCCTTCCTCGACAGCCTTGAGCATTAAACGGGAGACGTCCTGACGAAGGTCTGCAATTTCGCGATGCAGCCGGCTACGTACTTCGGTAAGGCTCAGCCCCGCGTAATGCGCTGTTAGATAGTTGCCAGCGTGAACAAGCGCCTCTGGGAGGTAGTCTTGATCGACATGGAACACCTTATTGACAACATCACCATCGGGCGTGACAAGAATCAAAAGAAGACGTCGATCACCGAGTCGCAGAAATTCAATATGGCGAAAGGCACCTGCCCGACGGGGCGTGCAGACCACCCCAGCAAAGCTGGAAAGGCTTGAGAGGAGGCTTGCAGCATGCGAAACAACCTGGCTCGGAGCATCGGCCTGCAGTTGACCACTTATGGACTGTTCTTGAGTCGGGTCAATGGGCTGCACGGTAAGCAAGGAGTCTACGAAGAGCCGGTACCCCCTGGGGGTGGGCACCCGGCCCGCCGAGGTATGGGGGCTTGCCACGAGGCCAAGCTCTTCGAGGTCCGCCATGACATTTCGAATGGTCGCCGGAGACAGGTCGAGGCCCGAGAATTTTGACAATGAACGCGAGCCCACTGGTTGCCCCTCGGAAATGTAGCGCTCAATAAGCGTTTTAAGCAGCTGGCGAGAACGATCGTCCATGGACCCTATTGTAGATTGGCTGTGATCTAATTCGTGGCATGAGTCCCGCTTATCGACGTATTGGTCTTTTCGGGCGCCCAAAATCCCCGGGGCTTACCGGGGCATTGCAGCAAGTGCTCCGCTGCCTGCAAGCCCACTCTGCTGAATCCGAGATTCATATCGAACAAGCATTCGCCCAAGGCCTCGAAGGGTTATCAGGCGTAACAGCCCTAAGTGGCATGTCAGTAGCCTCAATGAGCCAGATGATCGGATCACTCGACCTTGCGATCGTCCTGGGTGGAGACGGGACTCTTATTGGGGTTGCCCGTCAGCTGGCGTCCTCGGGAACCATTGTTATTGGCATCAATCAAGGTCGGCTTGGTTTCATGACCGACATTGAGATCGCGAGGCTTCATGATGAACTTCCAGGTCTCTTAGCGGGTGAGGGCTTGGTTGAGAATCGTGGAATGCTTGAGGTTCGTGTGCGGCGCAAGGGTCACCCATCGCAGGAGGCGCAGCAGGTCTTCCATGCGCTGGCCTTAAACGATGTCGTGATCAGTCGGGGTGCGGTGAGCCGAATGGTCGAAATCGATGTCTTCGTCGGAGAGAGCTATTTACAAAGCCTTCGCGCCGACGGGCTTATTGTGGCAACCCCAACTGGCTCAACCGCCTACGCCCTGTCAGCCTCAGGCTCCATTCTTCACCCGGGACTCGAAGGCCTTATTCTTGTCCCCGTGGCGGCTCAAGCCCTCTCGGCCCGGCCCATCGTCCTGCCCAAGCCTCTGGCAGTCTCTGTGGTGGTCAATGACGGTGCGGGTACCGAACTGCATTGCGACATGCAGGCGCTTACCTCGCTCGAAGATGGAGATCAGATCCTTATTCAACACTCCGCTCACACGGTGAAGCTTCTCCATCCGAAGGGCTATGACTACTACGCCATGCTGCGCCATAAACTCCACTGGAGCGCCAACCCGGTGCTTAGCGACCGGCCTGACCCGGTTGCCCCACCCAACAATGGCTAGCCTTCTCTTCCCTTATGCTCAAGACACTCTCGCTTCAAAACTTTGTGATTGTGAACGCCTTGGAAATAGACTTCCAAGGCGGTCTTACCGTTCTAACTGGTGAAACGGGCGCAGGAAAATCTATTCTCTTTGACGCGCTAGGCCTTCTGCTCGGAGACCGCGCAAACAGCCTGCAAATTAAACCCGGCGCGAACCGGGCCGATCTCACGGCTGAGTTCCAACTTGAGAACCAGGCAAGCAATGCCGAGAGACTAGCCTGGCTTGCCGAGGCTGGGTTCGATGCTATTGATCACACCCTGCTTATTCGACGTAGCCTTGAACCCAGCGGTCGCTCAAGAGCCTGGATTAACGGACAGCCTGCAACGCTCTCGCAGCTGAAGGAGCTAGGTGAGCAGTTAGTGGAGTTGCATGGCCAGCATGCCCACCAGGCCCTTCTGCGGACCTCGGCCCAGCGCGAACTCTTCGACCGCCATGCTGGCCTAACCGATTGCGTTGATGAAGTTTCCCTTGCTTTTAAGACATGGAAGCAAAAAGAGGAAGCACTAAACGAGGCTCAGACCAAAGCCGACCGGCTTTCTGAAGAACTTAGCCAGATCGAATGGCAACTTCAGATTCTTAATGACCTTGATCTACAGGATGGTGAATGGGAGCAGGTCAACGACGAGCATCAGCGACTGGCTTATGGTGCTGAACTCCTCTCGGCGGTCGAATCAACGCTTGCTCAGCTTGAAGGTGACGAGACTTCGGGGCTCATTGGAATCGGTCAGAGCCTGCAGCAAAGGTTGGCTGGGCTCATTAATAAAGACCCTCGGCTCGCCGAACTCATAGGCCTTATTGACGCCGCAGTCATTAACCTCGAGGAGGCCGCCTCCGAGTGCCGGCATTACCTGGGCAAAGCAGATCTTGACCCAGGACGGTTTCAGACGCTTGATGCTAGGCTTCAATCCATTTTTGAAGCGGCAAGGAGGCTTAAAGAAAGGCCCGAAAACCTCTTCGCGCTGCAAACAACACTGGATGAGCGAAAAGAGGCAGTTGGCGCAGCCTCCGACCTAGACAAGCTCAAGGCACAGGCCGAAGAAGCCTTCAAACGCTACAATACACTTGCTAAAGAGTTAACTGCTCAAAGGCAAAAGGCGGCTGCACCCTTTGCAAACGAAGTGACCCGCTGGCTGCATGAGCTTGCTATGACGGGAATGCGGTTTGAGATCCGGCTTGAGCCACGTCAAGAGCCTGCCTCCTTCGGCATGGACCAGCTTGAATTTCTGGTCTGCCAACATGCCAAGGGCCCTCTACTGCCTCTAGCTAAGGTCGCCTCGGGTGGGGAGCTCTCTCGTGTAAGCCTTGCCATTGCAGCCGTAGCCGCACAGGCGACCCAGACATCCACCCTGCTGTTTGATGAAGTGGATGTTGGCATTGGCGGCAACACCGGGCATGTCGTTGGCAGACTGCTTCAAGAACTAGGTATGCAGCATCAGGTCCTTGCCGTAACTCACCTCCCCCAGGTTGCAGCCCGCGGGCATCAGCACCTAAGAGTACAAAAACAAAAGCAAGAAGACGGAACCAATGCCAGCGAGGTAGTTAACCTTGACCGTGATCAGCGCATCGAAGAAATTGCTCGCATGCTCGGCGACGAGGGCGTCAGACAGTCGTCCGTGAAAATGGCAAAAGAGCTACTGAGCCTTTAATTCCGACAGACCCAAGACCTCGGGCATATCAAACAAGCCCGAGGGATGGTTGACAATAAAAGCTGCGGCCCGAAGAGCACCTGTTGCGTAAGTTGTACGCGATGAAGAGCGATGAGTGAGTTCAATGCGCTCACCTTGGCCGGCAAACATGACGGTGTGATCACCAATAATGTCACCGCCCCGAATGACCGAAAAACCAATTTCCTGATCGCTGCGTGTGCCTGTATGGCCATGTCGCTGCCAGACGGCATCTTGGGGCCACTGCCGGCCCGCTGCCTTGGCAACACGCTCACCCACCTTCAGCGCAGTGCCTGAGGGGGCATCGACCTTGGCCCGATGGTGGGCCTCGATAACCTCGATGTCATAGCCCTGATGGAGCAGCCCTGCCGCAATCTCGGCGAGTCGAAAAAAAATATTAACGCCCACGCTCATGTTTGGCGCAAGAACCACGGCCTGCTTTTGAGCAAGTGCCTTAATCCCAAGAAGCTGTTCTTGGCTAAAGCCTGTGGTTCCAATAACAGGACGAACCCCATGCTGCTCGCAAACCCGCAGATGCGCCATCGTGGCTTCTGGGCGGGTAAAGTCAATGAGAACATCCGCGCCCTGACAAGAATCTGGACCTTGTGTCACTGTGACGCCCGAGTGAAGACCAAGCCGTTCGGCTGCGTCACGCCCCAGAAGAGGTGAACCGGACTGATCAAAAGCAGCGTGAAGTACAAACTGATGCGATGCGTTGAGCAGTTCAGCAATAACCGCCTGGCCCATCTTTCCCGATGCACCAGCAACGGCAACGCGAATGACTTTTTTCATAGACGCACCTCGTTCAATTAGCGGGCTGCAGGAGCTGGCAGGGCAATATCGCTCAAGTCTTTAGGGAGAGTGTCACCCGTCCAGTTGCGCAGTTTATCGCCCTCGAACTCAACAAAAAAACGTCGGTTCTCGGCGGGCCTGCCGGCCTTTCGAAGTTCAAATACATAGTCCCATCGGTTGGAACGAAAGGGATCAACCAACAATGGCGTCCCCAGGATAGAGCGCACCTGGTCCCGGCTCATGCCCTGCTTGAGTTGATCCACCATGGGCTGGGTAATGAGATTGCCCTGCCCAATGTCAACTCGGTAGGGTGTGAGCCACGATGGGGGATCGTTCACAAGTTGATTCGAGAGCCCGCAACCTGTTAAGCCAGCGACAACCACAGTTAACCCCAGGGCAACTGCAACGTTGCGGTGTCGCGCGCGAAAGATAGCCTTCATACCTAGTCCCATTCCATTAAAGATTTGCCGCTATGATAAAGCCATGATGACGACTGACCAGCTTGCAGCAGACTTAAAAAACACTGGCCTAAAGGTTACGATTCCAAGGCTAAAGGTTCTGACGATTTTTGAACAATCAAAGACCCGTCACCTTAGTGCAGAAGATGTCTACAAACAAATGCTGCTTGAAGACTTGGACGTTGGGCTTGCCACGGTTTACAGAGTACTTACGCAGTTTGAGCAGGCTGGAATCTTGCGTCGGTCGAACTTTGAGTCGGGCAAGTCGGTCTTTGAACTCGACCAAGGCAGTCACCACGACCACCTGGTCTGCCTTGACTGCGGACGTGTTGAAGAATTTTTCGACCCACGCATTGAAGAGCGTCAGCGTAAGGTTGCAGAAGCCCATGGCTTTGAACTTCAGGACCATTCCCTTGCCCTTTACGGTCAGTGCCAACGTAAGGCCTGTCCTCATCGGCGTGGCAAAACGGGCTGATTCTTAGCGCGATCTGCACCGCTCTAATCCACCGGAAGCAGAACTAAAGGTTCACAATGACTCTGAATCACATGATTGAATCCGCAGACGGCGTGATTTTGGCCGTAGCGCTCGTGCTTTTTGTTATGTCCGTTCTGAGTTGGGCCGCCATTGGTGCCCGACTCCTCTATGGCTGGCAGCGTCTCAAACAACGACCCACGGCGCCCGATGCCTTTTGGGGACAGGCCAATAGCCAAGAGGCCTTGCAGCTTATTCAAGAGTCCGACCGCTCGGGCCTGCTCCTGCGACTCGTGAAGCGGGCTGAGTTGGCCTGCTCGGCGGTTGGTGGAGATATTCATGATCGTCTTTTGCGTCATCTTCGCGATGAACTCCTTCTAATTCGTCACGATTTATCCGCGGGCCTAGGGCTACTTGCTTCAATTGGAAGTACCGCTCCCTTCGTGGGGCTGCTGGGAACGGTTTGGTCCATTTTTCGTGCCTTAACCAGTATTCAGGGGCAGGGGCAGGTCATGATCGACCAAGTCGCGGGGCCTGTTGGTGAGGCATTGGTCATGACAGCAGCTGGGCTCTTTGTTGCCATACCGGCTGTCCTTGCCTACAACGCTTTTCAGAGGCTAAGTCAGAAGCATATGGCAGGAATCGAGGCCTTTGCAGACGACCTTCTTCAGCATCCCGCTTTTCAAACAAATAAGAACTGACGTTTCATTAAGCTCATTCAGTACCCAAAGACCTAAAGGTTCCTATGCAAACACGTCAGTCTCCACCACGCCTAAATTCCGGCTTTTCAAAGGGCACAGAGACCGATGGACTTATGGCAGACATCAACACCACACCCCTGGTTGATGTCATGCTCGTGCTTCTTATTATTTTTATTGTGACTGCACCACTCATTAGCCAGGGTATCAACCTCAACCTTCCCAAGGCAGAAGCCCCCGCAGTCAAGCCCCAGAACGAGCCCGTTGTTTTAGAAATTAATGCTCAGGGCGGGGTCTTCTATAAAACAGAACTGCTTTCCGAAGAGCGTCTTGATTCACTGCTTGCTGGGCTAAAAACGAGTAATGAAGAGGCAGTGATTCAGATTCGCGCGGATAAACAAACCACCTACGAGGCGATTGTGCGGGTGATGTCAAAGGCGACCCAGAATGGTCTGACAAAACTTGCGCTGATTACCGAGCCGCCCGTACCTGTTCAAAGGCGTTAACGACCTCGTCCTCGGTTAGCCATTCGCTTAGAAGCAAAGGCTGCGCAAGCGCAGGGCCATAAACCAGATACAGCGGAACACCCGAGCGACCATGACGGTTCAGCTCTGCGGTAATGACAGGGTCTTGACGCGTCCAGTCGGCAACAAGCAACTGATAGCCACTTGAACCCAGCCGTTCTGCTACCTCACCTCGATTCAGAACCCTAGCCTTATTCGCCTGACAGCTAATACACCAGGCCGCGGTGAAGTCCACAAAAACCACCTTGCCCTGAGAAGCCAGCTCTTGAGGAAGGCCCGGTCGCCAGGCGATCGCAGAAAGGGATATTTCAGAGCCAAGCGCCTTTTCGCTTTCTGGCGTCCCCCCGAGAGACTCACTAACTACCGGGCCTATGACCGCTGACCCCGAAGGCGTTGCCACTGGTCGTTGTCCCGCAACCAAGGCCACAAGATAAGCCACTAGAACAAGGCTAATGAGAATAAAGGCCGGGCTTAGGAAACGACCAAGACCCGATGGAAGCTTGGACTGCAAGACGGCGGCCTGCCTGCGCCCAAAGAGCCATAGCGCAAAAGAGAGGAGAACAAGCGCCATAAGCGAGCCAAGGCCGGCGTCGGCACCCTGCTGCTGAACGAGCACCCAGACAAGCCAGGCGGCAGTTGCAAGCATGGGAAAGCCCAGGAACTGACGAAAGGTCTGCATCCAGGCTCCTGGCCGAGGCAGAAGACGCGCACCACCAGGAACAAAGGCCAGCACAAGAAACGGCAATGCAAGCCCAAGCCCAAGGCCCAGAAACACGAAAAGACCTGAAGACCAATGGGCTGCAGAAACGGCAAAACCCAGAGCCGAACCCATAAAAGGGGCCGTGCAAGGCGAGGCGACAATGACGGCAAGTACACCCGAACCAAAGGCCCCAGAATCGCTGGAGCCCTTCAGGCCGAGCTCGGCCTGTGAGCCCACTCTGGCCAGTCCAAGCCCCAATTCGTAGAGCCCGAAAAAATTCAATGCCATGCCGACAAAAAGAAGTGCAAGCCCCATGACAACAAAGGGGTTCTGAAGCTGGAAGCCCCAGCCGATGACCTCTCCCGCAGCCCTTAGTCCGAGCAAGACCGTAGCAAGGGCCAACATGGAGACCAGCACGCCCGCGGTAAAAAATAAGGCATGGCGCCTTGCATGAGCCGGTGACTGAGCATGCTGACTCAGTGCCAGAAGCTTGAGCCCGAGTACCGGAAAAACACATGGCATGAGATTAAGCAGCAGACCCCCAACCAATGCCAAGAGAAAGGCCAGGCCGAGACCAAGGCCTGAAGCTTGGCCAGTAGACTTCGAAAGCTTGATGGCCTGATAGGTCTGCTCGGCAGTCATCCCCGCACTAAACATAGGCCCACGTTCAGGCACAGGTCCCTGATACAAACCCGGCTCTGAGGCAAGACCCTGAAAGGCCCCCCGTGGAACAGGTAAGAGCCTCCAACGCACCGGCTCTGCATTGGAGTTCTGAGGACGAAAAACGGCGAAAAGTGGTGTGGGCTTTGACTTTAAGCCTTGCAGGAGTCGAGCGGACGATCCCCCCAAGGGGACCTCAAGCCAGAAGCCCCCCGCCGACGACCGGTACAGAGCCTGAGCCGCGGCAGGCTGAACCAGGCCCTCGAGCTCAAGGAATAAATAACCGCCTTCGACGGCCTGGACAGGGTCATCACCAAAGACAAGGAGCTTGTTACCCTCGTTTGACAGGGCGTAGGCCAGTGGCTTGGGAGCAAGCACCGGAAGGTCTTCCTTAGCCTGATCAAGCGCCTGACTGTCAACACGACTTGCAGAGGCATCGAGAACGAGCGCCGTGGCGTTCGCATGTCCAGTAGCCCCATCGCCTTGCATGGACCCCTGCGTTAAGGGAATGACAAAACGTGCATCACCGGGAATGCAGACATCTTTGCAGACCAGCCAATTGGCCTGAAGCTCAAGGGCCTGGGCAACAAAATTTGGCTGCGCCGTATTAGCCCGAGCAAGGGCACTCGGCAATTCGGCAGTCCTTACAAGCAGCAAATCCCCTTCAAAACCATAACTAGCAAGGGGACCGACGGGTAGCCTATGCGGCGCAGGCCATTGAATGGCCTGAAGAGGCACCGGCAGACGTGCCCCGGAGGAATCAAGGAGATTAAGCTCAAAGTCTGTCGGCAGCCCCGAGTCACCCGGGTTCACCCAATAGGTATGCCAGAGGGGAGCATGACTAAGCCTGAGACCAACTTCAAAAGGCTGCCCCAAAATCAGCTCTCGACTTGAGAAAACAAGACTGGCTCTGACCTCATCGGTTTCAACGGGCCCAGGAATAGCCTGAAGTGATGTTGGGTCGCCCGATAAACTCGAAGAGGCTCCAGACCGAGTTAGCCGAGACAGAAGCCCGGAATCGGCAGCGTTGGGACTCACGGGCTGAAGCTGCGAGGAGGCTGGGCTCTGCAAGGACTGGGCCCAGAGCCCCTGCATGACAGTCGCCAGCGCAATAAGAATCACAAAATGTCCAAGGTCTTGCAGACACCAAGAGAGCCAAGGAAGAGCCAAGCGCTGCTGCTTCATAAGAGTCATTCGAAGAAAATTAAGTTATCTATCTAATCGGGCACGACAAATTGATACCATCTTAACCATGATTAAAGAACTTGATCTGCTGCAAGACCGTATAACCAGTGTTTCAACAACGCTGCAACGTCTTCGAGCCGAGAACAAGAAACTGCGTGAATCCTTGCTGTCCTCGCAGGAGCAAAACCGTCGACTTCAGTCTCGTATCGACCAGGCAAGCGAGCGCCTCGAGGGCCTTCTTAAAACCAAGGCCTGAAGAAACGCTCATCCTCCTTCAAGCCCAACCTTTAAGAGTCACACTTGCCAACAAGCCGAACCCCCAAGCAACACGAAATCGAAGTCCAGATCATGGACCGACCCTATAGGCTGGCCTGCGAGCCCGATGAAAAACCGCTGCTGCTTGAGTGCGTAGGCCTTGTCGACACCCGCATGCGACAGATTAAGCAGAACAGTCGACTCACTGGAACTGACCGCATTGCAGTCATGGTTGCGCTTACCCTTGCCCGTGAACTCCTGGTTGGCGGAAAGTCGGGCGGACTTTCTGACAGCGAACTGAAGTCTCGAATTCAATCCCTAATCGATATAACTGAAGAGGCGCTGGCCCCCCAAGAAAAGCTCTTCGACTAGTTGGCTCGAGCTGGCGCATCGACTTATGGACTTGGATCTTCTGACCGTTTTTTCTCTTGTCGTGCTTGGTGCTGCAACGGGATTTCTTGCGGGCCTGCTGGGGATTGGCGGTGGCATGTCCATGGTCCCCTTCATGACCATGCTTTTCTCTAGCCAAGGGGTTGAGGTCGACCTTGCGATTAAGGTCGCCATTGCGACCTCGCTCACCACCATTTTATTTACTTCGCTCTCGAGCACGCGCGCGCACTTCAAGAGGGGCGCGGTCGACATGGCCATCCTGAAGCCCATGGGACTTGGCGCATTCCTTGGGACTTTCGTAGGGGCAAACTTTGCGGGTATGCTCAAAGGTACTGTGCTTGCTGCGTTATTCGCGGCCTTTGTCGGCTACTCCGCCCTATCGATGTTGCGTGGCAAGAAACCCAAGCCGGGTCGAGAGACGCCATCTCCGCGAGGTCTTGGACTAGTGGGCTCGGGCATTGGCTTCATGAGTGCACTCTTAGGTGCAGGCGGGGGTTTCATCACAGTTCCCTTCTTAACCTGGTGCAATGTAAAACTGCATACAGCGCTTGGTATCTCTGCAGGCATGGGGTTTCCCATTGCACTTGGTGGCCTTATTGGGTATGCGATTAGCGGATGGGATGTAACCGGCCTGCCAGGTGGCTCCATTGGCTACATTTATTTGCCCGCCCTTATTATTTTAGTGATTGGCGCCGGTTCAACAGCGCCCTTCGGAGCAAAAGTTGCGCACACACTCAATGTCGACTCTCTTCGTCGACTGTTTGCCTATTTCTTGTTTTTTCTTGCAACCTACATGTTTACAAGAGCCTTTTAGCTATGCCAACACGCGACCCCCAGGGTTTCTAGAGCAAGAGAATGCCAGAGGCTTTCATAGCCTACCAGCCCGTATGCTCGGGGTTAACTCTTGAACGTGGAAGAAAACTGCTCACGCAATAGGTTTTTTTGAACCTTACCCATGGCGTTGCGAGGTAACTCCTGCAAGAAAAAGAGGCGTTTGGGCAGCTTAAAGCTTGCAATCATCGATCGAAGCCGCGAGAGCAACTGCGCTTCATCTTGACTGCCCATTTTGACTGCCGACTCTGGGGGATCTGGAACGACAACCGCCGCCACCGCCTCACCGAAATCGGGATGAGAGAGCCCAATAACGGCGGACTCATACACCTCAGGTTGGTCATCGAGCAGGAGCTCAATTTCTTTGGGGTAAACGTTGTAGCCGCCCGAAATGATGAGGTCTTTACTTCGACCCACAAGCACTAAATAGCCATCGGCCGCAAACTGTCCCATATCCCCGGTCTTAAACCACCCCCCTGGCGCAAACTCTTCTTTAGTCTTCTCTGGCATATTCCAGTAGCCAACAAAAACATTCGGTCCCCTTACCTGAACTCCTCCAATTGCAGACTCCTGACCCGGCGTTACGGAAATGGAATGACCTTGGTCATCGACAAGACGCAGTTCGACCGAGGGCAACGCGAAGCCTACCGTTCCCGCTCGCCGATCGCCGTCGTAGGGGTTTGAGGTCAACATGACGGTCTCCGACATACCGTAGCGCTCAAGGATGGCGTGTCCGGTGAGCTTCGTGAAGGCTTGATGCGTTTCGGCTAACAAGGGGGCCGAGCCTGAAATAAAGAGCCTCATGTTCTTGACACCCTTAGCGCTAAGCAGCCCCGACTCAACCAGACGCACATAGAAGGTAGGCACACCCATAAGGACTGTGGCCGTTGCAGCCTCCTTAATGACTGCGGCCGGATCGAACTTCGACATCCAGACCATCTGAGCACCTGCCCATAGGGCACCATGAATAGCCACAAAAAGTCCATGCACATGAAAGATAGGTAAGGCATGAATCAGGACGTCGTCTTCTTGCCAACGCCACGCATGATGAAGAACAAGCGCATTGGAAGCGAGGTTTGCATGGGTAAGCATGGCCCCCTTGCTACGCCCCGTGGTGCCGGAGGTATAAAGAATAGCTGCAAGCGCATCAGGACCACAGGCTATGGTTGAAAAGTCATCGGCGAAAGGGGCTGATTTATCAAGCAGACTACCGGTGATATCGCTGCCTAAGGTCTCAACATAAGAGCATCCCGAGGCCTCGGCCAGAGGCTTAATCCAGCTAAGTGCAGATGGATCACAGACCACTAACCCCGGCTTGGCATCGTTGAAAAAATATCGCAGCTCCTCGGACTGATAGCCCGTATTTAAGGGCAGAAAGACCATCCCTGAACGAAGACAGGCCAAGTAAAGCATAAGAGCCTCAGGAGACTTCTCAACCCGGGCAGCCACCCGGCTGCCTTGCTTAAGCCCCAGCGAGGCAATGTAGTGAGCCATACGGGCGCTTGCCGCGGCAAGATCGTGATAACTGTAATTCAGCCCTTGAAGTGTGCGAATGGCAATTTTTTGGGGGTTAGCCTTGCGCATCAACTCGGTGTACAGATTCTTCAAGCCCTGGGCAGAGGAGCGCGCTTGAAGAAGCTGCTTGATTTCGGCCGAGACCGTCGAACGACTATCAGAAAAAGCTTGGGGGCTTGTTGTCATAACTTCCACTCAAAAAGACCCAAGGCCACAGACCCTGCCGTTGCAGGAGCAGACGAAACTCTAACGAATCTAGTCGTTCTTGAACTGAGGTCGTGTCTTGGTTAAAAATGCATCCAAGCCTTTAGCATAATCCCTCGTGTCAGCAAAGTCCCAACAGGCCTCCCGCTGACCCTGAGAGAGTTTCTGACGATCATCAATGGTGGTTAATTGCCGAATAATCCATTTGCTTCGACGCGAGGCATGGGGAGCGCAACTACAGACGCGTTGAAGGGTTGCCTCAAGCTCACGCTCCCAGTCGTTGTCGTCCACCAGTCGGTTAATTAGGCCCTTCGCATAGGCCTCGTCAGAGGTCCAAATACGTCCCTCGAGTAAAAGTTCTAGAGCGTTGGCGCGGCCAATAAGCTCCACGACGCAGGCGGCTTCAATAGGTGCAATGGGAAAACCAAGCCGACCGATCGGCACGCCAAAGCTTGACCGGCGACTCGCGATACGCAAGTCACAGGCAGAGGCAATTTCTAGCCCCCCGCCTACACAAGGGCCGTCTATGGCCGCAATGACAGGCACAGGGCAGTTAAGGACAGCGCGCAGCCCATCACCAAGAATTGTGTCGTGGTAGTGGCGCACCTGGTCACGGCTGCTATGCAGCTGCGCGAATTCGGTAATATCTGCCCCGGAGGCAAATGCACCACCTTCACCACGAATAACAGCTGCACGCAAGAGCTCTTCGGCGGCGAGCTCAGTAAAAATCTCTGCCAAGGCCTTCCACATACCTGCCGATAGCGCATTCAGCCGACCCGGATGCGAGAGCCAAACGGTGGCAACATCCCCAGCCGCCGTGCGACTGCACCAGACGCGGCCCGCGTTAGGCTCGGACGAATCTCGACCTACGCTTGGCTGACTCGGGGAAGATTGTCGGTCATTCATCGGGTGATCAGGTCAGCCACGGACTTAGAACGAATAATCTCCCCACGAAGAAAGGCGTCGTGATTTTGCTCGATAGTAGGAAGGTCGTAGAGATAGTTAACCATGAGCCCTAAAGACTGCTTGAGGCCCTTCACCGAGAGATCGGCCTGGTCGTTAATTCGCTCAAGACGGGCACCGTTATGCAAATGAAAACGTGCCACCGGATCCGCCCGACGCGCAGAGGCAGAGACATGCCCTAGAAATGCTGCCGCAAGCGACAAGATACTAGGCCGCAAGTCTTCGTCCTGAGCAAGGCGAGCAAAATCGGAGGCAGCCGACATAGACTGCGCGCGCGCCATGACCTGCCTGCGACGATCTTCAAGACGAAGCCATACTTTTTCAGCGAAGGCTTCTCTGTCGAAAGGCTCGTTGGCGAGTAGCCAACGGACGAATCCGGGCACAGGAGAAAGGGTGCAGAACTGACGGATGTCAGGGAACTCCGCCTTCAAGGCCTCCGCCACTTGCTTAATAAGAAAATTGCCGAGATGCACACCTTTGAGGCCGGGCTGGCAGTTTGAAATGGAGTAAAACGCTGCAACCTTGTAGGGCTTGGTAGAGGGTTCTGGCATTGATTTACGATCGAGCAAGGGCGCAATGGACCCTGGAATTTCATGAAGCAACGCCACCTCAACAAAAATAAGCGGCTCCTTCGGTAGGGCGGGATGGAAGAACGCAAACAAACGTCGATCGGGCTCAAGTCGCCGCCGCAAATCACCCCATCCATCAATTTCATGGACCGCCTCGTGTTGAATAATTTGCTCAAGCAGACCGGCCGGCGACTCCCAACTGATTCGCTCAAGCCTTAAAAAGCCAGGGTTAAACCAAGAGGCTAAGAGATGTTCTAGGTCGGAGTCCACTGCCTTAAGGCCACGCTCTTTGACGAGGCTCTGCAACAAAGCCTCGCGCATCTTCACAAGCGCTGCACAGCCCTCGGGAACACGATTCAGTCGACGAAACAATTCCTGACGAGGGGGATGTGCCGCATCGACCATCGCAATAAGGTCGGTGGGGTCTTGCGACTGCGCATAGCGTTTCGCCGCCTGTTCAACAGCAACAGGGTCGGGGTTAAAACCCGACGCAATGGCCTTAAAAAACTCCGTTTTAAGTTCCGGGTTTAGGTCGGCATAGGCTTGAAATATCTGTCGAGCAATCTCAAGCCCGACAGACTCACCAGCCTCGCTGATAAGACGATCGCAACTGGACAGCAAGGCCTTGAGCGCGCGCTCGTTTTGACCTTGACTGCGGCCGGAACGGAACCTCTCGAACATCTCCCTAGAACCTATGAATGGTGATTTATATAGACCCGAGAGAGATTAACGAGAACCTCTATATTCCGCAGTCGGTATATTCCCTGCCCCTGGTCACACAAGCCGGGTAAGGACCAAAAAAGTCTCTAATAATTAGAGGCTTAGAAATACCAGCCCAGCCTACCGAGTCGTGGGCTCGGACGGCGTTGAACGCGTGGCAACGTAGAGGCTCAGACAGCCAAGAATCATCATGGGGATGCATAGCCACTGGCCCATGGACAGGCTCGCCTCAAGGCCTAATGGCTCGAGCACGGCTAACAGGCCAAGAAAGGCATCCGGTTCTCGACCAAACTCGGCAAGGAATCGAAAAACGCCGTAGCCCAACAAAAAGCCACTTGCAAGGACCCCTCGTTTTTGCGGCTTAAGGCTAAGGATAAAGAGCAAGGCAAACAAAAGGAGGCCTTCTCCAAGAAGCTGGTAGATCTGCGAGGGGTGGCGGGCAAGGTCCGAACCAGACTGCGGAAAAATCATTGCCCATGGAATGACATTGGGATCGGTCGGACGACCCCAGAGCTCCCCGTTTATGAAATTACCAAGCCGCCCAAAGGCAAGGCCAAGAGGCACCAGGGGAGCAACGAAGTCAGCAAGCGCCCAGAATCTTTGACCGAAAGAGAGCTTGCGCTTAATAACGGGACTTCCCTCGTCATTGAGCATTACCGGCTGACCCAGGTGCACCCTTCGCGCCGAGAAAAGAAGCATGGCAAAAATCACGCCCATCAAGCCCCCATGAAAGGCCATACCTCCCTGCCAAAGCGCCAGTGCCTCTAAAGGATGGTCGAAGAAATAACCAGGTTGATAAAAAAAGACATAACCAAGTCGTCCCCCAATCACGACACCAAGAACGCCGTAGACCAACATATCTTCCAAGTCACGCATGGTCATACCCGAGGCTTGTCTGTCCCGCTGAATTTGCAGGCGGCCCAGCAAGTAAAAGGAGACGAAAGCCAGCAGGTACATCAAGCCATACCAGTGAAGGGCCAAAGGTCCAAGGCTGATAGCGATAGGATCGAACTGAGGATGGACGAAAACAGCAGTCATTATTGTCTCAGTGTGCCATGAGTCATACCAAGCCAGCTTATTATTAAGCTCTGTTTTTACTTCCTACTGAAAGACACTATGGCCTACAACAATCGATCCAAGAATGTCACCCAGGGCGTGGCCCGGGCTCCTAACCGCTCCATGTACTACGCCATGGGCTACAAAGAGGAAGACTTCGAAAAACCGATGGTTGGAATTGCCAACGGCCACTCCACCATTACCCCCTGCAACAGCGGTCTTCAGCCGCTTGCCGATGCCGCTATTGCGGCGGTTAAGTCCTCTGGGGCGAACCCTCAAGTGTTCGGCACGCCCACCATCTCCGATGGCATTGGCATGGGTACCGAGGGCATGAAGTATTCCTTGGTCTCAAGGGAAGTGATTGCAGACAGCATTGAGACTTGCGTGAATGGCCAATGGATGGATGGCGTCGTCGTCATTGGTGGCTGCGATAAGAATATGCCCGGTGGCATGATTGCCATTGCCCGAACGAATGTTCCTGCAATTTATGTCTATGGCGGAACCATCAAGCCTGGCCACTACAAAGGTAAAGATCTCACCATCGTCTCAGCCTTTGAAGCCGTAGGCGAATTCACAGCGGGGCGTCTTAATAACGAGGACTTCAAAGCCATCGAGCAACGTGCCTGCCCAGGCTCAGGCTCCTGCGGCGGTATGTATACAGCAAACACCATGAGCTCCGCCTTCGAGGCTATGGGCATGAGCCTGCCCTACTCCTCAACCATGGCCAATGAAGACGGCGAAAAAATTGAAAGTGCTGCCAAGTCAGCGCGGGTTCTCGTTGAGGCCATTAAGAAGGGGATACGACCCCGAGACATCATTACCAAAAAGTCCATCGAGAATGCCGTGACAGTGATCATGGCAACCGGCGGATCAACCAATGCGGTCCTTCATTTTCTGGCCATTACGCATGCAGCTGAAATTGACTGGTCCATCGATGACTTCGAGCGTATTCGTAAACGCACGCCTATCTTCTGCGACCTAAAGCCTTCCGGGCAATACGTCATTACAGAACTTCACAAGGTCGGGGGTATCCCTCAGGTTATGAAGATGCTGCTTAACGCAGGACTTCTGCATGGGGACTGTTTAACCATTACAGGAAAAACCATCGCCGAGACACTGGCAGACGTTCCTGATCAGCCACCGGCCAACCAGACCATCATTCGCCTCATTCATGAGCCGCTTTACAAGGAAGGCCACCTTGCCATTCTCAAAGGGAATCTTTCGCCCGAAGGCTGTGTAGCCAAAATCACAGGTCTTAAAAACCCTGTAATTACTGGGCCTGCTCGTGTCTTCAATTCTGAAGACGCGGCCATGGACGCCATCATGAAGCAGTCCATTCGAGCTGGTGACGTCGTGGTTATTCGCTACGAGGGTCCTCGAGGGGGTCCTGGCATGCGTGAAATGCTGGCACCCACCTCGGCCCTCATTGGCCAAGGTCTAGGCGAGTCGGTGGGACTCATTACCGACGGCCGCTTCTCAGGAGGGACCTGGGGTATGGTCGTTGGCCATGTCGCGCCGGAAGCCTATGTGGGTGGGCCCATTGCGTTAATTGAAGAAGGCGACAGTATCACCATTGATGCCCACCAGCTTCTTATTCAGCTCAATATCTCTGAGGACGAACTGGGCCGACGAAAAGCCGCCTGGAAAAAACCAGCACCGCGCTACAGTCGTGGGGTGCTAGCAAAGTTCGCCGCCCTCGCTTCCACCGCAAGCCGAGGGGCAGTCACCGACCCCGACGCCTCGGCACTCTGAATTACCTTTACATGCAACGACTGCCTGCCAAGGGCCTTTTACCGACACAAAGGTCCTTGCCAAGCATCTTGAAGGAAGACCCTTCGTGGCTAAAGGCTAGCCATGAATAATTAAAAAGGTTGTTAGAAGACGATCATTCTTGATCTACAATATGCCGAGATTCGAATATAGTCTGTCTGTTTAAGAAATTTATGGGGAGGAGTAATTCATGCGTTCATTCGTTTTAGCTGCTTCAATCTTTGCCGTTGCTGGTGCTGCCCAGGCCAGCGCGGACCTTGTCAAAAAATACAACTGCGTGGCGTGTCACGCCGATGCACGAAAATTGGTGGGCCCCGCTTACAAAGACGTTGCGGCCAAATACAGCAAAGACGGTGGCGCTGCTGAAAAGTTGGCCAAGAAAATTAAATCTGGCGGTGCAGGTGTCTGGGGTCCTATTCCCATGCCTGCCCATCCTCAGGTCTCGGATGCCGACGCGCTTACCTTGGCGAAATACATTCTTACCATTAAGTAATACGGCTTCGTTTCCGCGCGCCCTCGCTCAACGTGAGGCGACAAGAGCCCTCGACGCATACGCTGCTCGAGGGCTTTTTTATTGAGAACCCTCTCGGCGTTTTTTCAAAAAGGTTCTGCAGTTTGGTCATTTATCTCGTACCCTTTTAGCCATGCATGCTCTTCCCCGTAGGTTTCGCGCTCCGCGCATTGGCATTGTAGGTCTGGGCGATGTCGGTAAACGTCTTGTACGCCAACAGCTAGAGTCTGCATCGGCAAGGTCTGGCCAACTGGCCTTTCGACTCTTAGGGGTTGCACGACGGTTCGCACCAACAACCGAGGATCCCTGGCTTCTTAGCCGGGATCGCAAAGCCCGCAAAGGACTCTCCGCGCGAAACTGTCCCGTTCTTGGCTGGGACCTTGACCGCCCAGAAGACCAACGACGCCTTGCACGCGTAATTACCCATTGGCTGGTTCTCATGCCCCCTCAAGATACGGGCTCGGTCACAGGTCTGACCGTCAGCGGCATCGGCAATATTGACCGACGATCAAAGAGGCTAAGCCTGGCTATTCGACGCAGAAGACTAAGACCGTTCTCAAGTGATTCTGAAAGAGCACCTATAAGAAGCCGTGGCGTCTATGTTAGTACCACGGGTGTTTACGGCGACTATCAAGGAAACGAGGTAGATGAGACGTCAATTTGTAGAGCGACAGAGCCTCGGTCTGTTCGGCGACTCTCTGCAGAGGGGTACTGGCGGGGCCTTGGCTTTTCTGTGCTTCGGGCGCCGGGCATTATTGCGGAAGACCGCCTGCCCATTGAACGTCTTAAACAACGGGCGCCTGCCCTGCGTGCAGACGACGACGTCTGGGTTAACCACATTCATGCTGAGGATCTAGCACGTCTGGCCTGGCTAAGTCTATTTCGCGGGCGACCTGGCCGGGTCTTCAATGCGGTGAATAACTCTCGGCTCAAAATGGCTGACTACTTCGATCTTGTTGCAAAGACCAAGGGGCTTCCTCTTCCTGTTCGTGTCTCACGTGAGGAACTGCGAACCGAAATAAAGAAAGGAACGGTTAGCCCAATGATGGCGAGCTTCATGCGTGATTCTCGTCAGGTTATATCGCAACGCTTAACAACAGAGCTCCGCGCAACCCTGCGCCATCCCACTACAGAAGAGGTTATTCATCGCAATAAGACACCGATAACACCTCAATGGAGTCAGAACCCGAGGGAGTCCTAAGCTGAAGACGATCTCCCTCCCGCGCTTTAATAAGAACCCTTGCAATCGGCGAAACCCAACTCACCCAGCGACGCCCAGGGTCAACCTCGTCTTGACCAACAATACGAACCGTCTCCTCTGCACTGTCGTTTCGCAAATAGACAACGGTAGCCCCGAAGAAGATCTGGTCACTACCCTTGTGAATAGCGGGGTCAACGACCTGTGCGATTTCGAGTCGCTTTGTAAGAAAACGAATACGCCGGTCAATCTCGCGTAGTCGTCGTTTTCCATAAATGTAGTCACCGTTTTCAGACCGATCACCGTTGGAGGCAGCCCAACGGACAGTCTCGGTAACGGCAGGTCTCTCGACGGTAATAAGTTGCTGCATTTCCGCCAGCAGTCGCCGATAGCCTGTTGGTGTGATGTAGTTGGTTGACAGCATTCTATTTGCGGAAAGATTGTTGTAAATGCATTGATTTTAAAAGATTTTTTTCTTGACTCTGCCATGGAAAGGCGCAGAATGCATGGTGGCAAATGTCTTTACTAATGAGGCAAGTGCCAATTTTCTCAACCCATCTTTTAGGTGAATACATGAAAAGCTTTGTTTCTGTTGTTTCTGCTCTGATGGTGTCCCTCTCCATGCTTGCTGGTATGGCTACGGCCTCCTCAGCGATTGCAGGCGAGAAGGTTGACTGCAGCAAAAAAGAGAATGCTGAAAAGAAAGAGTGCGTTAAGAAGTAAAGCAGCAATAATCCCCAGGCCGCAAGGCTTGGGGGCTTGGCGTATCGCTTGAGGTAGTCAAAGAAACGCGACGCCCACCAAACCGCCGAAGGCAACAACCAACCAGGCTGGCCATTTCCAGTAAACCAAAGCAAGAAAAAATAAGAGTGAGATTGCGAGATCCAGCGACCAGGTCACTGCAGTAGTAAGCACTGGGTCGTAAAACGCCGCAAATAAAAGACCAACCACAGCGGCATTCACACCTTGAAACACAGACTGAAGTGACGGTAGCCGCTGAATGCTTTGCCAAAAAGGCAGGCTGCCAGCGAGCAGCAAGAACGAAGGTAGAAAGATAAAAAAGAGCGCGAACAGACCCAGCGAGATCATGGCCCAAGGGGAACTAAAATTCTCAACGAGGCCAGCAGGGACTGATGTTGCAGCTCCAAGAAAACCCGCGAAGGCGAACAAAGGACCAGGCATGGCCTGGGCAGCTCCGTATCCCAGAAGAAACGATTCGTTTGATACCCATCCCGGGGTAACCACTTGAGACTGTAGAACGGGCAGAACAACATGCCCACCGCCAAAGACCATGGCACCGGCTCGAAAGTAAGCATCGGCAAGCCGCACGAGGAACTCACCGTCCGTCCACCAATTCAACAAAGGCAGTCCTGTTAAAAGCAAGGTAAAAAGACCCAGCCAGAAGAGCCCCGCAGCGCCATTCACTTGCCGAGTCTGGAATTCAAGACCTTCACAGGTATTCGACACCGCAGTAGCCTCAGACCTGCCCAACCGCAACCCCCAGCCGGCAAAACCCGCAAGGAGAACCGCCACGAGCTGTCCCCAGATACCAAGGCCGCTGCCTGCGCTAAGCATGAAGGCAGCTACAAGGCCTGCAATAGTGGCACGTGGGTTGTCGGGGCAAAGCGATCTGGCCATACCCCATAGGGCATGAGCTACGACAGCCACAACAACAAGCTTAATGCCAGAAAGCAGCCCGTAGGCCAGGCCCTGATTCAAAAGACTATGGCCAAGCCCGATTAGAATCATGGCGATTGTCGAAGGCAGCGTGAACCCTATCCAGGCGGCCAGACAACCCGCGTAACCCGCCTTTGCCAGCCCAATCCCCATGCCCACTTGGCTGCTCGATGGACCTGGCAGAAACTGACATAAGGCAACAAGCTGCGCATAGGCCTGGTCGCCGAACCACTTGCGGCGCTCAACGAACTCGTTACGAAAGTAACCCAGATGGGCAACAGGACCACCGAAGGAAGTTAGCCCCAGTTTGAGGAAAACACGAAAGACTGTCCAAACCGAGATCTGCAGACCGTCCTGTGCTACAGAAAACCCGTCCTGCGGACCAGGCGGCGAAGAGGACGGACCAGACTGGGCGTGGTTATCGCTCAACAAAGGCCCGTTCAATAAGGTAATCCCCCGGCTGGCCAAGCCCCGGAGAGACCTGAAAGCCCCGTTGATCAAGCATCTCGGCAGTCTCTTTTAGCATGGAAGGGCTTCCGCAGATCATGGCGCGGTCAACCGGGGCGTCAAGCATAGGCAGCCCAATATCTTCAAAAAGTTTGCCTGACTCTATTGCTGTTGTTAAGCGACCGGTATGCGTGAACGCCTCACGGGTTACCGTAGGGTAATAAATAAGCTGATCGCGAACCATGTCACCAAGAAACTCGTGCACGGGTAATTCCTTCGTAAGGTAGTTCGAGTAAGCCAGCTCACTTACCAGCCTCACACCATGAATGAGCACAACTTTCTCAAAGCGCTCATAGGTTTCAGGATCACGAACAATACTCATGAACGGGGCAAGCCCTGTACCTGTTGAGAAAAGGTAGAGATGTCTTCCAGGACGAAGATCGTCAAGAACCAAGGTTCCCGTCGCCTTTTGGCCCACCAGTAAACTGTCACCGACCTTGATATGCTGAAGACGCGATGTCAGTGGCCCATCGGGCACCTTAATGGATAAGAACTCAAGCTGCTCCTCGTAATTGGGGCTCACGACACTGTAGGCGCGCATCAGTGGCTTGCCTTCGACTTCAAGGCCAATCATTACAAAATGCCCATTACGAAATCGAAAAGCCGACTCACGCGTTGTTGTAAAGGAGAAAAGTGTGTCGTTCCAATGGGTCACGCTGGTGACCGTCTCGGTGGTGTTCGATGCCATGAACAGTTACATCCTTATTCGTCGTTGGAGGTTCCCACGTAGGGATTGGTTAGTCTCTCCTGCCCGAAGCTACTCATGGGCCCGTGGCCGGGAATAAACTCAATATCATCACCCAAAGGAAAGAGTCGCTTTCTGATCGAGCGCAAAAGGTCGTCGTGATTGCCTCTTGGGAAGTCAGTACGCCCTATGGATCCTGCAAAAAGAACGTCACCCACGAAGGCCATTCGACTGGCTAGATGAACAAACACCACGTGGCCAGGGGTATGCCCTGGGCAATGAACAACCTCAAGCGCCTGCTGCCCAACCATCACGGTTTCACCATCGAACAACCAGCGATCGGGGCGAAAGGCCTGCAGTTCTGGAAAGCCAAACATCTTTGACTGCGCTGGCAATTGGTCAATCCAGAAGGCATCGTCAGGGTGAGGCCCCTCGATAGGAACACCAAGCCGATGAGCAAGCAAGCCGGCCTCTCCACAATGATCGATATGTCCATGTGTCAAAAGAATTTTCTCGAGTTCCGCGCCCGACTGAGTAACAACCGCCTCGAGCTGATCGATATCGCCGCCGGGGTCGATCAACGCTGCTTTTCGAGTCAGGGGACAAACAATAAAAGAACAGTTCTGCTCAAAAGGCGTCACCGGAATAATTTCAATGTCCATAGACCCCAAGTGTATCTGGACTAAGGGTTTTTACGGGGAGAGCCTTCGAATTTGCCACGGGCCTTGGGCGGTTGATGCCTCGCCATCTTGGGCATGGAACTCAATGCGGTCATGCAGGCGAGAGGGCCTGCCTTGCCAGAACTCAAAACGACTGGGTGAAAGCCGATAACCGCCCCAGTGATCGGGCCGGGCAGGCTGCGGCCCAAGTTGCTCGCGAAAATGGTCAAACGCTGCTGCCAACGCTTCTCGAGAGCCAATGGGCTGACTTTGGGCAGAGGCCCAGGCGCCGATTCGACTCTCAAGCGGTCGACTGTGAAAATAATCGTCTGACTCCTGCGGAGCGACCTTCGCTAGGGCACCCTCGATGCGAACCTGACGCTCGAGCTCTGGCCAGAAAAACAACAGGCTCGCCCGAGGATTCTGGGCGATTTGCCTTCCCTTAGACGACTCGTAATTGGTATAAAAAACAACACCCTGGGCATCAAACCCCTTAATAAGTACAACCCGACTGCTGGGCCCTCCATCGGGATTTACAGTCGACAAAACCATGGCATTTGGTTCGGGAATTTGAGCCTTCAGAGCCTCATCAAGCCAGATTCGAAACTGTTCAAAAGGGTCTTTCTGAACCGTCGCCTCATCTAAGCTCGCCCTGGAGTAGTCTTTACGCAAGTCGGCAAGCGAGGTCATGAGGACTCCTTTTAAATTTTAAACTTGGGTTAATTTAGCACTAGTTAATGAATTTTAGATGAAATATGGTTTCATTTGCAGACTTAGACCCTGAAAGCTCAAGAAGGCGTTCAGCCCCCAGACATGATCAACCAGGCCTTTGTCATTGATTATTCTTATTAATGACTTTGAAAGCTTCAATTGGACTTGACTAATCGTTGGCAGGCACAATCCAACTGTTGCTGGAATGTGCTTTTGTTCTAGACAATAGTAGTTTGCAGTTCCTTTCGCTATGTTTTTTTGTTCAACCACTTAGGAGATAGTCATGCCCCAACTTAAAGGAAGCAAGACGCATCAGCATCTGAAAGATGCGTTCGCTGGCGAGAGCCAGGCCAATCGTCGTTACCTCTACTTCGCAAACAAGGCTGACGTTGAGGGCTACCCCGAAGTCGCCGCTCTGTTCCGTTCGACTGCTGAGGGCGAAACAGGTCACGCTCACGGGCACCTCGACTACCTGGCTCAGGTGGGTGACCCCGCAACTGATCTTCCCATTGGCGATTCCGCCGCAAACCTGAAGTCCGCTGTTGCTGGTGAGACCCATGAGTACACCGATATGTACCCCGGTATGGCCAAAGACGCACGCGACGAGGGCTTTGACGAGATCGCTGA
>JALRJP010000049.1 GCA_023261135.1 Burkholderiaceae bacterium | reverse complement strand
GGTTCGTAAGGCTGTTGAGGCCATAGGTACCGAAATTGCCGAAGCCCTCATGGGGCTCGATGTCTCGGAGCAGACCTTTATTGATAAGACCCTCATTGACCTTGATGGCACTGAGAATAAATCCAGGCTTGGCGCCAATGCACTTTTAGCAACGTCCATGGCTGTAGCTAAGGCGGCTGCAGATCAGGCAGGCCTTCCTCTGTATCGTTATTTTGGTGGTTCGGGACCCATGGCCTTGCCTGTTCCTATGATGAATGTTGTTAATGGCGGCGCTCACGCCAACAACAACTTGGACTTGCAAGAACTCATGATTATTCCGGTGGGCGCCCCCTCGTTTCGTGAGGCTCTTCGTTATGGCGCCGAAGTTTTCCATGCGCTTAAAAAAATTCTTCATGACCAAGGGCTCTCGGTTGCTGTTGGAGACGAAGGCGGTTTCGCACCTAGTGTCAAGAGCCACGAGGCTGCTATTCAAATGATTCTTCAGGCGATTGAGACCGCAGGCTATGAGCCAGGCCGCGAAATTGCCCTGGGGTTAGACTGCGCGAGCTCGGAGTTTTACAAGCAAGGCAAGTACGAGCTCGAAGGCGAAGGCCTTTCGCTCTCTGCCCAGGGCTTTGTGGACCTTCTTGAAACCTGGTGCGATAAGTACCCTATTATTTCGATTGAAGACGGCTGTGCGGAAAATGATTGGGATGGATGGGCCCTGTTAACCAAAGCCCTCGGTCAGAAGGTCCAGTTGGTGGGTGATGACTTGTTTGTAACCAACACCAAGATTCTCTCCGAAGGCATTAAGAAGGGTGTCGCCAACTCCATTCTTATTAAGATCAATCAAATCGGAACGCTCTCGGAAACCTTTGCCGCCATTGAAATGGCAAAGACTGCTCGTTATACCGCGGTGGTCTCCCACCGATCGGGTGAGACCGAAGACAGCACCATTGCGGATCTTGCGGTAGGAGCCAATGCTCTGCAAATTAAGACCGGTTCTTTGTCGCGATCGGACCGTATGGCCAAGTACAACCAGTTGTTGCGCATTGAAGAGGATTTGGCGGGCTCGAGTCGTTATCCAGGACTGGCAGCGTTTTACCAGCTTAATCCTGGTCGGTTGGCCAATTTCGGGGCATAATTCAGCGCATGATTGCAGCGGCTCAGCAACGACTCCCCTCTGTGCGCACCTGGCTTCTTGTGGGCCTTGTATGCCTGCAGTTGCCCTTGTGGTTTGGCGACGGAGGCTGGCTCGAAGTCTGGCGTATGGAGCGAAACGTGCAAAACCTTGCTTCGGAACTCGTGTTTAAGGAGCAGCGTATCGCCGAGTTGCAGGCTGAACTGAAAGACTTAAGGCACGGCTTTGTAACAGCAGAAGAGCGTGCCCGTTTCGAGCTTGGCCTACTTAAGCCGGGCGAGACATTCCTTCAGTACCATCCAGAGCGATAAGTTCCTTCTTGTAACGCGTGGCACGAGCCGCATAACCCTCTGCAACGCGAAGGATCATTTCTATTTCCTCTGGCTTTACGGCGCGAACAACTTTTGCAGGCGACCCCAGCACCATACTGCCATCAGGGATGATCGTATTACCTGTGACAAGAGCCCCCGCACCAATAATGCAGTGACGTCCAATTTGTGCTCCATTGAGGATGATGGCCTGCATGCCTATAAGGGACTCGTCCTGAACGGTGCATCCGTGTAACATCGCCTGGTGACCCACTGTAACGCGTTGGCCGATGGTTAGTGGCTGGCCAGGGTCTGTATGGAGCACCGAGGATTCCTGAATGTTCGAAGCCTCCCCGATTCGTATGGGCTCATTGTCTCCGCGTAAGCTTGCATTGAACCAGATGCTTGTTAGCTCGCCGAGTTCGACCTTGCCGATAACGGCTGCACTGGGTGCGATAAATGCTGTGGGGTGAATGATAGGACGGTCGGAACCAAGCTGGTAAACAGACATAATGAAACCTATTGAATGAAATAGTGAAGTCGACGTTCTTTATGGTGCCACAAGACATTAACGTTGATCTGCATATGCACTCCACTGCCTCTGACGGTGTGGTCACTCCGTGCGACTTGGTGGAGCGCGGCCTTGCCAATCAACTGCAGCTCATGGCGCTTACCGACCACGACACGATTGACGGGCTTGATCAGGCGCGAGAGGCAGCCAAGGATTGCCGCATTGGGTTCTTAAACGGAGTCGAAATTTCGGTGAGCTGGGGGGGTGAAACCCTTCACCTGGTCGGACTTGGCTTTGACCCCCGTCAGGGGGCCTTGGCCGCTAACTTGAAGGCCTTGCAACTCAGTCGCCGTGAGCGGGCCAGCGCTATGGATGCAGGCCTTCAGGCCCATGGGCTTCCATCTGTACTTGATGATGCCATGGCCTATGCTGGCAATCCCAACCTCATTGGCCGCACTCATTTTGCACGAGCCCTTGTGGCACGTGGGGTTTGTTATCACGTGCAAGATGTTTTCGATCGGTTCTTAACGCCTGGTAAGCCTGGTTATGTTCCGCATCAGTGGGCAACCCTCTCCGAGGCCATGGCATGGATTCAAGGCTCAGGGGGTATTTGCGTGCTGGCCCATCCAGCCCGTTACCGGCTCACCGATACAGCCCGTTGGGCGCTCTTACAAGAGTTCATGGCCCTTGGCGGTTATGCCATTGAAGTCTCAACAGGTAGCCATAGCCTTGATGACACGCAGCGCTACCGACAGCTTTCGGTGGAACTTGGCCTTAAGGCATCCCGAGGAAGCGACTTTCATAGCCCGACGGAAAGTCGGTGTGATGTGGGTGCTGCGCCCGTCCTGCCCGATGGCTGCGATCCGGTCTGGTCGGGCTGGGCTGAGCAAGAACTTTGCAGGCTGGCTGGTAGAATCTAGGCCATGTATCCCCAACGCGTCCTTTCGGGCATGCGTCCTACCGGCGCCTTGCATCTTGGTCATTACCATGGGGTGCTTAAGAACTGGGTTCGTCTGCAGTCCGAGTACGAATGCTTGTTTTTTGTAGCCGATTGGCACGCCCTAACCACGCACTACGACACACCCCAAACGGTCGGCGACAATGTCTGGCAGATGGTCATCGATTGGCTTGCTGCAGGCATTGATCCCAGCCAGGCCACGCTTTTTATTCAGTCTCGAGTGCCTGAGCATGCAGAACTCCATCTTTTACTTTCCATGTGCACCCCACTGGGTTGGCTAGAGCGAGTGCCCACCTACAAAGACCAGCAGGAGCGCTTGTCCGAAAAAGACCTGTCCACTTACGGTTTCTTGGGCTACCCCTTGTTGCAGGCGGCTGACATTCTCATCTATCGGGCAGGGCATGTTCCTGTGGGCGAAGACCAAGTGCCTCATGTGGAGCTTACTCGTGAGGTTGCGCGACGGTTTAATCATTTGTACGGGCGCGAGCCCGATTTCGAGATCAAGGCAGAAGAGGCGGTTAAAAAGTTAGGTTCCAAGCGCGCACGCCTTGTTCGCGAGCTGCGAACCCGATACCAAGAGCAGGGCGATGAGCCAGCCCTTGAGCAGGCCAAGGCCGTTTTGCAAGAGGCTCAGAACCTTACGCTCGACGATCGCGAGCTGCTCTTTGGGTACTTGGAAGGCGCGCGCCGTCTTATTCTTGTTGAGCCTCAGGCTCTTCTTACCGAGGCCTCTCGACTCACGGGCCTCGATGGCCAAAAGATGAGCAAGAGTTATAACAACACCATTGGTCTGCGCGAAGACACCGATTCGGTGGTTAAGAAAATTCGAACCATGCCCACCGATCCGGCCCGCGTAAGGCGGTCCGATCCCGGCAATCCTGAAAACTGCCCAGTCTGGACGCTTCATAACGTCTACACCAGCGACGAGCAGCGTGACTGGGCAGACAAAGGCTGTCGAACGGCAGGCATTGGCTGCCTGGAATGCAAGCAGCCCGTTATTGACGCAGTCTTAGCGGAGCAGGCAGTTTTTAACGAGCGGGCTAAGCCCTACCTCGAGGAGCCCGACTTAGTTAAAAGTATTGTTGCCGATGGCTGCGAGAAGGCAAGAGACCTTGCGAAGCAGACCATGCGTGATGTACGCGAGGCCATGGGCCTTAGTTATTAGTGAAAACGGTTTAAAAGGACAACTTTCAAAATGACCTTTTCTGTTTCTGGAAGCTTGGTGGCCATTGTTACGCCAATGACCGAGGCGGGGTTACTTGACCTTCCCGCCTACGAGGCTCTTATTCATTGGCATATCGAGCAAGGCACCGATGCCATTGTCGCCGTGGGTACAAGCGGCGAATCGCCTACAGTGAATGTTGAAGAGCACCTTCAACTTATTGAAACAGCTGTGCGAACGACTGCAGGGCGTATACCAGTCATTGCAGGCACAGGGGCCAATTCAACGGCAGAGGCGGTTGAGCTTACGCAAGAGGCACAACGGCTAGGTGCCGATGCAAGCCTGCAGGTGGTGCCTTATTACAACAAACCTACCCAAGAGGGCCTCTACGAGCACTTTCGGGCCATTGCAGAGTCCTGCGACATACCTATTATTCTTTACAACGTGCCTGGTCGAACGGTGGCCGATCTTCAAACGGAGACCACGGTTCGACTCGCGCAGATTCCAAACATTGTGGGCATTAAAGATGCCACAGGAAACCTCGAGCGAGGCCAGTGGCTTATTCGGGAGCTTCCTGATGATTTCGCGGTTTATAGCGGTGACGATGCGACGGCCGTGGGTCTCATGCTAATGGGTGGGCGAGGCAATGTCTCGGTGACTGCCAATGTCATGCCCAAGGCCATGGCCGAGCTCTGTCGCCTTGCTATGGCCGGCCAGGCCCGTGAAGCGGCGGCGCTTAATCGCTGGCTGTTACCACTTCACAGGCTTATGTTTGTCGAACCCAACCCTGTCCCTGTGAAATGGGCGATGTGGCGAATGGGTAAAATCAAAGCCGGAATTCGCCTGCCCTTGGTTGGTCTGTCCGAGCCGCATCAGCGTGAGTTGGAATCTGTTTTGTTGTCACTGGGAGTCTGTTCATGAGTCTGTCCCTACGCCGGCCTTGGGTGGCGGTTACCCTCTTCACAAGCCTTGGTCTGTTGGCAGGCTGCTCCACAATCACAGGGGCCAACGATATCGATTATCAGTCGGCTAGACCCATTGATAAGCCACTTGAGGTTCCCCCTGACCTTATTACCCCCTCACGCGATGACCGCTTCTCGGTTCCGGCCTCCGGGTCTGCCAGTCGTTCCCAGTTCGAGCGCCAACAGGGCTCACGTCAACAGGCCGTAGAGACCTCTGGTGTTTTGCCTGCCGTCTCGGGTATGGAGATTCGTCGAATCGGCGTGCAGACTGTTTTGGTTGTGAACCAGTCCGCAGAACGACTCTGGCCTGTTGTCAGGCAGTTCTGGGTTGACTCTGGCTTTGCTATTGCCCAAGAAGATCCCGTCATTGGCTACATGGAAACCGAATGGGCGGAAGACCGGTCGAAAATTCCAGAAGACTTCATTCGCAAGACCATTGGGCGCGTATTCGATAGGGTTTATGACACGGGTCTTCGCGACATGTTCCGCATTCGTCTCGAGCGGCTCAGCCCAGAGCAAACAGAAATTTCACTTGTGCATCGCGGCCTTCAAGAAATGATCAAGGGCGATGGAGGAAGTCCAACCTGGACAAACCGCGCCCCAGACCCCCAGCTTGAAGAAACTTTCCTGCGTCGACTCATGGTGAAGCTTGGCGCTAACGAGGACCAGGCGGCAGGCCTGATTGCTCAAGGCCAAAAGGCAGTAGCGAATTTTGCGCAAATGACAAATACCGATGGGCTTGGCGTAATTCAGCTTGCCGAGCCTTTCGATCGTGCCTGGCGTCGTGTTGGCGTGGCCATTGACCGTCTTGGCTTCTCGGTTGAAGACCGTGATCGATCCAAAGGCCTGTTCTACATTCGTTACCGTGATCCCACGCAAGAGGCTGCCGACCAGAAAGGTTTCTTTGGCCGAATCTTTTCGTCTAAGCCCGATGACTCGGTCTTGCTCTATCAGGTGCAGGTGGTTGAACAGTCTGGTGCCTCTCGTGTGAGTGTACTTAATCAGAAGGGCGAGCCAAGCAATGATCGCAATGCACGACAGCTCTTGTCGGTACTTTTCGATCAGGTGAAATAAGTAGCGTTGGCAGGTTATACCCGCGATGCTGGTTTGCCCTTAGGCCTTGTTTCGGTTCACTAGCCTTAGCAGTGGAAGCCAGGGCAACGCCCTGGTCGTGCAAACCGATGATGCGACCTTCATGGTCGACTGTGGTCTTGGGCTACGCCACGTTGAGGAGCGTCTAGCCTGTCGTCAGTTGGGCCTTAGTGACCTTGACTTTATTGTGGTGACCCACGAGCACGCCGATCATGTGGGTGGCGTTGCCAAGCTCGCCCGGGCCGCGAATTGTCCGGTTCTTGCGAGTCACGGAACGCTCGCAGCAATGGGGCCAGACCACTGGAAGGGTGTGACAACCCATGCCCTGTCTGCGCATCGGCCCGTGAAGTTGCAGGGCTTGAATCTCCATCCAATTGTCGTGCCGCATGACGCCCGCGAGCCAATCGCGCTTGAGGTGGGCTCGTCTGGTCGCCGCTTTGCCATGGTGACCGATCTGGGCAGCGCAACCTCGTATTTGCTTGAGCGCCTGAAAGGTGTTGATGCCTTGGTGCTCGAGTTTAACCACGACCGAGATCTTCTTAGCAGTAGCACATATCCGCCAAGCTTGAAGGCGAGGGTTGGTGGCCCAAGCGGTCATCTATCAAATGATGAGGCTGCAGATATTCTCGCCCATATTGCGCGCAATTCCTTGCAGGTAGTTGTTGCGGCGCATTTGAGTCAGCAGAATAATCGCCCTGAGCTGGTGGGGCGCTTGCTTGAACAGCGACTCTCCTCGACGACTCAAAGGTTTATTGCGAATCAGGACGAGGGCTTTGACTGGGTATTGATTCAATAAAAAACCCTCGCCCCCCAAGATTTTCGGGGGAAGCGAGGGTTTCGCTAAGACAGAAAAATTACTGTTTAGCAGGTGCTGCAGGTGCAGCGCCTTCGGCAGGCTTTGCCTCGGTGGCTGCAGGAGCAGCGCCTTCAGCGGGCTTTGCCTCGGTGGCTGCAGGAGCAGCAGGGGCAGCCGCAGGAGCGGGGGCAGCCTCTTTAGCTGCTTCTTTGGGGCCGCAGGCGGCAAGTGAAACAACAAGCAATGAGGCCAATGCAAGTGGCTTAAACATGAGTCTTTCCTTGGGTAGTTAAAGGTTGTGCAGAACGGCAAACTTTCAAAAACTGCAAGCAGATAATAGCCAGTTTTTACCCTAGGAAATACTCTAACTTCGTTTATTTTTTTCTAAAAGACCTATAAATCCAGCCAAATATATTTTAAAAAATATTTCTAAAATTACAGGGTCTGAAGCTATTGCATTGCAATATTTGGCATCGAGCAGCCGTTGCTCGCCGAGGATCTCAAAGCCTGTACCTACTCGTTGGCGTTGCGCTTTAGCAAGGCTGCTCAGCTCGAAGAACTCCCCGTTTATTGCCACCTGATTGTCGGTGACCACGACACGGCTGCCGAGGCATAAATAAATCGCACCGCCTGTTTGAAGGTAGGTCCTAAAACGCACCTTGGATTTCGTACAGGGTCCTGTAGGCGGGGTGAAGTAAACCATGGGGGCGGGTTCTGAGAGGCCAGCAATGACTTGGTTCTCAATATGTTCGCGCGTAGGGAGGCAGGCCATTACCTGGTCTGTCATGTTTTTCAACAGCCGCTTTGGCAGGCGGCTTGGACTATCGGTGGACTCAAGCCAGGGGTCCTGCCAAGGACTGTCGGCAAGTTCGCTCAAATGCGCCATAAAACTGGCGTCCGCAACCTCCAGTCGATTCGGTGCACGAAAACCAACGGAGTAGGTCATGCAGCCTGTTCCTAGGGCTATTCCTCGATGGGCAACGCCGGGGGGAAGGTAGAGAAGATCTCCGGGCTGCATGTCATAGCTTGCCTCGGGCTTAAATGTTTTAAGAATCTTAAGGTCAAGGTCGGGCCGCAGCTCAGGGCGAAATGTTTCGGCAATCTCCCAGCGGCGATGGCCAAAAGCCTGAATAAGGAAGACATCGTAAGAGTCGACATGGGCACCAATGCCACCTTGATCGGAGGCAAGACTCACCATAAGGTCATCAAGCCGACAGTTGGGCACAAACCGAAAGTGGTCCAAGAAGGCCTCGGCCTGCGGCCATAAGGTGTTGGTCTGTTGCACAAGAATGGTCCAGCCCGGCTTTTTAAGGCTCGGCAACTGACGGCGTCGAAATGGGCCATGCCGCACGCTATAACTGTTGTCAACAAAACGCACACTTAATTCGTCGCGCTCGGCAAGCTTAAAGACATCCTCTTGATCAATAGGCCGATCCGCCCTTTCTTTACTCTGCCAATGGGGAAAGGCCCCGCGAACCAGCATGGGTTTTTTCTGCCAGTGTCTGTGCATGAACTGCTTGGGGGTAAGACCCCCAAGCCATGCAAGCGGCGAATTACTGAAAGAGGCCGAGCTGCGGGACGTCGGGGTCTTTGTCTTGATCATGAGACGATGGGGTTGCCTTGGAGGTCGGCGTTGAAACAGTCTTTCGCGTGTTTTTTACTGTTGGTGGTTGCTCAGGCTGGCGCGGATGCGAGCCTGGGTCGGACACGAGCGTCTGGGGCTGAAACAAAGCCTGCGCTTGCGCAGCGTTCTTAATAACTTGTGCAGGTAGTCCAGCCAGTTGTGCAACCTGGAGACCAAAACTTTTACTTGCGGGGCCTTGCTGAATCTGATGCAAGAAGACGAGCTGGTCGTTGTGTTCAACAGCTGAGACATGAAGATTCACCACCTCGGGCCGCTTATCTGCCAAGGCAGTGAGTTCAAAGTAGTGGGTGGCAAAAAGACAGAGGCAAGCATTGGTGCCTGCAAGTGCATCGGCAATGGCCCATGCTAAGGCAAGACCGTCCGAGGTCGATGTGCCGCGGCCAATTTCATCCATAAGCACCAGGCTCTTTGGGCCTGCACGATTCAGAATCACAGCCGCTTCGGTCATTTCCACCATAAAGGTGGACCGGCCACCGGCCAGATCGTCGGCTGCACCAATGCGGGTGAAGATGCGGTCAATACCGCCAATACAGGCCCGCCGAGCGGGCAGGGGGGCCCCAATACGGGCAAGAATGACAAGCAGCGCCGTCTGTCGCATGAAGGTTGATTTGCCCCCCATGTTTGGACCGGTAATCACAAAGAGGCGCTGCTCGGCGTTCATGCAAATGGAGTTCGGGGTGTAATCCCGAAGCCCGCTGGCGAGCATGGGATGCCTGCCATCAACAATCTCAATTTCCGCCTCGTTTGATAACTCTGGCAGTTGCCAGTGATCCCGGCTCATGAGACTTGCAAACGACTGAAATACATCAATCTGGGCCAAGGCTTGGGCTGCCTCTTGAAGAGGCCGCACAATGGGATGAAGGGATGCAAGCAGTTCATCATAAAGTTCGCGCTCGCGCGCTAGTGCCCGCTCTTGCGCGCTCAGCGCCTTTTCTTCAAAGGCCTTGAGCTCTGGTGTAATAAACCGTTCTGCGTTTTTAAGCGTCTGACGGCGTGTGTAGTGACTCGGTGCCTTCGAAGCCTGGCCTGCAGAGATCTCAATGAAATAGCCATGCACGGCATTAAAGCCCACCTTGAGCGTGGGTATGCCCGTGGCTTCCTTCTCGCGAGCCTCAAGCGCCAGAAGAAATTGATCGCTGTTTTCACGAAGTCCCCGCAGTTCGTCAAGAAGCGTATCAACGCCCGGACGAAAGACGCCGCCATCGCGGGCAAGGGCGGGGGGTTCTTCCACAAGTTGCTCGAGCAACTGATCGGCGGTTACTTTGAGTGTTGTCTCGCCCAGGGGAATAGCAAGCTCTTCTAAAAGCGGGGTTGAGGAAGTAAGTCTTTGAGCAATGGGCTCAAGCGCTTGACAAGACTGGGCAATAGCCATGAGCTCACGGGGCCGCGATTGGCGAAGGGCAAGCCTGCTCGATAGTCTTGCGAGGTCGGATGTTGTGCGCAAAAACTCGGAAATGGCCTTCGTCATTTCTCCTTGCTCTGCCAGCCATTGAACGGCGTTTTGACGAGCCAGCAAGGCCTCGTTGTTCAGAAGCGGGTTGATCAGCCAATGCCGAAGCTGCCGGCTACCTGGTGTTGTCTGGCATCGATCGAGAACGCTGAAAAGCGTTGGGCTCTGGGCAGCGTTCTCAGAAAAAAGTGGTGTTGTTAGCTCGAGTGTTCGTCGTGCGACCGCATCGATTTCAAGCTTGTTCTGGTTGGTCTCTTTGCGTGGTGCTTGAAGATAATAGAGAGGCTGGCCAAGACTCAGTTCAGCGTAATGAATAAGGGCGGCTAGGCAGCAGAGCACCTCTTGGGAAGGTTTGTCGTTGTTGATCTCAAAGCCTGTCAGCGAGGCAACGCCAAGTCGTTCTTTTAAGACAGTATCGCCTTGGCTCGAATCAAACTCCCAATCGGGACGGCGTCGAAGGCTTGTTTTCATAAGACCCTGAAGGGTCTCGTCTCTTATGGTGGCCGACTCGGCTAATAGAAGCTCGGCGGGCTGAAGGGTCTCAAGTAGAGCTTCAAGCCAGGCCGGTTGTTCTGTCGTGCCATGACTAAAAAAGAGCGAGCCGGTTGAGACATCCATCCAGGCTATCGCCTGTTGAGAGGGTGCAATGGCTGCAAGCCAGGCGCTTTCTTTTTCTGGAAGGAGGCCTTGTTCGTGCAAGGTGCCTGAGGTAATGACACGGACCACCTTGCGTTCGACCGGACCTTTGCTTGTCGCGGGGTCACCCACCTGTTCGCAGACGGCCACTGACTGACCGGACTGAATCAGTTTAATAAGGTAGTTCTCGGCAGAGACAACGGGCACGCCTGCCATAACAATGGGTTGTCCAGCGCTCTGTCCGCGCTGGGTCACCGTAATGCCAAGAATCTTGGCCGCGGCAAGGGCGTCTTCGTAAAAGAGTTCGTAGAAATCACCCATTCGATAAAACAAAAGGGCGTCACGATGCTCTGCTTTGATGCGCAGGTACTGCTGCATCATGGGGGTGTGGCTGCTCACGTTCTCAGCCACGTGTCTTAGTGGCCAGCAGGCCTTAGTCGCTTGGCAAGGTCTGAGTCTGGCAGTTTGTAGCTCGACAGCAGGTTCACCATCTGAGCAAAAACCTTGGGGCTGCCCGCCACAATGTTTTCAGAGAAGAGATAGTCGGCATCGCCCTTAAAGTTACCCACGAAGCCACCGGCCTCGGTGATAAGCAAAGAGCCTGCTGCGGCATCCCAGGGCATCAGCCCCAGTTCAAAGAATGCATCGTAGCGACCCGCGGCAACGTAAGCCAAGTCAATGGCAGCGGCACCGGGTCTACGAAGTCCGGCTGCCTTTGTACTTATTTCTTTAAACATGGCCAGGTAAGGGTCCATGTGCTCAAGTCGTTTAAACGGAAAGCCTGTGCCAATGAGTGCACCCTCAATACGGTCTT
>JALRJP010000048.1 GCA_023261135.1 Burkholderiaceae bacterium | reverse complement strand
CGATCTCCATCTTGATGCGGCTCGCAGCTTCATCGATAAGGTCGATGGCCTTATCGGGAAGGAAGCGATCGGTAATGTAACGGTTCGAGAGTTCAGCCGCCGCAACAATGGCGGGGTCTGTAATTTCAACCCCATGGTGCAGTTCGTAGCGCTCTTGCAGACCGCGAAGAATGGCAATGGTGGCCTCAACCGAAGGCTCGCCCACAATAACCTTTTGAAACCTTCGCTCAAGAGCTGCGTCTTTCTCAATGTACTTGCGGTATTCGTCAAGGGTTGTTGCACCGATGCAATGCAGTTCGCCGCGCGAGAGGGCTGGCTTAAGCATATTGCCCGCATCCATGGCGCCTTCGGCCTTGCCCGCGCCCACCATGGTGTGAATTTCATCAATGAAGACAATGGGGTGGCTGCCCTGATCAGCCATCGCAGCAACGTCTTTAAGCACCGCCTTGAGTCGCTCTTCAAACTCACCACGAAACTTCGCCCCGGCAAGAAGGGCTGCCATGTCAAGACTCAGAACCTTCTTACCCTTTAAGCCCTCGGGCACTTCGCCGTTCACAATACGCTGGGCAAGCCCCTCGACAATGGCCGTTTTACCCACACCAGGCTCACCGATAAGTACGGGATTGTTCTTCGTGCGTCGTTGCAGAATTTGTATGCATCGACGAATCTCGTCGTCTCGGCCGATGACGGGGTCGAGCTTGCCCGAAGCCGCACTCTCGGTGAGGTCGATGGTGTATTTCTTAAGGGCCTCACGCTTTTCCTCGGAGTCGGGCGCATCCACCGTGCCACCGCCACGAACCGCCTGAATGGCAAGCTCAAGGTTGGCACGTGTGACGCCAGCCTCGCGCAAAAGTTTTCCTGCTTCAATCTTGTCGTCAACAAGAACCAATAAGAAAAGTTCACTGGCTACAAACTGATCGCCACGCTTTTGCGATTCTCGGTCGGTTAGGTTTAAAAGCCGGCTTAGGTCCGAGCTAATGGTGAGCTGCCCACTGGGCTGGGAGAGCTTAGGCAGCCGCTCAAGACCCTGCCGAGCTTCTTGCAAGAGTTTTTGCACGTTGCCGCCTGCTCGGGCCAGCAGAGAGCGTGTTGCACCCTCGGGCTGCTCGAGCAAGGCAAGCAGAAGGTGCATGGGCTCAATGGCGGTGTTGTCCTGACCTACGGCCAGGCTTTGCGCATCGGCCACGGCTTGCTGAAAGGCCGTGGTAAGTTTCTCAAGTCGCATACTTCATCCTTCTAAGAGGTGGGCAGCCTGTTTGCTGCGATTGACTTAGAAGGTGGGGACTAAAAGAAGAAAATCAAGCCTTCGGCAGGGTAACACCGGTTTGGCCCTGATACTTGCCGGCCCGATCTTTGTAAGAGGTGGCACAGACCTCGTCACTTTCAAAAAAGAGCATCTGCGCACAGCCCTCGCCCGCGTAAATTTTGGCTGGAAGCGGGGTAGTGTTCGAGAACTCTAAGGTCACATGGCCCTCCCACTCGGGCTCAAGCGGGGTGACATTGACGACAATCCCCACACGGGCGTAGGTTGACTTCCCAAGACAGACCACAAGCGTTGAGCGGGGGATACGGAAATATTCCACCGTGCGCGCCAAAGCAAACGAGTTGGGCGGAATGATGCATTCGTCGCCTTTGACATCCACGAAGGAGCGTACGTCGAAATTTTTGGGGTCGACAATGGTGCTGTTGATGTTGGTAAAGATCTTAAACTCGTCAGCGCATCGCACATCGTAGCCGTAGCTTGAGGTGCCGTAGGAAATCATTCGGCCCTTCGGGCCCTCGCGAACCTGGCTGGGCTCAAAGGGTTGAATCATGCCGTGGTCTTGCGCCATACGGCGAATCCAGTGATCACTCTTAATTGTCATGCCGGCATTATCACCGATCTGCGTCTACACTTACGCCCTTATGACTAAGCGCTCTATTTTTCTTACCTCTGCCCTGCCCTATGCCAATGGCGCCATTCACTTGGGTCACCTGGTGGAATACATACAGACCGATATCTGGGCCCGATTCCAACGCATGTCGGGTCACGAACTTGTTTACATTTGCGCCGACGACACCCACGGCACACCCATTATGCTAAGGGCCGAGAAAGAGGGCATTTCGCCTGAGGCACTGATTGACAGGGTTTGGACTGAACACTATCGCGACTTCACAGGTTTTGGGGTGAAGTTCGACCACTACTACACCACCCATTCCAAAGAAAACCGCGAACTTGCCGAAGGTATTTACAAGGCCTTGCATGCGCAGGGCCTTATTGAGATTCGACAGATTGATCAAATGTACGACCCGGTGAAGAATATGTTTCTTCCCGACCGTTTTATTAAAGGAGAATGCCCCCGTTGCGGAGCAGCCGACCAATACGGCGACTCCTGCGAAGCCTGTGGGGCCACCTACTCCCCGACAGACCTGAAGAATCCAATCTCAGCCGTCTCGGGTGCAAAGCCCGAAACGCGTCAGAGCGAACATCATTTCTTCAAATTGTCCGACCCTCGATGCGTTCAGTTTCTTCGGCAATGGGCACTTCAGGACAACCGTCTGCAGCCCGAGGCCGCCAACAAACTACGCGAATGGCTTGGGTCGGGCGACGATCCTGCTAAATCGGAACTGGGCGACTGGGACANTTCGCGGGACGCACCTTATTTTGGCTTTGAGATTCCCGATGCGCCTGGTAAATACTTTTACGTCTGGCTTGATGCACCCATTGGTTATTACGCAGGGCTTAAGAACTGGTGCGAAAAGAATGGACGCGATTTCAATGCCTTTACGGCACCGAACTCGTCGGCCGAGCAGGTTCACTTCATAGGTAAAGACATTCTTTACTTCCACACGCTTTTCTGGCCCGCCATGCTTCAGTTTGGTGGCTTTCGGCCGCCCTCACGTGTTTATGCGCACGGTTTTCTTACCGTGGACGGCGCGAAAATGAGCAAGTCGCGCGGCACCTTCATCACGGCAGAGAGCTACTTAAACGAGGGTCTTAACCCCGAATGGCTGCGTTACTACTTTGCCTGCAAACTTAACGGCAGCCTTGAAGACCTCGACCTGAACTTCAACGACTTCATTGCCAGGGTCAACAGCGACTTGGTAGGTAAGTTTGCAAACATTGCCAGTCGAACGGCCGGCTTTGTGCGTAAACTTTTTGATGGGCAGCTTCTTGAAGATGCAAGAGAGGAAGGCACGACGGTTACGAAGTCGTCGTTGGACGACCATCAGGCCCTAGAGGCGTCGTTCATTACCCGCGCTGCAGCCATTGCCGAGGCCTATGAAGCACGTGATACCGCCAGGGCAACTCGGGAGATTGGCCAGTTAATGGATGCAGTCAATGCCTACATTGACCAGTACAAGCCTTGGGAACTGGCCAAGTCGGAGGAGCCCAGCGACAGGCCCAAGCTGCACCGTATCTGCTCGACCAGCCTGCGCTGCTTCGCTCGGCTTTGTATTTTGCTGCAGCCCATGCTCCCGACCGTAGGCCAGCGCGCTCGCGAGGAGGTGTTCGGTCTAACGCCAGCGCAGGAGAATCAGGCCTGGCTGTGGAGCGAGCTTGATCGACCGCCCGTAAAACACGTGGGCATCTTTGGCCACCTGTTTAGCCGGGTAGAACGCAGCCAGATCGATTCTCTAATTCATGCGAACATACAATCCTAAGTTATCCAATAGGTTGCATCATGCGTCTTAGTCGCCCTCACTACGAATCGGACATCACAAAGTTTCTTGCCGATCTTAAAGCCCAGGATCCTCAGCTCGAGGCTCGCCAGGTGCAGGGTCGTCTTCGGCTTTGGGATCGCCCCGCCGTGAAGCTCGACGAGATGCAGCGCGCTCAAAAAGCAAAGGTTCCGCAAAAGGCTTATGTCTACCAGCCTCAGTGAGGCAACGGCCGACGGTCTGGGTTCGGCAAGTTCAGCATCGGCGGCCGACGCCATTGCAAGGCTCTACGGCCAACCGCTTCTCGACCTTCCTAAAGATCTCTACATACCGCCCGATGCGCTAGAAATTATTCTTGAGGCTTTTGAAGGGCCGCTTGATCTTCTGCTCTACCTCATTCGTCGCCAGAACTTCAATATTCTGGACATTCCCATGGTGGAGGTCACTCAACAATACCTTCGCTACATCGACGAGGTGCGCTCGACTAACCTAGAGCTTGCCGCCGAGTACCTGCTGATGGCGGCGATGCTCATTGAAATTAAGTCGCGCATGCTTTTGCCGGTTCGACCCAAGGAAGGCGAAGAGGAGGTTGCCGACCCCCGGGCTGAACTTGTTCGCAGGCTTCTTGAGTACGAGAAGATTAAGCTTGCAGCGCAGAAAATTGACAGCATTCCCCAACTTGGGCGGGATGTGGTGGCCGCTCAGGTTTATCTTGAGCAGAGTATGCCTCGGCTACCCAACGTGGACCCCGCCGATCTTCAGGCGGCCTGGCGTGATCTTGTACGACGCGCGCGGCTGGTGGCGCACCACCAAATTAGCCGCGAGGCGCTCTCGGTGCGTGAACACATGGCGCGCATTCTGAAAGCGTTAAAAGACCAACGTTTTGTGGAGTTTCGTGAGCTTTTTTCAGAACCCATTGCCCCTGGCAAAGGCATTGCCGTGATTGTGGTTCACTTTCTTGCCCTGCTTGAGCTCGCAAAAGAAGGGCTCATTGACATTACCCAGGCGGTGCCCTTTGCACCTATTTATGTCCGCCTAAACTAGGCCTTGCTTTGCCCCAAGGCCAAGGGCGCTTACCAATCTGCAATGCCTATATCCCTTCAAACGCTCAACACACTCGGGCTAACAGCCTGGGCTGACGCACTGATTGGCGTATCAAACTCCACTGAGCTGCCCGCCATTAGTCAGTCTCTTGAAGAGAAGGACCGTTTTATTCTTGGTGGGGGTAGCAATGTGGTTCTACACGCGAGCCAGGAGGCACCGCTTGCTCTGACCTGTGTGCAGTCCCAACTCAAGGGCATTGTGCGGCTACCCGCCCGAGAAGGTTTAAGCCGACTGCGCTGCGCAAGCGGCGAAACCTGGCATGACTTTGTGATGTGGACACTGGCTAATGGTCTTGGTGGGCTAGAGAACTTGGCGCTTATCCCTGGAACAGTGGGTGCAGCACCCATTCAGAACATTGGGGCATACGGTGTTGAGGTCTGTGAACGCATTGAAGCAGTGCATGCCTGGGACTTCGAACGTCACGATCATGTGGTCTTTCCTGCTGAAAGCTGTCAGTTCGGCTACAGGCATAGCCTATTTAAAGAGCTAAGCTTTCAAGGCCCCTGGAACCGTCCGCGTTTCTTTATTACTGCTGTTGATTTCGTTCTCTCACCTGCAACCAAGAGCTCGCCGGTTCTCAGTTACAAAGGCCTTAGCGAACGACTCACGGAACTCGGCGTGACTGAGCCCCCAATGCCCATGCAGGTGGCTCATGCCGTCATCTCCCTACGCAAAGAAAAGCTCCCGGACCCCAGTGAGGTTGGTAATGTAGGCAGCTTTTTCAAAAACCCTGTGGTCGACGAAGAGCTTGCCAGGGCGCTGGCTTCTCAGAACCCTGGCCTGCCGGTATTCCAACAGAACAACCAGACCAAGCTCAGTGCAGGATGGCTTATTGAGTCTGCGGGGATGAAGGGTGTGCAACGCGGGCAGGTCGCGGTCTCGGCTAACCATGCGCTTGTCCTAACCAACTTAGGTGCCGCCACAGCGCGCGATGTTCTAGGCCTAGCCCATGAAATACAAGAGGCTGTAATGGCGCGGTTCGGGCTTTGGCTTGAGCCTGAGCCGCAAATTATTCCGCCCCTTTAAGACCCCGCTCTATTAACCGCTGCTTGCGTTTAACTTGGCATCCGCCTCAGTTCGTCGAAAGACAGGCTTTAAAGGCGTTGAGTCCTGGGCATAAAAGCGATAGCCCTCAAGATCAAAGCCCTCGAGCTGCTCGGGCTTACGAACACGCTTTTGTAAAACATAGCGCGCCATAAGACCCCGCGCACGCTTGGCATAGAAGCTAATTATTTTGTACTCGCCGGACTTCTCATCTTGAAAAACCGGGCTAATGACCTGCACGGGCTTACCGTTGACCTGATGCTTCTGCAGCCCCTGGGCTGCTTTGAAATACTCGTCAGAGGCAAGATTCAAAACCAGGGGGCTCACCCCAAGCGCAGCAAGGTCCTGGCCAAGGGCTTCAACAAGCGAAGCTCCCCAGTAGTCATAGAGGCTGGAAAACGCCCTGCCCGCCGCACGTGCCTTAAGCGGTGTGCCCATTTCAAGCCGGTAGGCCTGAAAGGCGTCCATGGGCCGCAATAACCCATACAAGCCTGAAAGCATACGCAGTCGTAGTTGGGCGTCTTCGAGCTGAGCCGTGTTGAGCGTTGAGGCCTGAAGGCCTTCGTAGACATCGCCATTGAAGGCGAAGACAGCAGGCCGAACAGCCGAGGGCTTTGGCGTCACAGACCAGCTGGAAAAGCGTTGGGCGTTTAAGTCCGCAAGCTTGGGGCTAATGCCCATGAGCTTCTCAAGGTCTGCAGGGCTCATGGGCTTTAAGACCTTGGCAAGCTGAGCGGCCTGAGGCATAAGCGCAGGTTCGGTGAGACTGAGCTCTTGCGCCGACCTTGGCAGGGGGGAGTCGAAATCGAGTGTTTTTGCAGGTGATAAAAGAATGAGCATGATGCCCGCTATTTAATCACGGCCAAACCGTTCAAGGCTCTAAAAGACCCAGCTCCCTTAAAAGGAACTACTGCTCCTGGTGAAACATAGAGGCAAAAAACACGCTCTTGGATTTATCGACCTCAATGCTTGTCCAGTCGGGGTCGGGAAGATCGTGAAAGGCATCTTGCAGGAGACGGCCCCAACGCGATCGTATGCTTTCGAAGTAGCGATCGCCCTCGGTGATTTTTGCAACCCTGGACACCGAGAGTGCATCGGTCTCGTAGACAAGAAGATCAAGCGGAAGCCCAACCGAGAGATTGGATTTCAGTGTGGAATCCATGGAAATTAGCAGGCATTTTGTTGCGTCGTCAAGCGATGTCTCGGGTTTAAGAACACGGTCAAGAACGGGCTTGCCGTACTTGGATTCCCCAAGTTGAAAATAATGGCTCTCGGGTGAGGTCTCAATAAAATTGCCTGCCGTGTAAACATTAAAGAGCCTGCAGCGCTCGCCTTGAATCTGACCACCCACTAAAAAACTGCAGTTGAACTCAAGGCCAAAGCTGTTTAAGGCCATTTGATCCCGCTGATGAATCTGACGTAGGGCCTCGCCCACAACAACAGAGACGTCGGCCATGCTGGGCGCCGACCAAAGCTTGTCTGACAGGGGCCCCTGGCTAAGCAACTCAATGACGTTTTGTGAAATTGAGAGATTGCCCGAGGTAAGCAACACCACAACCCGGTCGCCTGCCCGCTCGAAGACAGTCATTTTGCGATAGGTGGAGATTTGATCCATTCCCGCGTTGGTTCGAGAATCGGAGAGAAAGACCAGTCCTTGGTCTAAAAGAGCGGCTACGCAATAGGTCATGAACTTATTCTAATCGCTTGGGCCTGCGGATGTTTCAAGAGGAACCAGAAACTCGTGGCTAAGGGTGACACCCAGTTCATTCACCTGCATTACGAACTGAGTTAAGAAGTCGTGTATCTGCTCTTGAAACGCTTCATCGATGGTGAGGTACTGAAGGGTTGAGCGCAGGCGGCCCGCCTGCTTAAGCGCTTTTTGCCTGCCAGGGCTGCTTACGTGGTTAAGGTTAACAAGCAACTCATCAAGACAAGCCATTAATGACCTTGGCATATCGCCCCTTTGAATAAGAAGCTCAGCAATACGAACCGGCGTGAAACTGTCGCGGTAAACCTTGCGATAAATTTCGTAGGCCGACACCGAACGAAGGACAGAAGACCAGAAGTAAAAATCCGCACGCTCTTCCAAATCGTCTTGAACCATAAGGTATTTGACATCGAGAATACGGGCGGTGTTATCGGCACGCTCTAAGAAGGTTCCCATACGCACAAAGTAAAAGGCCTCGTCTTTAAGCAGCGTCCCAATGGTGACCCCACGAAAGAGATGGGACTGCAGCTTAACCCACTCAAAGACACGGGCGGGGTCTTTCACAAAACCACCGTCTTTTACCATGGCGCGGGCTTCAAGCCATATGTTATTTACGACCTCCCAAATGTCGGTGGTCAGCACCACCCGCACCGCCCGCGCATTCTCGCGGGCACGCTCGAGGCAGCTAATAATGCTTGATGGGTTGGAGTTGTCTGCCAACATGAAGCGCAGAACTTTGTCGGACGAGAGCTTGGCGTAACGTTTGTTATAGGCCTCTTGAAGATCGTTAAGGTCAAGCAGCGTCTTCCACTGCTCGTTAATGCTACTGGCTTCACCAGGCAGCATACTGGCCTGCAACTGCACATCGAGCATGCGAGCAGTATTCTCGGCTCGCTCTATGTAACGCGACATCCAGAACAGATGATCAGCAAGACGGCTAAGCACGATGCAACACCCAGGTGTCTTTGGTTCCGCCACCCTGTGAGGAATTCACCACCAGCGAGCCACGCTTTAAGGCAACGCGTGTGAGACCTCCGGCAACCATCGACACCGTCTTGCCCGAAAGGACAAAAGGCCGAAGATCAACATGCCGAGGTGCAATGCCCTCGTTCACCAGGGTGGGACAGGTTGAGAGTGCAAGCGTGGGCTGGGCAATGTAGCGACTGGGTTTGGCCTTAAGCCTTGCACGAAAATCTTCGATCTGTGACTTGGTTGCCTTAGGCCCAATAAGCATGCCGTAGCCACCGGAACCTTGTGCCTCTTTCACCACGAGACTTTCAAGATTGGCCAACACGTATTCAAGTTCCTTTTTGCGACGACATAGGTAGGTGGGAACATTCTGTAAAAGTGGCTCTTCACCCAAGTAGAAGCGAATCATGTCAGGCACGAAGGGGTAGACAGCCTTGTCGTCGGCAATGCCTGTGCCAATGGCATTGCAAACGGTGACGCCACCCTTTTGCACTAACTCAACAAGTCCAGGCACACCAAGTGCAGAGTCTTCCCGAAAACATAAGGGGTCTAAAAAGTCGTCATCGACCCGACGGTAAATGACGTCAACGCGCCGAGGACCGGACGTTGTCTTTGAGTAAAGACGATCACCTTTAACAAAAAGATCCTGGCCCTCAACAAGCTCGACGCCCATTTGCTGGGCCAGGTAAGAGTGCTCGAAATACGCGCTGTTGTATATGCCGGGGGTCAGCACAACCACCGTGGGGTTATCAACCCCCTCGGGCGAAACGGATCGCAGGGTCTTCAGCAAAAGATCAGGGTAGTGCTCAACCGGTGCAACCTTGTTAAGCGAGAAAAGCTCTGGGAAGAGTCGCATCATGACCTTGCGATTCTCGATCATGTAAGACACACCGGAGGGCACGCGAAGGTTGTCTTCAAGAACGAAGAAGTCACCCTCACCGGCCCGCACCAGATCAACACCGGCAATATGGGCCCACAACTCGCGAGGAAGTTTGACACCCTGCATCTGCTTGCGGTACTGCTCATTGCCAAGAATCAGTTCCTTGGGAATCTTCTTGGCCTGAAGAATTCGTTGCTTAGAATAAACATCTTGAAGAAATGCATTTAACGCCTGTACCCTTTGAACAAGCCCTCGCTCGAGCTTCTTCCACTCCGCGTTGGGTAAGATGCGGGGAATAAGGTCAAACGGAATTAAGCGCTCTGCCCCAGCCTCGTCCCCGTAGACATTGAATGTAATGCCCACACGTCGAAACAGAAGGTCCGCATCTTGCTGAGCCTTTTCAAGCGCAGACTTAGGCTGGTCAGAAAGCCACTGCCAGAAGACTTTGCTGTGCGTATAAGGAACGCCGGAGGCAATGCCCGCCGGGCCACCCGATATACGTTCGAGCAGTTCGTCAACAAAGGCTGGGGGGCGCGATTCGGACATGGTTTTCTTTTTTCCTAGGTCCTTTTTCAGCAAGCCATGTGCCAACGCGAAAGGCCTGAGCCATCTGCGATACTTGGGTGCAAACGTGGATGCAAACACTCAACACGCACCAAATAAAGGCGCACATGCCCAACATAAAGGCAGTTACACGCACCAGACTGGGTCAGCTTGCCCCGCCGTATTGGCATGAGGCAATCGCGCATCTTCGCTCAAACGACCCTGTGATGGGCCATCTTATCGAAGCATACCCTGGTTCGTTCTTGCGCAGTCGCGGTGCACCCTATGAGACGCTGATGCGATCCATCGTGGGTCAACAAATTTCTGTGGCTGCGGCAAACACGGTCTGGCTGCGCCTGGAATCAAAGCTTGGTCATCCAGTAAGCCCAAGAGCGGCCCTTGCCCACGGGGAATCCATTCGTGAGGTCGGTCTCTCTGCCCGAAAGGCAGCCTACCTGCTTGATCTTAGCCAATGGTTCGCCACGACCAAGGGGCTTGAAGACAGGCTATCTCAGATGCCTGATTACGAAGTAATTAAGACGCTTGTGGCACGACCTGGCATAGGTCCATGGACGGCCGAAATGTTTCTAATGTTCTGCCTGCGGAGGCCCGATGTCTTCGCAGTGGCAGACCTAGGGCTGCTCAAGGCTATTGAGCGTCTCTATAAGAGAGACCGAAGCCAGGCAAGACAGCTTGCTGAAAACTGGCGTCCTTATCGAACCGTCGCAAGCTGGTTCTTGTGGCGAAGTCTTGACCCCATTCCCGTGGAATACTAAGCCATGTTCGCGTATCGACACGCCTTTCATGCTGGCAATCATGCCGACGTTATTAAACACGCGCTTGCTCTGAGCTGCCTTAAGCTTATGCAACAAAAAGAGGCTGCAGTCATGGTGGCCGACTCGCATGCAGGTTCGGGGCTTTATCGTATTGGCGAGGCCTTGATGCGTGGTCGCGGCGAATTCCCAACGGGGCTTGCCAAACTCTGGCCCTCGCGCTCCGCCTCTGGGTTGCCCGGCATGGTCCAGTACTACCTGCAGGCGGTTTCGGGGTTCAACCCAACACGCTCACTTGAATGGCTTCCTGGCTCACCGGTCATGCTTGCCCGCGCCCTGCGGCCGCATGACCTTCTTTACGCCTACGAGATGCACCCGTCGGACCATCCACTTTTGGAATCCAACCTTTCAGACCATGGTCGCCGAGTGAAGTCCTTTCGAGCCGATGGCTTTCAGTCAGTCGTGACCCTTTTGCCTACTATCTCAAAGCGCGCACTGTTTTTAGTCGACCCCCCTTACGAGGACAAGCGCGACTACGAACGAACCTTTGTCATGGTGCGCGAGGGTCTGCAGCGCATGGCTAACACCTGCTTCATTATCTGGATTCCCATGGTTGCTCGTTACGATGTGGAGCGACTACTCAAACGGCTTCAGGCCTTGCCCGGCGAAAAACTGCGGCTCGACCTTTGCGTTCAACCAGCCGCTGCCGATGGCTTGGGTCTGACCGGTAGTCACCTTCTGGTCTTCAACCCGCCTTTCGGACTGCAGGCCTTGTGCGATGAAGCCCTGCCCTGGCTGTTTAAAAAGCTTGCTGACAAGCCCGACGTCACCCAGGCAAAAAAAAGGGGGGTCGTTGCCCCCCACTTTCAAGTCTCCCTCCTACCCTCACAACCTTTTAATCATTTACAAAGCCCTAGGCCACCCGCTTTATCTCCGAGCGTGAGTCAAAGAACTGTTCGTCCTCGGTCGAGCCCT
>JALRJP010000047.1 GCA_023261135.1 Burkholderiaceae bacterium | reverse complement strand
TGCAGCGATCAAACTCCTGGAGCATGCAGGTTGTGAAGTTGTGGTTCCGCCGGATCAAACCTGCTGTGGTCAGCCTGCTTACAACTCGGGCGATCGCCGCAGCGCACATCGGCTTGCCGAACGGGTGCTTGAACAGCTTGAAGGCTATGATTACGTGGTCATTCCCTCCGGGTCTTGTGCCGGCATGATCAAGGTGCATTACGCCGATCTTTTCTCGGACGATCCTGGATTGAAGCACCGGCTTGTCGACCTTGGCCCACGCATTTTTGAACTTTCAGACTTTCTTGCCAATGTCATGCAAGTCGAGACTGTGCCTGGGAAGCTCTCGGCCGCTGTGACTTACCACGACAGCTGCAGTGGCTTGCGCGAGCTAGGGGTCTGTGCACAGCCTAGGCAGTTACTTAAGCTAATGCCAGGTGTTGAAGTTCGCGAAATGAAGGACGCTCGGGCCTGTTGCGGTTTTGGAGGAACCTTCTCGCTGAAGTACGGTGCCGTCTCCTCAGCCATTGTCGATGAGAAAATTGGAAACATTCAGGCAACCTCGGCCCAGGCGGTTGTATTAGGTGACCTTGGCTGCATTTTGAATATTGAGGGGCGTCTTCGTCGGCTTGGCGACGATAAGACTCAGGTGCTGCACATTGCCCAGGTGCTTGCAGGGGAGGTTTAAGGCATGCAGGTTCAGTCTATGCATTTTCAATCGCGTTCTGAACTCAAGCTTCAGGATGCTCGGCTTCAGAAAAATCTTCGTCGCCTTGCCGAGAAGTTCGTCTCTGCGCGAGCACAGGTCATGACAGAGATTGATTTCGATGCTACCCGTGATGCAGCCGTAGAGCGTCGGAACCGGGCTATTCAAAACCTTGATGTCTGGCTTGAGTTATTTGAAAAAAAGGCTACTGAGCGCGGGGCCACAGTGTTGTACGCCGAGTCGGCTGCTCAGGCCTCAGAAATTGTCGTGAATCTTGCAAAGCGCCATGAAGTAAAAACGGTCACAAAATCAAAGTCGATGGTTTCTGAAGAAATGGCCTTAAACGAGGCGCTTCGGAGGGCGGGCGTTGAGCCGGTTGAGACAGACCTTGGCGAGTACATTTTGCAAATCAACAATAACGAGCCGCCAAGCCACATCATCGCCCCGGTTATTCACAAAGATAAAGAAGAGATTGCAGATCTTTTTTCTCAGGTTCATGACAAGCCTCGGCTTGACGATATTCCTGAACTCACGCGTGAAGCGCGACAGCAGTTGCGGCCCAAGTTTCTTGCTGCCGATATGGGCGTGACAGGGGGCAATTTTGTTATTGCTGAGACAGGTTCAGTGGCTCTGGTTACCAACGAGGGCAACGAGGGTATGTGCACCATCATGCCCAAGGTGCATGTGGTTGTTACCGGAATTGAAAAGGTTCTGCCCACGCTCGAGGATTTCGCCACTATGGCGAGGCTCTTAACGCGATCAGCAACCGGGCAGTCTATTTCAAACTATGTGTCTTTACTTACGGGTACGCGCGCGCAGGGCGAGCCTGATGGTCCTGATCATCTGTACTTTGTGTTGGTCGATGGTGGTCGCTCTGGGTTGCTTGGAAGTGAGTTTGAAGAAATGCTTCGATGCATTCGGTGTGGCGCCTGTATGAATCATTGTCCGGTCTATCAAAAAATTGGTGGTCATGCCTACGGCTGGGTCTATCCAGGGCCTATGGGCTCTGTTCTTACGCCCTCTTATGCAGGCCTCGAGAATTCCCTCGATCTCCCGCAGGCGGCAACCTTGTGTGGTGAGTGCCATGTGGTCTGCCCTGTAAAAATTCCCCTGCCTGATCTCTTGCGTAAGCTGCGCGAACGGCAGTTCGATCGTCATTTACGTCCATGGCGTGAACGCTGGGCACTCTGGGCTTGGGGTTTTGTTGCCGTGCGCCCCCATCTTTATCGGCTTGTCTTTGGGTTTGCTAACAGGGGATTGCGTATTATGGCTCGAGGCCGGGGTTACCTGGCTTTTCTTCCCATGGCCTCTGGCTGGTCAAGATTCCGAGATCTACCAGTACCTAAGGGTAAAAACTTTGCCGACCGTTATGCCCTTTGGAAATCGTCAAGGCCAGAGACAAGGTCGTGAACTAAACCAGGGCCTTTGTAGATAAGGCCCGAATAGACCTGAATAAGATCTGCTCCTGCCTGCAATTTGGCAAAGCCATCTTCGGTGTTCATAACCCCACCCACCCCAATAAGGCTGTGATTGGGTCCGAGCAACTGCCTGAGATCCCGAATGATATTTGTCGATTGAATAGACAACGGCGCGCCAGAGAGACCTCCCTGCTCCTGTCCGTGTTGAAGTCCCTTTACAAGCGATTTGTCAACGGTAGTGTTGGTTGCAATAACACCCTCAATATCAAACTCAGTAATAAGGTTCGCAATGGATTCAAGGTCTGCATCATCAAGGTCGGGGGCGATTTTCACAAAAAGTGGGACCTCTTTACTTAACGATTTACGAAGCCTGTCTTGTTCCAGTTTTAAAGAGGATAAAAGAGATCGAAGCATGTCTTCGGACTGAAGGTCGCGCAGGTTTTTCGTGTTGGGCGAGGAGATGTTAACGGTGATGTAGTCCGCCCAGGGGTAGACGGCCTTTAAGCAGACAAGGTAATCGTTAACAGCATGGTCGATTGGGGTGGCGGCATTTTTCCCTATATTGAGACCGAGCACGCCTTTTTTCTCTGCGACCCAACGCGATTTCTTTACATTAAGTAGAAACGATTCAAGTCCCAGGTTATTAAACCCAAACCTATTCACAATACCGTGAGCCTGCGGGATACGAAACAAGCGCGGCCGAGGGTTACCAGGCTGAGGTTTCGGCGTTACTGTTCCGACCTCAATAAATCCGAATCCAAACGACCCTAGGGCATCAATGAAGTCTGCATTTTTATCTAGGCCTGCGGCAAGCCCGACTCGGTTGGGGAAGTTCAAGCCAGCCACTTGATGAGATGCAGCCGGAAGGGGTGCAGAAGGGGGGAGCAGCCAGCTCGCCCATTTATTTATGCGTTTTAAAGTGGCAAAACTTAGGTGATGCGAGGTCTCGGGATCAAGCTGAAAAAGCAGGGGTCGAAGTGCAGGGTAGATCTGCCACAACCAGTGCCGGCCACGCTTAGAGGTCATGGCGTAGTTGCAGATTCTTGATGGTCTTCAACGCGCTGCCAGTGCCCATTAAGAAGCATTTCAGAGGGCTTGAAACCCGCCTTATATGCCATTTTCTTGCTTTCAGAAATCCAGTACCCAAGATACAAGTAGCTTAGCCCTAGGGCCTGGCACTCTGCGATTTGCCACCAGATACCGTAGGTCCCAAAGGAGTTACTAGGGTCGCGTGGGTCGTAGAAGGTGTAAACAGCTGACAGACCGTCGGGAAGTCGATCGACAATGCTAACCATGGCAAGCTCGCCATCGGGCTGCCTGAAACTAATAAGTTCTGTCGATACTCGGCTTTGAAGAAGGAATTGAGCGTACTGGTCGCGACTGTCTTGGTCCATTCCGCCGCCGGCATGACGATGCGACTGGTAGGCTTGGTAGAGCTTGTAGTGTTCGTCACGAAACTGCAGCGGCTCCCTTTGAATGATGAGTCGGTCTTGATGCCGCCGCGTCAAGCGTCGTTGCGTTCGATTGGCCTGAAACTCAGAGACAGGGATGCGTAGGGGAATGCACTGTCGACAGCCGTCGCAGTAGGGCCTGTAGGCAAACGCGCCGCTTCGACGGAACCCCATTTGAACCAAATCTCCGTAGAGTTCAGGCGTGATGAGGTGGTTCGGTGTCGCCACCTGAGAGCGTGCTTTACGTGAGGTTAAATAACTACAGGCATACGGTGCTGTTACATAGAACTGCAGCGTCGCAACGGGGAGGTCTCGAAGGCTTGACATAGCTATTCCTGCCAGAGTGTAAGTCTGGGTGGGGTCTCTTGCCAAGGAAACCCCTGCTTTTCTATTTCGGTTTTGAGAATGGACTCGAAGACTTGGCGACTAACGGGCGCGGCTCCAAGGGAGATTAAATGATGGGTTTGCTGTTGACAGTCAATAATTTGACCCCCATGTTGGCGTGCCCACTGAACTAGCATTGCAAGACAAATTTTAGAGGCATTGGGCTTAAGGCTGACCATGCTCTCGCCAAAAAGCATCTTGCCAAGACTCACCAGGTAAAGGCCGCCCAAAAGCTGATCCTGATCGAAGAGCTCTAGGCTGTGGGCAAGATTTCCCTCATGAAGCTTTCTATAGTTCTGAATAATAGCCGGGGTAATCCAGCTTCCGTTTTGTCCCTTCCGGGGTGCCGCGCATTCCGTGAGAAGTTGCTGGAAGCTGCTGTCGACGCGCAGTTCGTAGCCTAATTCGACAGCCTGCCGAATGACCTTTCTCAGTGATCGTCGACAACGAAAGTCATTAAGCGATAGCACCATACGAGGGTTAGGGGTCCACCATAAAATAGGCTCACCGGGCCCTGACCACGGGAATAGGCCACAGCGGTAGGCTTTCTCGAGCATCTCGGGGGTGAGCGATTGGCTCGCTGCGACAAGCCCATTGGCACCATGCTGATCCGTTAGGGCTCGATGGCTGGGTGGGAAGGGGTCACCCGGTTCGATCCAAGGCAGTCGAATAGGGGAGGGTTCCGTCATGGTCTTCAACGCATGACTTTATGGTCAACCGCCATGCTAAAGCCCTGCTGACGATCCAGTAAGAAGTGCCTGAGTGCGGCTTCGACGGAACGAAAAGCAATGTCGCTCCAGGGAATGTCCTCTTCGCGGAAGAGTTGGGCGTCGAGGGACTCTTCCCCAGGATCAAGATTTTCTGAAATCATTTCTGCAAGATAGAAAAGATGGACCTGGTTCGCAGTGACAACATCGTAGACCGCCATTAGCTTAAGAGGCCTAACCGTAGCACCAGCCTCTTCCAGTGTTTCACGTAACGCGCCTTCCTGCGTGGTTTCGTTGAGTTCCATAAAACCAGCGGGTAGAGTCCACTTACCACGACGTGGCTCAATTGCTCGGCGACATAGAAGTATCTTTTCGTTATAGAAGGCCACTGTACCCACGACAAGTTTTGGATTCTCGTAGTGGATTTCGCCGCATTGGCTGCAGACCTGTCTTAGGCGGTTGTCATTGGGTGGGACAATGAGGTTGGTCTGGGCAGAGCAGCGAGAGCAAAAGTTCATTCCCTATTCTAAGCTCGCTATCCGCTGAATTGTTGTATAGTTAAGAGCTCGGCGCGGGGTGGAGCAGTCTGGCAGCTCGTCGGGCTCATAACCCGAAGGTCGTAGGTTCAAATCCTACCCCCGCTACCAAACAAATCATGACAACCTGGTATTCACTTATTACCTTTGGTTACAGCGATTCCGAGGATCGTCTGTGGGTAAGGCTCACCGCCCAGGATTCGAACGCCACCTTTTGGCTTAGCCGCAAACTCGTCTCGCGGTTTCTGCCCGATGTTTACGGAGGTCTTCTAGGTGATCAGCCTCGTGAAGAGGTTGCCTCGGAACACGAACGGGCGGTGGCTGCCCTTCGCTCCCAAGGAGGAGACAACGCACCTCCAGCCCCCAAGGTAGAAGGCCTCGTCAACCTTGGCCTTATATCAACTATTCGTTTTAGTCATGACAACGGGACCTATGCCATGATCTTTGAAGGTAATGGGCAAAAAGCGGGGTTTCGCTGCGATCGTAAGGCGGTCCATCGGGTTCTTGAGGCGCTCTGGTCTCGGCAACGCGCAGTGGGTTGGGGCTTGTCCGCGCCCTGGTCCGAAGCAATCGTGAATGGCCAATAGGAGTTAAGGGATGAAGGAATGGCTGCTTATTGTTTGGATAGGAACCACGACCAATTTTTCGGTTATGGAGCGGCATCTGTCGGAAGACGCCTGCAAGCAGTCTGCTGAAAAACTTAGGGCTACAACCGATCCTAAATTCACAGTTGAGTGTACGGCCGATCTTCGTGAAGGTCGGTCGCAGCTGCCCAAGCCTTTAGGGTCGGGTGGTGTTGCTAAGTAATTCGTGTTCCGTGGTGTGGGCGTGGGGGAAAGAGTGTCTGGTCATCAAGCCTGGTAATGGGCTCGATATCGAAACCCTCTTGACCGTAGTCTAGGCTGAAGAACTGGTTACCGCGAAGAAGGAGGGACCTAGCAACAGTAAGGTAACCAAACTGTTCAGAGGCAAATTGGGCAAGTCCTAGGTCAAGGACGTGTATAGCATTGACTTCAATGTTTGGCGAAAGGTCGTAGAAGACCTTTTCAGCGCTGTCATAGTTCCACCAATGTTGGGTGAATTGAGCGCTGCCTAGATCGGGCTTCGCAATATAGAGCCAGCCACTTACCATTCGAAATCCATAGCTTTTCTGCATTAAGCTCGCGTTACGCAGGCATTCGTTGTTCACGCCGCCCTCAAGCAGTTTGGGTTTTATTACGTCAAGGGTGGCCTTGCTGTAGGTTTGTCTTTCCATCAAGAAGCGAAGCAAGGCGCCTTGTTTTGAAGGTGCAGTAACCATGAGTACTCAATTTAATAAATATTCTTACAAATGTAAATGCGGCAATGCAAAATCCCGAGTTACACTCATGACTTCATGGATTCACACAGGGAAAACCCCATGTCGACCAACACCCTCTTCGAAGAAATCTCCGTCGGTCAGTCTGCGAGCCTCTCAACGCTGCTCACCCAAGAAATTCTGGACGCCTTTGTAAAGGTATCGGGCGACTGCAACCCGGCTCACACTGATCCTGTCTATGCAGCATCAACGCCGTTAAAAGCGGTAGTTGGGCACGGCGTCTGGACAGCCAGCATTATTTCCCGCATCTTGGGAACCACGTTCCCTGGACCGGGGACGATCTACCTTGGTCAGACGCTCAAGTTCAAGCGTCCCGTTTATTTGGGTGATGAAATTACGGGAACCGTTACCGTGACCCAGAAGGACGAGAAGGGTAAGGTCTGGCTTCAGACCGTTGTGGTGAATCAGAGGGGTGAGGCCGTTCTCGAGGGCGAGGCTATTATTCTTGCACCAACAAGTCGTTACGACCTTCCCGGGTAATTCACTGCTCTAATTGGTTACGGCTTCCGTCTTCCGTAGACCAGGCTGTAAAGGGCGGGCAGAGACAATAAAGTAAGGCCTGTTGCTACAACCAAACCGCCCATAATAGCCACCGCCATGGGCCCCCAGAACACGCTGCTCTGAAGAGGAATCATGGCTAGCACGGCAGCCGCCGCCGTGAGGGTGATGGGGCGGAACCGAAGAATTGTGGCCTCAACAATGGCTTCTCGAACCGACAGTCCCCGGGCTTGTTCTTTTTCAATTTGATCAATCAGAATCACTGCGTTACGCATAATCATGCCCATCAGCGCTATAACGCCTAGCATCGCTACGAAGCCAAATGGTCTTTGAAGTAAAAGCAGAGAGGCGGCAACTCCGGCTAGTCCGAGCGGCGCGGTTGCTAAGACCATGAAGCTTCGCGGGGTGCTTTGCAGTTGCATAACCAGAAGCGTCAGTGTTATGAACAACATAATGGGCACACCAGCAAAAATTGAGGCCTGGCCTTTTGAGCTCTCTTCGACCGTGCCACCAATTGCAAGATTGACACCCACTGGAAGGCTCGCTCTTAGAGGTTCCAGAGCTTTCTGAAGTTCGAGCGCCACTGTTGCACCTTGAACACCGGGAGCAACGTCTGCTTGAAGGGTAAGAGCGTATTGTCGGTTGTATCGCCAGATCATGCCGGGTTCCCAGATGAGCTCGAGGCCTGCAATCTTTTCAAGAGGAACGAGTCGCCCGCTAGAGCTTGGTACTAATAGCTCACGTATGTCCTCTATGGCATCGCGTTCATGTGCAGGAAGTTCAACCTCAATGGGGAGAATCTTCTCGCGCTCTCGGTAATCGGCAACGATTCGTCCAGTGAAGCGTGCCTGCAGTTCCCTCGCAACAGCGGCCGAGGTCACGCCAGCCTCACGGGCCCTAGCAAGATCAAGATTGATCTGCACCACGGGCCGACGCTCGTTCCAGTTGTCGTGAAGGCCACGTATTTCAGGGTGCCTGGCCATAACATCGCGCACCTGGTCGGCCACTTCAAAAAGTGCTTCGGGTCGATCGGCGGTAAGCCGAAACTGAACCGGGTAGGGCACGGGTGGTCCGTTGGGAAGGAGCTTTATTCGTAAACGTGCCTCGGGGGCAACAGGCGGGATACGTGCGTACAGTGCATCAAGCACCGACTGTCGTGGAAAGCCTAGCTTGGGCTGAATAATAAGCTGAGCAACGTTACTTTGTGGAAAGATGATGTCGAGCGGCAAGAAAAACCGGGGAGCACCGGAGCCTACCCAAGAGGTCACGGTATCGATGCCTTCGATCAGGCTGACCTCCTTCTCTATACGCTCGATAGTGGCCGAGGTTGCTTCAATGCCTGCACCTTCAACAAGGTAAACATTAACAAGAATTTCTGGGCGCGAGGAGTCAGGGAAAAACTGTTGTTCAACACGGCTCATTCCGGCTAGGCCAAGAACAAAGGTAACAAGGGTGGCGGCAATGGTTTTAATGGGGTTATTGACACACCAGGTCACCGTTGCCCGAAAGACTTGGTAGGCGGTGGAGTCGCGCAGGCTGATTTGATTATTGGTCTGCGGATGGCTTGGAACCTTCAGCAGCCACATGCCAAGAAACGGCACAAAAAGCACCGAGACAAGCCACGACACAATTAGTGCTGCAGCGGTGACTGCGAAAATAGCAAAGGTGTATTCACCGACCACGGACTTTGCAATACCAATAGGCAGGAAGCCCACTGCGGTAATTAAGGTGCCGGTTAGCATGGGTATGGCAGTCAGTTCGTAGGCCGCGGTGGCAGCGGCAAGTTTGTCACTGCCTTCTTCTAGCTTACGAATCATCATTTCGACAACAATAATGGCGTCGTCGACAAGTAACCCTAGAGCAATAATGAGCGAACCCAGGGAGATCTTATGAATGCCCACGCCCCAGAGATTCATAATAAGAAAGGTGACGGCCATAACCAGAGGAATGCTTATGGCCACAATAAGTCCAGGGCGAGGGTCAAGTCGTAAAGGATGTCGATGAAGCCCTAGGGCAAGAAGGCTAACCGCCAAGACAATGGCTACGGCCTCTGCAAGAACCTTTAGAAACTCAAACACAGACTCGGCAACAACCTTAGGCTGGTTCTGTATTTGCTGCAGACTCACCCCAATGGGCAGTTGGGCTTGAATCTTTGCAATGGCGGTGTCGAGATTCTTACCAAGAGCAATAATGTCACCACCTTTGAGCATAGAAACACCAAGCGCCACCACAGTCTGCCCGTTGACTTTCACGAAGGGGCTTGGTGGGTCAACCGTGGCTCTTCGAATGGTGGCAATATCTTCAAGCCTAAGCACCCGTTGTCCTGCCCGTATGGGCATGGCAGCCAATTCTTCGACAGACCCAAACTGGCCAAGCACCCTAATGGGGATGGTGAACGCATCCGTTTCTATACGACCCGCATCAACAATGGCGTTTTGATCTGCAATTTGTTGGCCGACTGAGCCTGCTGTTAACTGATACCGAGCAAGCTCTTTGCGACTCAACTGAACGAAAATACGCTCATCTTGTAGGCCGAACACTTCTACTTTGCCTACATCTTTCACCAAAAGAAGTTGACTTCGAGCACTGCGCACGAAGTCGGTGAGATCGGCTTGGCTGTATCCAGGTGCGGCAAGGCTGTAGATAACGCCAAAGGTATCGCCAAAGTCATCGTTAAAGAATGGCCCCTGCACACCCTCGGGCAGGTCTTTGGCCATGTCCATCATTTTTTTTCTTACGGTGTAAAAACGATCAGGTACTTCATCGGGGTCAAAGTCGTCTTTAACCTGAAAAATGATGGTGGCCTGCCCAGGCTTGGAAAAGCTAACAATTTTGTCTGTGTTGGGTACCTCTTGGAGAATGCGTTCGAGCCGGTCGGTGACCTGGTCGGCCATTTGAGATGCCGTTGCACCGGGCCAATAGGCCTGAACAACCATTGCACGAAAATGGAACGGAGGGTCCTCGTCCTGGCCAAGCTGAAAGTAGCTTCCGATTCCAAGAACAAGTAGTGAGACCATCAGGAATCGAATGAGCGCAGGATGCTCAATAGCCCAAAGCGATAGGTTTAATTTTGATGGCGAGTTCACGTCGGGGATGGATCTGGCGTCTAAAACCTAGGGTTGGAGGCGTCGAACCTCTTGACCTGGGCTTAGAAGATGTGCACCGACTACAACGATGCTGTCCCCTTTTAAAAGGCCCTCAACCCTTGCAAGCCGCTCTGTCGATTCAAGAACATTGACTGCAATCGCTTCAACAAGGAAGTGGTCATCGCGAGGCACGACACGCATGACGCGACGTCCATCGAGAAGGGCTGTAAGGGGAATAAGGAAAGAATCCCCTTGAGTTGACTCCGTGTCTTGTGTGCTGCGAGTGTCACGTTGCAAACCTGAAGGTTGTGACCGTGTTGCTTGTAACTGAACAAGAGGTTCGGATGCTTGGACAAATTCAAGCGTGGTGGCTAGCACCTGTCTAACAACACCCGCCTCTAGTGCCCGTAGCGTGTAGACACCAAGTTGGTCGAGCGTGGCCTCGAACTGGGCGCGCTCGGCAATAAGTGTGGCTTCGCGGCGGTCCCACTCTGCTTTTGAAATAAAGCCTTTCGTGAGTAATTCCGTGTAGCGGTTGAAATCGGCCTCTACATTGGCAAGTCGTGCACGCGCTGCTTGTACTTGAACTTGGGCTGCGGAGTTTGCAAGTTTTGCATCGCGAGGGTCAAGACGAATAAGGCTCTGACCCGCTTTGACGGCTTGGCCGGGCTTGACCAGTACCTCTAATACAGTGCCAGAAAGTTCAGAGCGAAGCTCTGAAGGGTCTTGGCGTGCCTTAGAGTTTGTTGAATAAGCTTGAGCTACACCCTGAGCAGTTGTCTGACTGATTAACGAACCTACCTCGAAGATTTTCACTGCTGGGGGCAGGGCAGCTGGTGGCTCGCTCTTTGTGCAGCCTAAAATCAGGCCCAGGCTAAAAATAAGAATAGAGGCGGTGATGATCTGTCGAGAAGTCATGGCCGAGCTTTGATTCGGCCTTCGGGAGGCAGAGCGTTCAAGGGACATACAAAATACCTTGCAGGGGATCCGCATAACTTGCGGATTAAGATTCGCGTTAAGGGCAGTCTTTTCTTTAGACCATTGTCGCAAAAAACTAGCCCAGAAACTCGTTGGGACGCTTTTGCACCCATTCAATGAATTTCTCGATCTCGGGATGGGCCTGTAAGGCGGTCCAGGAGTTAAACTGACGCGCGAGTTCGCGTGGTTTAAATGTCTGATGGATCTTGCGATGGCAGACCTTATGAATGAGGTGCTTGTCTCTGCCTCCCTGCGACCGGGGTGTAAGATGATGTTCGTCGACTGAGTCACCGGGAACAAGCTCTCGCCCACATAAAGGACAGAGTGCGATGGTCTGAGCGGCCGCAATCTCCTCGGCGTCGTCGCCTTCTTTCCAGCGAAGTGATCGTTTAGAAACCATGGTGTTACGTCAATGTTAAGTCTTGAATGGCTCGCCGCTGGTCTTGGCCTTGGTGGCGTTGTGCTTAGCTTGCGAGAAAATATTTGGGTATGGCCCTTGTTTATTGCTTCAAGCGCCATTTACCTGGGTATTTACCTGGGAGTTGATCTTATCGGACAAGCACTCTTAATGCTCGTCTTTATTCTAACCTCCGCCTGGGGTTGGCGTAACTGGAATAGATCAAACGAGACTAGCGTCGAGACCCATCCACTGAGACCGACCTGGCTTGCTCAGCGTGAGCGTGTTCTTTGGTCTCTTGGCGCCTTCGTCTTAGCGCTTGTTCTTGTTATGAGTTTCTCGGTGTTAGCCCATCACCCGAATCCATGGCTCGATGCCGCGATAACGTCGGTCAGCCTTATTGCAATGATTCTTATGGGCTTGAAACGTATTGATTGCTGGTTTGCTTGGCTGCTTGCGAATGCGGCTTCCGTTGTCTTGTTCGTACAGCAGGCCCTGTGGCCTACTGCCGTTCTGTACCTTATTCAGTTTGGTCTGGCCTTCTGGGGACTGCATACATGGGCACGACGGCAGGCATTTTAAAGATCGCTGTGGTGGGTGCAGAGTCGACCGGTAAAACCAGCCTGTGTCAGTGGCTTGCCCGTAGAAAGACCGCCTGCTGTACGCGTG
>JALRJP010000046.1 GCA_023261135.1 Burkholderiaceae bacterium | reverse complement strand
AGCGAGAGGCCTGAAAGAGACCCCTCACCCCTATTTAACGAACCACTAGAAACTGGTGCTTAAGACAAGACTGTAGTAATCGCGATCGCGGAAGGCATCGTATTTGGCAGCGTCGGCATATCGCACGTAGCCAAGCTCGATGTTATGTACCCTGTTGAAATTCGCGCGCAGTCCGAGGCCAATGGTTTGACGTCCTTCAACGATCTGGCTATCGATGGAATAGCCACTTACATCATGGGCAAAAGAGAAAGTCGGAAAAAGAGTGGCTGATGTGCCAAAAACCTGAGGGTACTCGAGCTGAAGCCGAAGACGATATCCCCAAGAATTTTCTGTGGCGAAGCCATCGTTCTGCCGACCATCTTCTTGCGTGTTCGTAGCGGGGTTCCCAGTCCCAATACCCCCAGCAGCCTGCTGAACAGCAGCCCCCAGCGAGGCATCCTGAGAGTCCGCAAGGTAGGAGGCATGAGGTGCGAAACCAAAAATGAAGGACCGACCAAAGCGCTTGCCAGTATTGCGATCGCCTACGTTAGCTCTTTGATAAGCCACCTCACCAACAAAAATCGACTGGGCCGAACCCAACATTCGCGGTAAAACTCGAATGCCGTTGACCTGCATTTGTGTCTTGCGAAGGCGCTTATAGCCTGCAATCTCTGTTCCAGCGCCGGCCGCGGCGGCGGCCTCAGCCTCTGCCCGCATGGGACCAATTCCATAAAGAAGACCCGCAAGAAGGTCGTTTCCGTTGATTTGAGCGGGCTGATTTGGGGAGTGGCTGACCTCCGCACCTACGGACCAGCCCGACAGGTTGGTTGAGGCAGACACACCAAAAATATTGATGTCGCTTGGATACTCCCAAAAACCTGTCCCAGGTATTAATGACAGGCCGAGTGCCTGCGCTGCGCCTGCTACTTGACGGGGAATAGGATTAATAAAGTTATTAGGGTTAAGTGTTCCACCAAGAGCTCCCAGCTCGCGGATGTTAGATCCTGACCTTCCTGAGATGTAAGGAATCCGAGAGCTAATTCGCATTGCGTATACACCAACCTCTCCATCAAGGGCCTCGGAAGGCATACGAAGGGCAACACCGAACTGCTCCTCGTCGTCACCCGCCTTCCCAGATCCCATAGGAACAAAAAGGCCCTGTTGAATGGAGTCGAAATTACTTAGACCAGGAAGCGTCGTAATTACCTGAGAGCAAGAACTGCCCGCACGATGTGTTGCTTGAAACTCGACAGGTGACCAATAGGTTCCACAACTGTCAATGTTTGCGGGAGTCCATTTTGTCTGGACGAAGCCCTCGAAAGATCTACCCTCACCAAGACTCAAACTAGCCCACACAGACTCCACAGGCAAGAAGGCATCTTTAATTTCAGTTCCGGGTTTACGCAAGGCTGATAAGTCAATGGGGTTGACTTGATTGATCCCTTGAATGAACAAAGACTCACCCCAATTGATGACTTGTCTTCCAAGCCTAACCTGACCAGGCTGACCGCCTAATTCAAACCCCGTGTAAGCATAGGCGTCCAGAATTTCCGCACCCGAAAAGCGTCCGAGCGGATCGAACCCGTTATCTGACAAAGAGCGGCGCCCCGTTACAGGCAAATACCCGGATGCACCATTACCCTGATTAACCTCACCCTCTTCAAGAGCGTGGTCGTACCAGGCCTTTGCCCTAACAAAAAAACCGTAGTCCTGTTTTTTCATCGAGAAATCAAAGGTAGCCTTCGCAAGAGTGGAAAAAGAATCGCCTTTGCTGTAGTTCACGTTTCCACTATCCGTGTTCGTTGCGCCAGTGCCGTTTGTGCCCAAACCGGCACGAACGCCATCAGCCCGGCTGTAGAGCTTGGAGTCCGGCGCTTGATCACGCACACTCGTGCCAACGGAAAGCCCAACATTCAGCGACCCCGACCACCCGTTGTTGTCAGGTATCTCCAGTGCCCAAGCGCCAGTTGTTCCAAATACGATCCCAGCACTCAAAACGAACAAACGGCCAAACTGAACGGCACTCGGCTTGCTCATCTTTTCACACTCTTTTCCATGCACCATGGGTTTTCTCCCAAAATTAGTAGCTTGATTCATAAATAGGTCTGTGTTCTCTCTTAGCGAAAAATGCTTTTCAAACGAGTTGCTTTGCAAATCTATCTACCAGCCAAGAGTATCGAGCTTAACCACGACATCCTCTCCTATAACCTGATTGGCCCTAGGAGTACCGTGGAAGCCATCAGAAAAGAAATACCCAGGCCATGCAGGATTCACAGCGTCAAGGGCTGCGGTGGAGCAAGCTGTGGGGTTTTCGCTTATTGGAGATAAGCAGGCGGCGTCCAGCACGTTAGTAAATCCGTAGCTTGCACCAACTTGTGGATCGAGCAACTCAGAAAACTTTGCAAAGAGGTTGTAAACAGCAACCTGACCTCTCGTTGAGGCAAGACTCTCGAGTTGCAGGTTGTAGGCAGATATCCAGCCCGACACGACAGGGCCAAGCAGACCCCTTACAGCAGAAAAGTCGGGAGTTAAAACGATATTGGGCGGGTTGGCCACGAGCACCCGTGTGGCACCTGCCGAGACAAGATTCTCATCAATAGCTGCCATAAGAACATCCGCGAGCTTCACCGAATAGGCAAGGCCATAACTGACGGCTTGGGCAGATGGGTCGGCTGCTGTGAGAATTGCAGTCGTGAGGCTCGTAACGACAGCAGACTGGGCAGCAGGACCCTGAGCCCAGGCAGCTTGCTGAAGAAGGGGAGCGACGAAAGTTGCATAGGCTTGGGTAGCCGCCTGATAGGCAGCCACCGACTCTGCCGTTTGATTTGCACGTGCTGCTGCTGCTGCCGTTGCAAACGCCCCAAAGGACTCAGTCAAGGCCGCAAAGTCATTGCCTCCGCCGTCAATAAGGACAAGGTCAGAAGAACTAAAACCTGAATGAGTAGCCTTGATATCCTGCAGCTGGTTAACAATGTTTCGGGCGGTACCTACGCCCGTATTAATGCCAGCCCCTCCAACAGCAAACGCCGTGCAAGCGGAGTTCGAAAGCACCAACGATGAGGAGTAAGCAGGACAGGGAGTCTCGACACCCTTATTTTCGGCCAAGAGGTCAATCACGATTTTGGTTGGGCCAGAGGCGTTTTGAACGGTGAACTTAATTCCAAACGTGCCGGTGTCGAAAAGGCTATCTCCGGCAACAAATAGTCGGGTTGTCGCTGGCGAGTCGCTTGAGGATCCTCCTCCGCCGCAGCCGGCCAAGATAAGTGCCGAGGCTAGAGCCACTCCGAGTAGCTTTACAGACCGCCCTAAAGGCCTCAATTTTCGTAACTTTGCCACGGCCATTTTTGAGTCTCCTTGATAAATCGTGATTTCTTAGAAAAAAAGCCAATTGCTGGAGAATCCCATTGACCGTGAATGCTCGCTAGCTAGGGAAAGCCCTGATTCAAACTAAGGTTTAAAACAAATGTTTTAATTTTAGTTTTTAATAAGGGCATGAGCACGCTTGAAAAAATTTTAAGGTCAGCAGAGTCACTCTTCGAGCACCAGGGGTTTGAGGCCACCACCCTGCGTCAAATTACGGCTTCGGCGGGGGTCAATCTCGCTGCTGTGAATTACCACTTTGGCTCGAAAGAGGCTTTGATTCGCGAGATCTTCAAGAGGCGGCTCACCCAGCTCAACCAAGAAAGGCTCGTTGCGCTTGACCGTCTCGAAAAAGCTGCAGCCGGTCGCCCTGTAAAACCTGCAAAAATTCTGGACGCTTTTTTTGGAACCCTACTTCGTATTGCGCAGAAGGACAAAGAAGGTGGGCCCACCTTTTTAAAGCTTCTTGGACGAACCCTTACTGAGCCCTCGGAATTCATTCGGGTGTTTCTAGCCACGGAGTACGAGGAAGTTCTAGGCCGTTACAGAGAGGCCCTTTTTAAATCACTGCCCGATGTGCCTCGCGAAGAGATCCTTTGGCGGTTTCATTTCATGCTGGGGGCCACAGCCTACGCCATTGCCGGCACCGACAGTCTGCAACTGCTTGCCCATGAGGGACTTAAGGAAACCGCCCAGACTCCTAATCAGTCCAAGGGCAGAGAAAGAGAAACTCACCAAGGTATCGGGACAGACCTCATGGAAATTGATCGTCTTTTGCCCCGGCTCATGAATTTTCTTGTTGGCGGACTTCGCGCCCCCCTGCCTGATTTCGAAACCAATACACCCCAGCAGGCCCAGGTTCGCCAGGCCGCACTGCGCATTCCCAGCTCAAGCCACACCCCTCGTACCCCCCCCTCAGCCATTAAAGGAAAGGGCTAGCTATGTTTATCTTCGTCGTCCTTCTTGCCGTTTCAGGAACTGTTTTCTGGTTGTGGAAGTCACCGAACCAACGTCGCAAGCTACTTACCCGGCCCATTTATGCGGCTTTTAAAAAGGCTCTGCCAAGCATGTCAGAGACCGAGCGCGCCGCCTTAGAGGCAGGCACGGTCTGGATTGAAGCGGACATTTTTAAGGGTAAACCGGACTTTCATCGGCTCGCGGCATTACCAGCCCCAAAGCTCACCACCGAAGAGGAGTCTTTTTTAAATAATGAGGTGGTTGAGGCCTGCCGGCTGGTGAACGACTGGACGGTCTCCCACGAGACCTACGACATGTCGCCTGAGGCCTGGCAGTACATTAAGGACAAGGGCTTTCTGGGCATGATTATTCCCAAGGCCTACGGTGGCCTTGCCTTTTCGGCTTACGCCCAGTCACAGATTATTGCGCGGCTTTCCACCCGGTCGTCGCCGTTGGCCGTCTCTGTCATGGTGCCCAACTCCCTCGGCCCGGGTGAGCTGCTTCTTCACTACGGTACAGAAGAGCAAAAACAGCATTACCTGCCTCGGCTTGCAAAAGGCATTGAAGTACCTGCCTTTGCACTCACAAGCCCCTGGGCGGGCTCCGATGCAGCCGCCATCCCCGATGTGGGCGTTGTCTGTAAGGGCCAATGGCAGGGCAAAGAAGTGCTTGGTATGCGGGTAAGCTGGAACAAGCGCTACATCACACTTGCGCCGGTTTGCACCGTGCTTGGCCTGGCCTTTCGGCTTTATGACCCTGAAAAACTTCTGGGCGGCCAAGAAGACATTGGCATTACCTGCGCCTTGGTTCCGCGCGACCACCCGGGTGTTGTCATTGGTCGCAGGCACATTCCCTTAAACACTTTCTTTATGAATGGACCCACCCAGGGCAGCGATGTCTTTATGCCTCTTGAGTTCATTATTGGTGGGCCCGCCATGGCCGGCCAAGGCTGGCGCATGCTTATGGAATGCCTGTCGGCAGGCCGCGGTATTTCTTTGCCCTCGGCCAATGCAGGCATCTCGCAGCTGGTGTCTTTTTATGCGGGTGGCTACAGCCGCGTGCGCAGTCAGTTCAAAACGCCCATTGCCCGGTTCGAGGGCATTGAAGAGCCGCTTGCACGTATTGCCGGTTACACCTACTTAAACAATGCCATTCGAACCTTATCGGCCATGGCCATTGACCTTGGCGAGAAGCCGTCGATTGTCTCGGCCATTGCCAAATACCATGTCACCGAACTTGCGCGCACAGTGGTGAATGACGGCATGGACATTGTGGGTGGAAAGGGCATTTGCCAAGGACCTTCAAACCCTCTGGGCATGGCCTACCAGCAAATGCCTGTAAGTATTACGGTGGAAGGCGCCAATATTCTGACCCGTAGCCTGATTATTTTTGGACAAGGCGCCGTGCGCTGCCACCCCTATGTTCTTGCCGAAATGCAGGCCGCACGCATGAACAACCACGAGGGTCTTGTTCAGTTCGACAAGGCCTTCTGGTCGCACGTGGGGTTCGCATTAACAAACGGAGCAAAGGCCTTGAGCCATGGCCTTACGCGCGGCTTTTTTGCAAGACCTCACGGGCCAGTGCCTTCGGCCTTTCAGGCGGAAGCCAAAAAGCTTGTTCAGTTTTCGGTGGCCTTTGCCTTTCTTGCAGACATGGCCATGCTGAGTCTTGGCGGAAGCCTTAAACGCAAAGAGAAAATTTCTGCGCGACTCGGTGATATTTTGTCAATGCTCTTTGCTGCCAGCTGCGCCATGAAGCACTACGAACTGCTTGGCCAGCCTGCAAGCCTAAAGGCCACCGCCCAATGGGCTGTGCGCGATTGTCTATACAAGGCTGCTCAGGCCTTCGGGGCTGTGCTTGCCAACTACCCGAGCCGTATTCTGGGAAGGCTCTTGGCCGCATGGCTGTTCCCCTTGGGCATGGGTCAGCGTCCGCCATCCGATGAGCTTGGCCGTCGCGCCGCCGCAAGCATTAGCTCACCAGGCGAGGCGCGTGACATGCTGACCGCACTCTGCGTGGGAACCGACCAGTCCAAGGACCCGATGACAGCACTTCAGAAGGCACTTGATGCCTTGTTGAAGGCAGAGCCTATCGATGCCCGTATTCGGGCTGCCGAAAAGACGGGCCTCTTTCAGGGCCATCCACTGGCAAACGTGCGCGACCTGCCCAAGCTTGCCGCAGAGAAGGGAGTGATTACCCGCGACGAGCTGGAGCAACTCTTGGAGCGCGACCGGTTACGCGACGAGGTGATTCACGTGGACGACTTCCCCTTCACCATTCACGAATCGCAGCAGGCTGCCTCTTCTACGACCAAGGCGGGCAAGACTACCAACCGGCGGAAGGCAGCACAGCCGGATGCTCAGAGTGCCGAGGCGTCTGATACGCCAAAGACGCCAACCCCTTCTGAACGAAAGGCAGCCTAAGCCATGACGCAATCTTCTCGCGCGGTCTACCTTGTTGACGGTATGCGCACCCCCTTCCTAAAAGCGAAGGGTGCACCTGGTCCCTTCGCTGCTTCTGACCTGGCAACTGCGGCAGCACAAGCCCTCATGCTGCGTCAGCCCTTCGAGGCCAAGAACTTCAGTGAAGTCATACTGGGCTGCGCCGCACCCGCCGCGGAGGAGGCCAACATTGCCCGTATCGTTTCGTTACGTATTGGCTGCGGGGAACGTGTGCCCGCCTTTACGGTCATGCGTAACTGCGCATCAGGCCTACAGGCCATTGACTCTGCCATGCTGAACATTCAAATGGGCCGCTCGGAGCTTGTGCTTGCAGGCGGCGTAGATGCCTTGTCGCGCACACCACTGCTCTATGCCGATGCCATGGTGCGTTGGTTCTCGGCCATGGGTCAGAAGAAAACCCCAATGCAAAAACTAGGGCATTTCGCAAGGCTGCCCATGGGTGCCATGTTTGCGCCGGTCATTTCTATCTTGAAGGGTCTTACCGACCCAGTGGTGGGGCTTTCTATGGGGCAGACCGCCGAAAACCTTGCCCACCGGTTTGGCATTACCCGAGAAGACATGGACCTGTTTGCAAGCCGAAGCCATGTGCGTGCGGCCCGTGCCCATGATCAGGGACGCTTCACCAACGAGCTCGCCCCTCTTATTGATTCAAAGGGCAATGTCTACGACCGCGACGACGGAGTGCGTGCCGACTCCAACCTGGAAGGTCTTGCCAAGCTTCGCCCTGTGTTCGACAAGCCCTACGGCAACGTCACAGCAGGCAATAGCTCGCAGGTCACCGACGGTGCTGCCTGGGTTGTCCTTGCCTCAGAGCAGGCGGTGAAAGACCATGGGTTAACGCCACTTGCCCGACTGGTAGATTTGCAGTGGGCAGGGCTTGACCCTGCCCAGATGGGTCTTGGCCCCATACATGCCGCAACACCTCTCATGCAACGTCACAAGCTTAAGGCCGATGACATTGACCTTTGGGAGATTAACGAGGCCTTTGCCGCACAGGTGATTGGCTGTCTGCGTGCCTGGCATGAGCCTGGCTATGCCAAAGATGAACTTGGTCTTGCCCAGGCGATGCCCATGCTTGACGAAGAGAAACTTAATGTTGACGGCGGAGCGATTGCCATAGGGCATCCGGTGGGCGCCTCGGGTGCCCGTATTCTTCTGCACCTGGCTAATGCCTTGAAGGCGCGTGGCGAGAAAAAAGGCCTGGCCTCCATTTGCATTGGGGGTGGTCAAGGCGGTGCGGCACTTTTGGAGGGTTGCGCATGACAACCGAAAACACAGCAGCAACAGCATCTTCCCAAGCCATGCGGTTCTGGAGCCTTGAAACCTGCACCAAAGGAATTGCCTGGGCGAGTCTGGACGTCAAAGAGGCAAGTCTTAATAAACTCTCAGCAGAGGTTTTGGAGGAGTTTCGTAAGATGCTCGATGCCTTTGACACAGCTCCACCCAAGGCCTTGGTCATTCAATCGGGTAAGGCCAGTGGTTTTATTGCTGGCGCTGACATTGAAGAATTTAAGAGCCTGGACAGCGCGCAAAAGGTTCAGGGTCTCATTGCACGGGGCTGGCATTTATTCAACCGTTTTGCCAAGGTGCCCTACCCGACACTTGCCCTGATACGTGGCGTCTGCCTGGGCGGTGGACTTGAACTCTCCCTGGCCTGTCGCTACCGAATTGCGGTGGACCAGCCAAGTACCAAACTGGGGCTGCCCGAAGTGATGCTCGGCATTCTGCCCGGATGGGGGGGCATGAAACGCCTGCCAGAATTAGTTGGACCGCAGATGGCCCTTGACATGATGCTCACCGGCAAAACCATTGATGCCCGACGCGCCAAAAAAGCAGGCCTTGTTGACCTTGCGGTGGCCGAACGTGTAGCGAGACTGTCTGCTGAAAAGCTTGTGCTCTCTGGTCAGCCCAAGGCACGCGCAACGGGTATTAAGGCGTTACTTAACCAACCCCTTTTTCGCCCCTTGGTTGCACGCATGGCCCGCAAGCAGGCCATGGCCAAGGCACGGCCCGAAAACTACCCAGCCCCCTTTGCCATCATCGACACCTGGGAGAAAGCCGACGGCGACAGCCTGAGAGACCCAAGTCTGCTCAACGGTATTGTGACCACACCCACGGCCTTGAATCTGGTGCGCGTCTTCTTCTTGCAAGAACGTTTAAAGGGCATTGGAAAAGCCGGGCGGTCTACTGAGAAAGGGCACCTGCATGTAGTCGGTGCAGGCACCATGGGCGGGGACATTGCAGCCTGGGCGGCTCTGCGCGGTTTTCAAGTCACGCTTCAAGACCAAGACCTTTCTCGCATTGCCCCCGCCTTTGCGCGCGCACACAGCCTTTTTGCACGACGCATTCGCGACCCTTATTTGCTAAAGCAGGCTAAAGACCGCCTGCAGGCAGACCCCGCAGGTCATGGCATTCGTAAGGCCAGTGTGGTGATTGAGGCTATTTTTGAAAACCTTGAAGCCAAGCAGGCCCTGTTTCGCAGGCTTGAGGCAGAAGCCCCTCGCAATACCATTCTGGCCACCAACACCTCGAGCCTGAAACTCGAAGACATTCGAGAATGTCTGAGGGAGCCCGAGCGACTGGTCGGTATTCATTTCTTTAACCCGGTTGCTCAAATGCCATTGGTCGAAGTCATTCATGCCCAAGGCACACGCGAGAACTGCCTAATGGCGGCAACGGGCTTTGTACGCGACCTGGATAAGCTGCCTTTACCCGTTAAGAGCGCGCCAGGGTTTTTGGTGAATGCGGTACTTGCCCCTTACATGCTTGCGGCTATGCGCAAGCTTGATGAAGGGGTCTCTGCAGCCAGCATCGATCGCGCCATGACTCGGTTTGGTATGCCCATGGGGCCGCTGGAACTGGCTGACACGGTAGGCCTGGATATCGCACTGGCCGCAGGCTCCACCATTGCCCAGGCCCGCGGCGAAGACCCAAGTCAGACTGTGCCCCGTTGCCTCAAGGCTCGCGTGGATGCCAAACAACTGGGTAAAAAGACAGGCCAGGGTTTTTACACCTGGAAAGAAGGTAAACGCATGGAAGCAGCCTCAGGCAACTCTGGTGCATCCTCGGGACGCGACCAAGAGGCGCTCGCCCTAAGTCTGATTGCGCCTTTGGTCACTGCCGCAGAAGAACTTGTCAGGCAAGGGGTGGTGGACGATACTGACCTTGCCGATGCGGGCATTATTTTTGGAACGGGCTTTGCGCCCTTCCGTGGCGGCCCCCTGCACTGGTGGTCGAGCCAGCACGGTGGGCTGGGTAAGGCTGAAGAAAAATCGAACGCAGCAGCTGCGGCAACCGCTAACGCCTCTTAGATCTTGGCTGCCTTTCGGTTTCCATGGCTCTGGAGGCTCTCGCCACGCTGGCGAGCGCGTCTTTTGCACTGGGGCTTTAATGTCTTTCCCGCCTTTCGAGGCACAGGGGGCAGGCTCATTTCGGTAAGCCCCGACTTTCTCACCATTACGGCCCGCCTGCGATACAACTGGCGTACGAAAAATATCATGGGCTCGGTTTACGGAGGGTCGCTCTTTGCCGTTACGGACGGGCCTCACCCAATCATGCTGATGGCGGCTCTTGGTCCGGAGTCGGTGGTCTTAGATAAAGCTGCGAGCATTCGTTACCGAAAACCCGCCTATGAAGATCTCACCGTCAAATTCCATTTCAGCCCCCAGGAAATACTGGAAATCGAGCATCGACTTAAACAGGAAAAGGAGTTTGAATACGTGGTAAGAATGGACTTAACAGGGAAAGACGGCTCGGTTTTTGCCACGGTTGAGCGAACGCTTTACGTAACGACTCGCCAATACATGGCCGAAAAACGCAAAGCCCGTGAAGATGCACGAGCCGAAGTCAAGACCGAGGACACATTAGAAGTTCAACAATCGCAAAGACTGTAACAACTAAAAACCGAACAAACCAAGGAGACGGACGATGGAAAGGATCTGGCTAAAGCAGTACCCCCCTGAGGTGCCTGCCTCAATTAGTACAGAGTCAATACCATCGCTGACTCATCTTATTGATGAGGCCCTTGAGGAGTTCGCTGATCAGACGGCCTACATTAGTATGGGCAAGCCCATTACCTATCGCGAGCTCGACACCATGGCCGAATCCTTTGCAGGCTGGCTTCAATCGCTTGGTTTGGGGCGGGGTGACCGCGTGGCTCTGATGATGCCTAACCTTTTGCAATACCCCATTGCGCTTGTAGGCAGCCTGCGGGCAGGCTGTGTGGTGGTGAACTGCAACCCTTTGTATACGGCGCGCGAGCTTGAGCACCAGTTGGTGGACTCCGGTGCTACCACCATTGTTATTGTTGAAAACTTTGCGCACACCCTTGAGAAAGTGATTCACAAAACCGCGGTGCGTAACGTGGTGGTGACCTCGCTTGGTGAAATGCTAGGCGGCGCCAAAGGTTTCATTGTGAACCTGGTGGTGCGGCACGTGAAAAAATTGGTACCTGCTTATAACCTGCCGCAGGCCATTGGGTTTAAAGATGCCTTAAGCCTTGGTAGCACCCATAGGCTCAACCGTCCATCGCTTGGCCCCGACGACATTGCCTTTCTTCAGTACACAGGGGGCACCACAGGCGTCTCGAAGGGGGCCATTCTTACCCATGCCAATATCTCCGCCAATGTGTTGCAGGCCGAGGCCTGGATCAAACCCGTCGTTCGAAGAGGTGAGGAATTCATACTGACTGCACTGCCGCTTTATCACATCTTCGCACTCACCGCGAACTGCCTAACCTTCTTGCGTATTGGTGCGCAAAACCTGCTTATTACCAACCCACGTGATATTCCAAACTTTATTAAAGAATGGGCCAAGTATCCGGTAACCACCATTACCGGGGTCAATACACTCTTTAACGCTTTACTGAACAACCCAGAATTTAAGAACCTTAATTTCTCAACGCTTCGGCTCACCCTGGGCGGCGGTATGGCCGTGCAAAAGCCTGTTGCTGATCGCTGGCAGGCCACCACGGGGGTTGTATTAAGCCAGGCCTATGGACTCACCGAGACCTCACCTGCCGCAACCATTAATCTCATTACAGAGTCTTTTAATGGGTCCATTGGTCTGCCCATTTCATCGACTGATGTCTCTATTCGCGACAACGAAGGCCGCGAACTGACCCAGGGCGACATTGGTGAAATCTGCATCAAGGGACCGCAGGTTACGCCAGGCTATTGGAACAGGCCCGATGAGACCAGCCTTATTTTTACGGGCGACGGCTTTTTAAAAACCGGAGACGTAGGCTATGTCGATGACAAGGGTTACGTGTTTATTGTTGATCGCAAGAAAGACATGATCTTGAGTGGTGGTCAAAATATTTACCCCGCCGACATTGAAGCCATTGCCATTGAACACCCTGCCATCAGTGAGGTCAGTGTTATCGGTATTCCCCATGAAAAATGGGGCGAGACCCCGCTGGCACTCGTTGTGCCACCAGCAGAGAGCTCAGAAATTGACACCGATGCTTTAAAAACATGGATCAACGAACGAGTGGGTAAGCGACAACGGGTGTACGCGGTGGCGTTGGTC
>JALRJP010000045.1 GCA_023261135.1 Burkholderiaceae bacterium | reverse complement strand
AGCCTTTTCTTCGTTATTCAACAGGCCCTCATGACAGAAATTCTTGCCCCATTTATTGCAGCACTGGTCCTGGCCTACCTTCTTGAGCCGGCGGCCTCTTTTCTTACCAAGAGGCACCTGCCCCGAAGTCTTTCAAGCCTTGTGGCTATTGCGATTGGTATCTTGCTTGGAGTCGGGCTTGTGTTAGTGGCTGTTCCTATTGTCGAGAATGAACTCCATAGTCTTCGCGAACGCTTCCCCGATGCAGCCGTGCGCCTTTACGGCCTTGTTTATCCCTATCTTATCGATGCAGGTCTACCCGTTGACGACACTCAGGCGCTGCGCGCAAAGATTATTCAATGGCTTCAGGGGCAGTCCTCTGCGGTGTCGCAGACCGTCTTTGCCACCTTGCAGTCCGGCCTTGGCATGCTGGCAGCACTGCTCGGCTGGCTGGTTCTGGTGCCGGTGCTGCTTTTCTTTCTCATTAAGGACTGGTCACGCCTTTGGGGCAATGCACTGGCCCTGGTTCCGAGTTCAAAGCGCGGCTATGTTCGCGAGACAGGTCTGGAAATTCACTCAACCCTGCAGGGCTACCTGCGTGGCCAAGGCATGCTCATGCTGGCCATGGCCAGCTTCTACTGTCTTGGCCTCTTTATTATCGGTCTCTCCAGCTGGTTTTCCATTGGGCTGTTGTCAGGGCTTTTGGTCTTCGTGCCCTACCTTGGCTTTGCCTTTGCCCTAGTGCTTGCCATGGTCTCGGGCATTCTTGAACTAGGGCTAATACACGGGCTCATTGCCGTGGGTATTGTCTATAGCCTTGGGCAATTCCTTGAGAGTTTTGTGCTTACTCCTAAGCTTGTTGGGGAACAAATTGGACTTCACCCACTTGCTGTAATTCTTGCCTTAATGCTCTTCGGCGGACTGCTTGGGTTTGTGGGAGTTTTGCTTGCGCTTCCTTTGGCTGCATGCGCAGTGGTGCTAGGGCGTAGGCTTATTGCAAAGTTGCATGATGACGATGCGATTGCCCAGAGCCGGGGGGATTAGAAGAAGGGCTCTTTTTTAACAGGCTTAACCTCAGAAAAAGATCAGGACCATAAGCGCAGTGATCACTAAAAGAACAGTTAATTGGCTGCGGTAGTCTTTCCAAAGACCGTAAGACCTTGACATCGAAAGCATCGACCTGGACCACAGCAGGACTCGGTCTTGCGTCCTTTCTGGCTTCGGCTCTTCTGGCCAGGCGGCATTCAAACTAACAAGCCACTGAACCGCCAGGCAGAGCAGCGTGGTGAGCCCTGCCGTCTCAAGAAAATGCAGGCCCCAAAGGCCATACTGTGTGGCGACAACAAAGCCAACGCCCAGGCCATGACCGACCAAAAGGCACCACCAGGCCGATTCTGTCGTGGCGCCCCTCCAGCCAAGCCCCAGGCAGTAAACCACAACGAACGGTGGGACGGCCACGGCAAACATCTGCTGTAGATAGGCAAAGAGGCCTGGGAACCCCTGAATGACGGGTGCCCAGACGATTGCCAGAACCATAAACAGAACAGTGAGACGGCGTGCCTTTGGAAGGCTTGCTGCGCCCTTGGATCGATTCTCATTCGACTGCAGTTCCTTACGAGGCGAGTGATTGGGATAAAGAAAGTCGTAATGGACCAAGGCCGATGCAGCATTAATGGTGCTGTCGATGGTGGACATGATTGCTGCTAGTAGTGCGGCAAGGACGAGGCCACGAAGACCCACGGGCAGAAGTTCTTTCACCAAGGTAGGAAAGACCTGATCACCCGAGCTTAGGGTGGGATAAAGGCTTAGGGCGAGCGCGCCCGGCAACACCATAATGAATAGGGGTAAGAGCTTTAGCGCTGCCGCCAGAATGGCGCCCCAGCGAGCATGATCCTCGGATCGTGCCGCAAAGAAGCGCTGGCTTATATAGTGGTTCATGCTCCAGTAGTAGAGACCCAGAATGGGGACACCAATCAGTAGCCCAGTCCACGGCATGGAAGGGTCATCTGCAGGCCGCACAAGTGAAAGATGGCCCTCGGGCAGCCTGGCTGTCGCCGCTGCCCATGAAAAATCGAACTGCTTGAAGACCATGAACGTAATTACCGTGCTGCCCGCAATAAGAATGACAGCTTGCAGTGCATCGGTCACCATCACGGCCCGTAACCCACCCACTACCGTGTAAAGACCGGCGAAGAGCCCAAGGCCAATGACCAGAGGCCAGAACGGTACGCCAGGCACCAAGACCTGCAGCACCAGGGCTCCTGCAAAGAGACTGCCCGCTGTATCAACCAGAACACTCAGCCCTATCATCCACAAAGAGACGTATCGACGGACCGCTTGGCTGTATCGCAGCCCCAGAAACTCAGGAACTGTTCTGCAGTTATTCCTTAGGTAAACGGGGATGAGGAAGACTGCGGCAAAGACCATAACCACCGCAGCCATCCATTCGTAATTGGCCACAGAGATGCCTGAATTGTAAGCCGCACCTGAGAGTCCAATAAGTGTGGTCGATGAAACATTCGAGGCAAACAGCGACAGCCCTATGACACCAAAGCCCAGGCCTCGGCCTGCAAGAAATAAATCCTCTGGTGTCTTCACTCGACGCGAGGTCTGCCAGGCGACAAGAGCAATCGCCAGCAGATAGCCGAGAGGAATAAGTGCATCAAGCCAGTGAAGTGTCATCTTTTATATTGTTACAAATATTTTTAGATAAAAGAAAGGGAGGCATCCAGAGACCTCCCCTGTCTTAGGGCCAGCGCAAACGAAACACGAGGCTTTTTACTTAAGATTGCGATAAGTCGTTATTAGGTAAAGAGGGCTTGCCCGGGGTCTCGGGCTCTTGAGCTGGCAGCGTATAAACTGTGCGATGAGGAAACGGAATTTCTATGCCTGCCTGATCAAATGCATTTTTAAGGCGTCCTAAAAAAGCCCGCCGCACGCCCCATTGTTCCTGCGCAACAGTTTTGAGTCGGCACTTAATAACCACTGCCGAGTCGGCCCATTGATCCACACCGGCGATATCAAGATCATCAAGAATTTTTTCCGCCCAGTTGGCTTCTGCACGCAGGCTAGTTGCAGTCTCCTTCATGACCCTGCAGACCTTTTCAATATCTTCTTTGTAGGCTACGCCAACGTCCAAAACGGCAAAGGCAAAAAGACGACTACGATTGGTGACTGTGATAATGGCGCCGTTCGGCACGTAATGAACGGAGCCCTCGTAGTCCCGCAGACGCACATAACGCAAGGTCAGTTCCTCGACCGCCCCTACCTTGCCTGCCACGTCAACCACATCGCCCACACGAATCTGGTTTTCAATAAGCATGACAAAACCCGTGAAGTAGTCTTTCACAAGGCTCTGAGCGCCAAAGCCCACCGCAAGCCCCGCCACACCTGCCGTTGCCAGAATGGGTGCGATTGAAATGCCGAGTTCCGAGAGCACAAGCATGAAAGCCACCACGGTCACCACAACCGAGGCGATGTAACCAAAGACTCGCTCAAGCGTCTCAATGCGTTTGCGCTCTTCGGGGCCCTCAGCCCGTTCGGCAAGCCGCTTGTGCGAGGCCACAATAAACCTACGCAATGCGGCAAGGCTTAAAAAAGCAAGAACAAGAATTAAGAGCACTGTCAGCCCCGACATAACCGGCTTTGCCCAGCTCGCCGCCTGACCTAGCCCAAGATCAGACCAGATCGATTCCACAAATGAATTCAGCATAGGCGTAAGTGTATCGACTCAAAAGCGCAGCAACATACAATAGCGCGTATGGGCTTTGAAAAAACCACTGCGGAATCATTTGCAATATGCGTTTTTTGCGGATCTCGCCTTGGTCACGACGCCGACTGGGCAAGCATCGCCAGCGCCACGGGACACGCCATAGCACAACGTCAGTGGCGGCTTGTCTATGGCGCGGGGCGTTGGGGTCTTATGGGTACCGTGGCGCAGGCCGCGCTTGAGTCGGGAGCCCACGTCACCGGCATCATTCCCGAATACCTTATAAAAATTGAGCCCGTGTTGCCTGGCATCCATCACTTAGAAATCGTTCAGACCATGATCGAACGAAAAATGCGAATGATGACCCTATCGGATGCCTTCCTGGTTTTGCCGGGGGGCATTGGCACACTGGAGGAGTTATTTGAGGTCTGGACTGGGCTTCAAACCCACGCCCACGATAAGCCTGTCGTTCTCGTCAATGTGAAAGGCTATTACGACGCACTGCTTGGCTTTATTAAAAAAGCCACCCAAGAAGGCTTTCTTACGCCATCTCAGAAGGATCGTTTAGTAGTAACGGCATCGGTTCAAGAGGCTTTGGACTGCTTTGAGGCCTTCGTACCAAGACCTTGAGGGCCGGCTGCCGAGCGTTGAACCAAGAGGCTTGATAAAACCACAAGGGCAAGCCCGGCAATGACGCTAAGCGTAATCACTTCGTCCAAGAAGACAGCGCCCCAAAGAATACCAAAACCCGGGATAAGAAAAGTGACACTGCCCGCCCTTACGGGACCAAGCTCGCGCAGCAGCCAGAAATACAGTAGGTAGGCAAGCCCCGACCCCAAAAAACCCAGCATAAAAACCGAAAACCAGCCGGCAGCTGAGGGTTGTGCGGTTAAGAGATCGGGAATAGCAAACGGAAGAAGAGCAAGCGTTGCGTAACCTAGCGTCGATCGGGCCACCCGCAAAGGAGAGGTATCGGCGAACCATCGTCGGGTCCATTGAGCAGCCAAGGCATAACAAAAAGTGGCAGCCGCGCAGGCCAGACCAGCCCAGACTGTCTGAAGACTCGCCTCAACAGGTCCAAGATTCACCAGCATGGCAATGCCGGTTGCGGCAAGTGCAACGGCTAAAACCAAGGGCCACCGAAAAGGCTGACCAAGCCAGACGCTTGCAATGAGACCGGCCCAGAGTGGGACAAGCGCATTCAGAATCGCGAGATAGCCCGCTGACAAATGAAACGAGGCGGCCCCGTACAGTGCAAAAGGGATCGCACTGTTCGTTAGGCCAAGCACTAGAACACGAGGCTCAAGCCGTGGCCGCTGAAAACATTGAGCAGGACCTAGAGTAAAAAGAGAGACAAGCCAGAGACAGACCCAGGCAATACCGACACGAAGTTCCGCGGAGAGAATTGCGCCAAACTCGGGAGCAGCAATACGAATAAATAAAAACGAGGAACCCCAGATTGCCGCCAATGCGACAAAGGCGAGGCCAGTAGTCAAGGGTTGGTAACCAGTCCTCTTAGCATGGAGCGGGAATAGCGCGCATGATCCTTCTCGTCATCATTTCGGCGCAGGGTGACAGGCTGGTTCTCAACCCGAACAGTCAGTTGGTCCGGAAAGGGAACAACAAGAAAAACTGGAAGATCGTTGAAGCGAACCGTCTGGCCAGACTGGACAACAAATTCGCGAACACTATCGTCAAACTCGCGCACCCAGACCCAGCCCTTGACATTAAAACGAATGGACATCGCGGCGTCTGCAGAAAAACTTCCGGGTGCATCAGGCACGCTGAAAAGGATAGAGTCTGAAATACGTCGTTCACGAGGCGGCTCGGGGGCTGGCGTGGCCAAGGTGTCTTGCTCAGCAGTGCTCTGCTGAGCAGTGCTCACAGGAGTCGCAGCGCCTGCAGATGCTGTGGCTGCTGGGTCAGACGATGAGCCGGATTGCGATTGAGCCCCAGGGGCCTGGTTTGATTCTGGGGCTCCCGAGGGCTGCGATGTCTGCGGCTTTGGTGTTGAGGTCGCAACTGCAACCTGCGGAGCGTTAGACGCGGGTTCAAGGGTAAAAATGACCACCGCTAAAACTAGACCCAGGGCAATGGCACCCCAGAACCAGAGCGACCCTAGAGACTGCGAGGCTTCGGAGGCACGAGGGGTCTGCTTTGGCGTCGAGTCGTGATTCTGAGGAAGGGAATCTAAGGTTGCGGCCGTGGTCCCAGGGACAGGATCGGGCGATGCAGGGAGGGGTTCTGTGACAGGCGCCGGAGGGGGTTCGGGTAAGGATTCCGTTGCAGTCTCAATGACAGTCGCTGGCTCACTGGGTGACGTAACGAGAGAGGTGGTCTCGGCGATGGTTTCCTGGTGCTCTGCTGCCTGCGGATCCGGTGGCTCAGCCTTCTCGACCAGAGGGCCCTCGCCATGGAGAGCAAGCCGCATGTCCTCGGCCTGCTCGGATGAAAAACCGAGCTGAATGGCGTAACGCGTGAACAAATCACAAAAGAACGAGTCAGAATAAAACAAACGCATCTGGCCTTCTTCAATGGCCAGCAAATGCCTGTAGGTGGTGCGCAATTCCGTTTCAAGGTCGCGCGGGTTGATGTCGCGTGCAAGCCGGGCATCTCGCAGCCTTAAGCCCATGGCCCTCACCTGATCTAAAACGAGTTGCGATGGATTCACGACAAAAACCCTGCCTTACAAAAGTACAAAGGGGATGCTATTAAAAACTGCAGCGCCTGACTCAGTTCAGACGTTGATTGAAGCAATGCAACAGACTACAGTCGAAAAAAAAGCCCACCCCGAACAAGGTGGGCCTTTTTGTGCACGACCAAGACTAGCGAACAATAAGATCGGCGCGTCGGTTTTCTGCGTAGGCTGCATCCGACTTACCGCGGTTACGAGGCTTTTCCTCGCCATTACTAATTGCTTCAATGTTGTCAGCATTCGCGCCAATGGCCTGCAGGGCAATACTTACGGCCTCTGCCCGCTTTTGACCAAGCGCCAGGTTGTACTCAACGGTTCCACGCTCGTCGGCATTACCCTCAACCAGAATTTTGGCCTCTTTCACAACAGCCAGGTAATTGCCATAGGCAGATACCGTGTCGTGAAACTGTGGCTTGATGTCGAACTTATCGAAATCGAAATAGATTGCAGGCTCAATGCCGCTAATACGCTTACGGGCGAGCTCACGTGCATTCGCATCAGCAGATTTAGGGGTCGCAACAGAGGCGCTACTGGCAGGCGAAGCCGAAGATGGTGCAGATGCTGCGCCAGACGAACTCGCTTTTTGTTCAGGTTTTGTAGCACAACCAGCAAGAACGGCCAGAGAGATGGCAGCGACAAATAATTTCATTAAAAATCTCCCATAGTTTGAGTACACTCAAAGCTTACTATAGCCTAAAATGCTGATAAAATAAGCCCTTACGTAGGAAAACAAGTCGAAAGACCTCTAAAAGAAGGGTAAAACCTGATCAAAAAATCATGGCCTAGGGGCTAACCGCCTTCGCGAGCCAAGGCCCAACGCCAGAGTCGTTCAGGACGGATAGGTAGAACAAGAAGCAGATGTTCAAGAATGGCCAAAGCCAAAAGGCTGGCTACGAGACTGGAGGCGGCAATTTCGTAGGCCGACTCGCCAAGCCAGGCCTGTTCCCAAAAAAAGACGGCGACAAAGGTTGCGAGGCCTAGGCTTATAGGGAAAAAGAGATTGAAAGATCGTCGTGAAAAATAGGTGAGCAGGTAATGCAAAGAGGGGGGAAGAAAACTTTCGTAGAAGTTCTTTACCCCCAAAAAAAGATTGAGCTTCGCCGAGAGTCGCATGGCCCAGAGCACCAAAAAGGTCTGGGAGGCAACAGAGTTAGGCGCGTCCCAACTTGGCAAAATAACAGCAGCCCCAAGCAAGACCAATGCAGCTTCGTGATGCGCGATGGCTCGAAAGGCCTGCCAGGCCCGAGTCCACCCCTTCACTTCCGGACAGGGCTGACGATTCGGGCCAGTGACAAGGCCCACTAAAAACGTAATTTCTTGCCAAGACCAGACCAAAAGGGCCGATACAAAGGCCATGTATGCACCTACCGGTGTTGTCAGGTCGCGGGTAAGAACCACACCGGTAAGACCCAGGCCAAGCGCAAGACTTGCCAACACAAGTGCCCGCGTCTCACGGGCGGGGCCCGTGCCATCGACCAACCGAAGGATGATTCCTGTTGAGAGCCACCAGACTGCAATTGAAAAGGCCAAGGGCATCCAGAGATGCAGGCTTGATGGCTCTAAGCTCATTTACCAGCTCGGCGCCAGACGCATGTCATCGGGCAAAGGCCGACGATTGACAGGCAGGAAATACAGGCGCGTCAGGGTTACTGCGGCCTGAGCGGCTAGAAGACCACGCCGGCCCCAGTTCACTAGACCTCCTTCCGCCTTGGCTTTATTGACGGCATCTTGAATCTGGCAGAGCCGGTTCATGCAGGCAATAAAGACAGGGTGGTTGTATTGCAGCGTGACCGGAAAGACCTGCTTACAAATTTCACTGGTGATCTCAAAGACCTTCTGGTCGTACTCGCTGGGGTCGAGCCCAAGGGCCTTATGCATTTCGGGGCGCGTGTGGTCTCGCACAAACATGGTGGCAAAAACAGCCAACTGGAAAAAGCGAATCCAGTAAACGTTCATGCCACTCAAGAGTCCTGGGTTTGCACGCATGATCAATGCAAAGGCCTCGCCATGACGAAACTCGTCGTTGCACCACTTTTCAAACCAGAGAAAGATGGGGTGAAACCGCAACTCGGGATGCCGCTCCACCTGCCTATAAATCGCAATGTAACGGGCATAGCCAATTTTCTCAGAGAGGTAGGTGGCGTAATAAATGTACTTGGGCTTGAAATAAGTCACCTTCTTGGCCTTAGTCAGAAAACCAAGGTCAACGCCAATGCCGAAGTCTTTTAGCCACTGGTTAATAAAACCGGCGTGCCGAGATTCGTCGCGTGCCATATAACCAAACAATGCGCGCATATCGGGGTTCTTTACACGCTTTTTGATTTCTGCATAAAGCACACAACCGGAGAATTCCGACGTGCAGGAGCTAATTAAAAATTCGCTAAATTCTTTGTATAGACCCTCGGGAAGACTGGAGGAGAAGTCCTTGCCTTTCATTTCTTCAGGGCGTTGAAAATGGTCGGTATTGCTGTCGGCTTCAAACTCCGCCATAAGGGCATCCCACTCCTTACGTATGGGCTCTACGTCAAGCCTGTCAATGGCATCAAAGTCGGTTGTATAAAAACGCGGAGTCAGCAGGCTGTCTTCAAGTGCAATTTCCGTAGCAGCGTTAGGGGCCTGGCCCTTAAAAGCCTCGCGAAGCTCGGCATAGCCTGCTGGCTCGCTGTCGGCAAGCGCCGCGCGGGTAGCTGCTTGGGTCTGTTCATCGGGTGGGTTCATAGTGAAGATCCTCCTTGTTACTCATTACTTGTTAACTGACTGTTCGCCGATCGTCTTTTGTATATCCCGGTGGGCGGCGGAAATGGGCTCGCGTCGCTCCAAATAAGTTGCAAAGACGGCCAGGTTTGAAGGGCCAAAGCTCGTCAAGTCCACCTGGCGACCCGAGACTGGATCTGCCAAGGTCAGCCCACCTTGGGTGTTCGCCGACAACCAGAAGGGGTCGGACGCCGAACCGCCGGCGCGCAGTCGCGCCTGGGCAAGGCTGCGTAAAACACCGCGTGCAAAACCGGCCTCACCCTCAATGGGTGTAAGTCTCTCGCCTGACTGGGCATCCGTAACCCAGACACTGCCATCGGCACCATCTGAAAAAACCAGGGCGCGCCGCTCAAGCCATCCAACCAATTGGGTCTCAGGCTGTTGGGCCTTTTGCCATTGCGAATACCCTGCAAGCAGTAGACTGCCCAGGATAAGAATGGCAAGGCCAATAAGCGGAAGCCCCTCAACCCTTGGGCGGGAGACCAAGCGGCTGGAAATCTCATACGCCATTAGGCGGGCTCCATATCGTTGACACCGTCCTGCCTTGCTGGCGCATTGGCGAGAGGTGGTCGACCACGGGTAGAGGCGATGGCATTTACTGCGCCCCGAGGTTGCGCCATCGCAACGTCGGCCGACTGCCCCGATTGATTGGCCTGCCAGGCTTTCGTAAGCAATTGACCAAGGCCCTTCACGGCGGGAAGCGCGCGCAACATGGGCTGAGGATGTGCAAACTGCCAGGGACGTGCATGGGGCCAAAGATGCGGGTAGGCCACCTTGTCATCAGAATGTAGGATCAAGGCAATTTCCCCTGGACCGTCTTCATCAGGGGATCTCTTCGTCAGAGGCCGAACCTGGGCCGCCTGCATACGGGTCAAAGGCAAATTAAGGGTGAGGTTAAGAACAATGCCAATGCGCATGGCCACGCGTCGGCTGGTTAGCGTGTAGACCGTAGTCTTTGCCACCAGGTAGGCCATGGCCCAGAAGAGCAGCAGGCCCAGCCCAAAAACCGGCACGAGCCAGAGGGCTGCCGCCATGGCCTGAGGCAGGCTACCTGTGTCCGCGTAATGCTGACCACCGCGAGCCAAAAGAATGAGACCAAAATAAACAGCAAGCCCCCGGGCATGAAATACATGCCGAAAGACAAGCGCCGTATCGGGGCTGCCCTGCCAAAGAATACGTTCGTCCTGAGGCAGTTTTTCGGGCAGCCCATACTCGGGCTCGAACTCATGTTCGTGGCCGTTGTGGTGCGCCTTCAAAACAAGGGCTCCCTCCGCTGGGTATCCGCAAACAGCGTGCCCGCCCCGTAATACGCCATCACCTTTTCTTCTTCGAGGAGGGTGATCTTTTCGGCACTCTCAATGGCTGGAACGCCTTCGAACTGTCCGCCCAAAATAGACTCAACCGTGACACGATTACCACGCAGACGATCGCGACGAACACGGCAGAAGTTCATAGGAAGAAGAACCTGGCGACCGCCATTGGTCTTGATTTCTAGGTAGCGAATCAGGTGCTCAGATCGATCCACCCAGACCTCTGAGACCGTACCACCGGCCTGCTTGTCGGCACCGAAGACAGTAAGACCCCGAGGGTCAAGGTCTTGCTTGGCCATTTCAAAGCCATGGGCTACACGCAAGGGAACAATCTTGTCCTCGCCTTCCCAGGTCTTATCGGTAACGTTGGCTCGACGCGTGTAAGCCCCGGGCCCAATACCAATGCCACCCGCATTCATGGGATCCCCTGTTGGCTCTAAAGGCATGCCTGGAAAAGGGCCAATGGCCTTGCCCGGAGGCATGGGGTCTTCAAAGTCCCGCTCGTGGGGTGCGGCAAACTCGCCATGGAACTTGGTCTTATAGACTTTTACCTTGGGCATCGGCAGAAAACCTGCCTCTCGCCGAACGGTTCCATCGCGTCGATCATGCTCAATAGGAAAGCCCTCACGCTTACTTTCAAGCGTTAAGTAGATCACCAGTCCTGCAAAGAAAATCCAAAATAAATACAAGACCAGCTGAGCGACATCCACGTAGCCAGTAATTGCGCCTGTTCCCATTTTCGTTCTCCTTATGAAAAAGGCCTAGCCGGGGAATTCAGCCAGACCAAATTTTTTCGATGAAGGGGCGTTGATTCGTGCAAGTCGCACGAGCGGACCTACCGCCACCAGGGTTGCAAATAAAAGAATGAGTTCAAGGTGGTAGACCATGCTGTAGCCCACCCCTGCAAAATTGAGCACCTCACCCAATTGGCCATGCAGGGCCATAGCACTAAAGGCATCGCGTAATGCGCCACCTGCAAAAACAGCAAGCCCTGCGGCCGTCGCCTGAACAGCGCCCCAGGCGCCAAGCGCAAGCCCCGTAAAGCCTTGGCTATCGAGACCCATAGCGGCTGTCAGAGTGGCTACTGAAAAGAGCCCCCCGCCAAATCCAATAAGGAAGGTGCCTGCGCGAAATACCATTGCTGAACCCAGAGGCTCTGCAAAAATCACCAGCGAGAATGCGACCGTTCCAACCAGCGCGCCGGCGGCAGCAAGACGGTGGGGGTTAATGCCTTTCTGTAACCAACGGGCAGAGAATGCGAAGGCAAGTAAAGCACCTATAGCCATGATGGCGGTAAGAAGGCTGGTGGCAGAAACCGAAAGTCCAAGAATTTCGCCGCCATAGGGCTCGAGAATGATGTCTTGCATGCTAAAGGCCGCCGTGCCCATAAACAACGCAAGAAGAAAACGCTTGTTGCCGGGCTGTGCTAGAAAAGCACCCCAGGTCTCACGAAAGCTGGGATGTTCAAGTTTTGGCGATGTCAGCGAAGGATTACGAGCTTCTTGCTTCCAGAGCGCCACCACATTCAGGACGAAGGCCACGAAGGCCGAGCCCTGCACCACCTGAATGAGCCGGAACTTAGAGAAGTCCGCCAGCAGAAAACTAAATGCCAGGCCCGAAACCAGCATGCCCACCAATAGCATGGTGTACATCAGAGCCACTACACGCGGACGGTTGTCTTCACTGGCTAGATCTGTGGCAAGGGCAAGGCCCGTGGTCTGCACGGTCTGAATGCCCGCGCCCACCAGTAAAAAAGCAAGCGCAGCGCTTAAGGGTCCAATGGCGGGGTGCCAATGGGTGTCACCCGAGAGCAAGATTAGCGCGAAGGGCATGATGGCCAGGCCACCAAACTGCAGAATCGTGCCCATCCATATATAAGGAACACGTCGCCAGCCAAGCACCGACTTATGCGTATCAGAACGAAAGCCCACCAAAGCGCGAAACGGTGCAATGAGCAAAG
>JALRJP010000044.1:272-12884 GCA_023261135.1 Burkholderiaceae bacterium | reverse complement strand
TTCGTCTTTATGAAGATGAGTTAAGGGAAGGGGAGGGCCATTCAGGCCGCTCGGCCTTGCTCGGTGCGCTTGGTCGCAAACCTGTTTCCGCTTAATCTCAACCTCTTGTTGTATGCGCTGAGCGTGGGAGACTGAACACCTATGAGTAATGAAGTTAGTTCCAAAAAGGCAGTTGTTGGCGTTGTTGCCATTGTTCTAGTGCTTGGTGTGTTGGTTTGGCTTGTAAATTATTTAATGCCCGCCAAGCCCATCACTGCTGAAATCACCCTTCAAAACAATTGCGACCTTCCCGACAGCGTGTTTGCCGTGCAGGTGGTTCCGAATGGTGCCAAGGCTGCTTTCTCAACGACCACTAAGAAAGTGCGTATGCAGCTTATGTCAACCGATCGAGTCAAGCTAATTGCAAATGACAGTCGTTTCAAAGACTACTCTTACGAAAGCCCGCACGTGAAGGTTTCTTCTAGCGTCATTCTTTATGCGAATTGCGATGACAGCCGAAACATCGGACAGATCAGTCGTTAACATCGAAGTCGTTCACGACATTGTCTGTCCGTGGTGTTACGTGGGGCATGCGCAACTTAAGCAAGCACTAAAAAAGGCTCATGCGGCCTCAATTCCCGTAAGCGTGTCTTGGTCGCCTTACATGTTGAATCCGGCGATGCAACAACAAGGTATACCGCGACATGATTACCTGGTTGCTAAGTTTGGGGAAGGGGGTCTTGACCGTTATAAACGGGTTGAACACGCTGCGCGGGCCGAAGGGCTCCCTATGGATTTGGACCTTATTGCTGTTCAGCCGAATACCCTTGACGCTCACATTCTTATAGCGGCCGCAGGTGATCAGGCGTCGCGAATGACTGAGCGTCTTTTTGAGGCCTTCTTTTGTGAGGGCGGAGATCTTACACAACGCGAGCAGTTGCTCGAAATTGCTAAAGCCGCTGGTATGGAAAAGCTTTATGCGGTAGGCGCTTTGGAAGATGGTTTGTTAAGAAAACGTGTTCGTCATAAGGCTGAAGACTGGCTAACTTTTGGTATTCAGGGCGTCCCAGCATTTCGTTTTGTCTCCGACGCTACAGGAGAGTTCTGGCTCCATGGCGCAGTGGGGTCTGTGGCACTCTTTCATGCCATCACGCAGACTTACGGCAATGTTTAGGTTCGACGAAGCTTCTGCTTAAATGCTTGCGCTACCGTTTGTTGGCGGGAACCGGGCACTACGCGAATCGTTTCGCCCGCATTGAGAATGCCAGGCGTAATAACAGCCATGTACCAACCGCAAAGACCAGACTCCGCCATTTTTTTCGATGCGTATTTATCGCCAGTGACTGCATTGAATTTAAAGCAAGGCTCGCGCGGTTGAGTAACCTGTAGCGTCACTTCTCCAATTTCCCACAAGTCACCCAGATACACGTCTGTCTCGTTCAGGCCCCTAGTTGCTAAGTTTTCCCCGAGTGCACCGGGCGAGGAGAACATTGAAAGCTTAGACTCTTCTGTTTCAAGTGCTCGGTGCCAAAAATCGTAATGCTCCTCTGGGTAGGCATACAAGGCCTTGTCTTGTCCGCCATGAACCGTAAGGTCAACCTGTTTATCGCCTTCAAGGCCAGGTACGCCACAGAAAATTGGCACGGGGTTCTCAGGGGTTGAAATAGGCTCTTTCCGAATCGCAGACGTCACCCGTCGAATCTTCCCAGGCTCCCCGGACGCTACGAGAAGATCGCTTGCACTGCCAGTACAAAGCGCAGTCAGTAGAGCCGCGCTCATAATTGATCTTGGAACCTCTCCGTTCCCACCTGCCCGGTTGCCACGCTATCGTAGCGCTCACCGGCTACGGTGTGCTGATTGATAAGCCTCGAGGCTTCTTCCAAAACCTGGTTGGAAACGTTTAGGCTTTGAGTTTTCATGTTCTCGCTTAAGTGCTCGAGCCTAGTGGTTCCAGGAATCGTCACGACCGATGGACTTTGCTGAAGCACCCAGGCCAGAAGAAGTTGGGCATTCGTTAAGCCTGCGGCCTCGGTAAGGTCTTTAAGCTGATTGCGCAGTAGAAGGTTCTTTTCGTAATAGGGTGCCTGAAACCTAGGCATGACGCGTCGAAGGTCTTTTTCCTCAAACTCGGAAGGATCGGGCGAGCCGTAAGCAAGAAAGCCACGGCCAAAGGGGCTGAACGCTACAAGCGTGATGTCCAGCTCTTCGCAACTTGGAAGTACGGCAATTTCGGGGTTGCGGGTCCAAAGGGAATACTCCGACTGAATGGCGGTAACGGGGTGCGTGTTGTGGGCTTGTCGTAGCGTTGTTGCGGACACCTCTGATAGTCCGTAGCCCTTTATCTTTCCGGCCGTTATAAGGTCGGCCATGGCCCCAGCAACATCTTCAATGGGTGTGACCTTATCCCAGCGGTGAAGGTAATAAAGGTCAATGACGTCAACGCCCAGTCGCTTAAGGCTGTCTTCACAGTTTGATCGAATCACCTCGGGCCTGCTATCGATCTTGCGTTGCCGGCCTTTCTCGTTGTAAGTGGCGGTCATGCCACCCTTGGTGCAAATCGCAACTTGTGATCGATAAGGGGCAATGGCTTTGCCAAGCTCTGTCTCGTTGTGCCCATCCCCGTACACCGCTGCTGTATCAAGGAAGTTCACACCCAGGTCGACGGCAAGCTCAATGACCGACTTAATATGCTGGCTTGAGCTGGCTGGACCGTAACCAAAACTTAAGCTCATGCAGCCAAGGCCTATGGGGTTGGCTGGAAACGCACCAACATTGCGTGTTTGTATTGCCATTCGTTTACCTCTTTTATTGATGACCGGACGTATGATTCATTATCTTTCATTGTTTACCTGGAGATACTAACGTGGCTTCGATCTCATTCAAACAACGCATTCGTCAGGGGCATATGGTTCTTGGAGCCTGGATGTGCAGTCCCAACCCTGTCTTTGCCGAGCTTGCCTCGTCCCTTCAGCTGGACTACATCATTGTGGATATGGAGCACGGCGCCATCGATATGGCGGATCTGCCCAATATTCTTCGAGGGTTTTCGGGAAGCTGTGCGCCCATTGTTCGCATTCCTTACGCCCACCCAAGCTTCGTTGCCCGCGTGCTCGATCGCGGTGCCGTTGGTGTCATGGTTCCTCGGGTAGACACGGTTCAACAGGCCCGCGACTGCGCGCGAGCCGCGCACTATCCCCCTGAGGGTGAGCGAGGAAAAGCCATTCCTATGATTCGTGGTTCGCAGTACGGCCTTGAGTCCAACTACCGCAACCGTAGCAACGACGAGGTTTTTGTATCGGTACAGGTGGAGTCGTCGCAGTCCATCGAGGCTTTATCTGACATTATTTCTGAGCCATTGGTTGACCTTGTGTTTATCGGTCCCACCGACCTTTCAGCCAATATGCGGCTTGAGGCGCCTGCCGATCAAGAACAATTCTGGAAAGTTATGGATGGTATTGCACAGACCTGCAAGAAGGCGGGCGTGCCAGTGGGCACCATTCCGTTTGCTGGTGTCACAACAGCAGAGTTATTCAGAAAGGGGTTCTCAATGGTTGCTGCGGGCAGTGACGTCACCATGTTGCGCCAGGGAATTGTCGACCTTAAGGGCCAGGTCTAGCGCCTTCGTGTTGGTAGAAGGTCTTGCCTGCGTAACGACATTCCAGCTGGCGACTTGTGTGCCGTACCTTCATTACCGAGCAGTGTTTTTCAGCTTGTTGTTTTGTGAAGAAAGTGGCGTCGGGCCCGTTGGCGAGACGCCCGTTAATGACAAGGTCGTAGCCAACGCCACGAATGGTGGGCAGCGGCCCTAGCGCCGAATCCATGGCTGGGAGAACACAGCCGCTGGCTTGCTTTTGAAGCACCTCCTTTCGCATCCCACTTGGGAAAACGCGCGAGTTCAAAAGAAGTAAGGCTTTCTCTTGGGGCAGAAGGGTTCCAGGGTGTCTGCCTTGCTCAATGTCTCGGGAGCGATGCAGCGGGTTATAGGACATGATGGAGTCACTGTTTTTCATGCTTTCCCCGTAGCAGTCCACATGTGTAAGACCGAAGGTGTGGCCAAGTTCATGAACCAGTACACCGTAGAAGCCAAACTGCATCTCGGCATACTCAAGCACCACAATTCCACCACCCCCATTGATTCCGCCGTTAAAGCTTCGGCCTCCTGCGAACCGTCGTGGCAGCTTTGTGAAGATCTTGTCTCTGACCATCACAAACAAATAAACATGGTTTTCAGTTAGCCGCGTTTTGCCTCGAAGGGTAAGCAGTTCTCTCACAATGGCATGCTCAAGGTCGGTCTGAACGCCTGGCCTTAAGCTAGGTGGTTGCCCAATGTGTTGCTCGCTATATATACCCCGGTGGACAATTGGGTCTCGGACCTCGAAGCTTTGTTCCAGGGGTAGGCTGAGAATGGAGGCAAACTGTGCCCTTGCGTTTTTAAGATACTCGCGAAGAAGAACCTTATCTTTCTCGCCTGGCAGCTTGTTATCGGCAACATTGCTAAAGACATAGAAGACGGGAAGCACCGCTACACGCGAGCCCTGCAATTCGCCCGTTGATATCTCGCCAAGCTGGCATTCTTTTTGTCGACCAAAGGCGGGGTCACCGAATGAGGTATTACTGCAGGCAATGCCATCGGCGCCCACAGCGTAGTACCACGTATTGTCAGCCCCATAACGCACTACACGTTGGCCTTCAAAGGCGCAGTACGATCCCTCTTTTGCGCATGGTGCCCAACTTGCCATTTCTAAGTTATCAATCTCTAGGGAGTGAGAATTATTTGGTGCAGCCAGGCTAAAGCCCGCAAGTAAGCTCATAAAAAGTACTTCCAGAGTCCATATTCTTCTAAGGATGAACAAAAGCTTGCTGCTCCCAAAGTTGGCTGTAAAGGCCTTTCATCGCAAGTAGCTCGTGGTGGGTTCCTTCTTCCACGATGCGGCCTTGGTCTAACACCACAATTCGATCAAGGCCAAGTAGGGTTGACAGGCGATGGGCAATGACCAGCACAGTCTTGCCTTGGCAAAGTGTGGCAATGGATTCTTGAATGAGTGCCTCGGTCTGGCTATCAAGCGCTGAGGTGGCCTCGTCAAGAATTAATATGGGGGCGTTCTTCAAGAATGCTCGAGCAAGGGCAACGCGTTGACGCTCACCTCCCGAAAGTTTAATGCCACGCTCGCCCACCAACACGTCCGCCCCTTCGGGTCGCGACTGAATAAAGGGTAGGCAGTGCGAAAGGCTCGCGGCGCGCAGAAAGTCTTCCTCGGTAGGGTTGGGGTGAGAGTAAGTAATGTTCTCCCGAAGCGTTCGGTGAAAAAGCTCAGGCTCCTGCGGAACAACCGCAATGGCACTGTGAAGACTGGCCAAGGTCACGTCCGCAATCGATTGATCATCAATGGTGATAAGGCCTTCGTGCAGGTCGTACTGGCGTTGCAGAAGTTTGGTTAGGGTGCTCTTACCAGCTCCCGACAGTCCAACAAAGCCCACGTGCTCGCCGGGCGCAATGTGAAGGTTGAAGTTCCTGAAAAGAAAACGTCCATCGGGCAGCCGGTAACCCATATTAATGAAACGAACCTCGGCCTTTGAAATGTGCAGATCTTTGGCATGAGCCAACTCTTTAATATCATGCTCGCTTGAAATGAGCGTTAATGCCGACTTCAATGTTCCAATTTGCTCGAAGTAGGACAATAACTGCGTGGACAAGCCCCAGACATTGGCCACAAGAATCGCAGCAAGTGAGACGATCATCACCACCTCACCAAGGCCAAAGGCGCCGCTTAGGTAAGAATGGATGGCAAGTCCAATGAAAGTGCTTTGAAAAAGAAGAAGCAGCGAGTAAAGGACCCCGAACATCAGAATAAGAAACCAGCGCGTTCGTATAGAAGCCGACTTCTCTTGCTCGAGCTTGGTAAGAATATTGAGCCGCTCGCGAATCGTCTTCACGCTTGAGCGTACGGTTTGCATGTGGCTTGTAATGTCAACCAGGGTGCCTGTTGACTCTGAGACTTGGTCACCGAAGTCTTTAAAAAGTGGAACGCATTTTTTCGCGAACCAGGCCGACAACATAAGAAAGCCCGCAAGCCAGGCAATGAAGATCCAGAAGAAATGACCGGGCGCAGTCGAGAGAATCACAGCGGCAAGAACAATCGCCATAATGACGCGAACAAAGCCATCAAAAATAATACCGGTCAGGCTTATCATGGCTGCCCCGGCCTGCTTCACCTTCTGGCTAAGGCTTCCGGCAAGATGATCCTCGAAAAATTTCTGGCTGTGGCCTTCAAGCCAGCAATAGACTTCAAGCTGGGCGCGTTTACGAATTTCTGGCCCTGTGTGTATGTCAAGCCAGTCACGCAGCCTGTTTGCCAATGAAGATGCATACCAAGCCCCCACAATAAGCGTGAAATAAAACCAGACGTCCGCTGTGTTCGCCGGCTTCTGACTTAGGGTGTTGATCATTGACTTCATAAGCACGGGCTCAAACCCCATAAAGCCAATGCCGGCAACACTGAGCAAAACCAGGCCCAAGGCCCGAAGTTTGAAGTGTCTAAAGATCAACGACCAGAAGAAGTCGTAAGGGTCTTTACCGGGGGGCACGGCTATAAGCCGGGTGAGTTCGTCGGAGCTAAGGCTGAGTGTGAGGCTGTTCGCCATTTTTTTCTGGGTTATAAGGGGTGGGAATAAGCCAGCCCCTCTGAAGACAGAGCCGGATAAGGTAATGACTTGTGGCCACAACAATAACAAGTCGCACCACATGAAAGGCAGTGACAGCGGGTGAGTTCAGCCCCAAAAGTTTGGCAGTTAGAGCCATTTCCGCAATGCCTCCGGGAGTGGTGGCAACAAAGGCGCTCGCCCAGTTCAGACCAGCCCCCCATTGCGCCAGCAACGCCATAGCCAGACCCGCAAGACCATAGCAAAAGGTAAGTACAACAACGTTTAGTGATAAGACGGGAGCATCCTTAATGGCTTTTGCAGAAAAGCGTTGGCCAAGGTTCCAGCCTAGAAAAACCTGGCCCACGATAAGCAGCAGGGTATCTAGTTGACCCTCCTGCACGTAAACAGCAAAAAGCCCTCCTGCAAGAATCGGACCCAGAACCCAGGGGTTTGGAAGTCGAAGTTGCTGCGAGGCAAAGGCGCTTATTAATCCGGCCAGAACCAGTAGCCCGTTCATGAGCAAATTCAACTTATGGCTTTCAAAGCCTAGTGCGCTGGGAGTGGTGTAACCCAAGTCGGAGAACCAAAGTGCGAGAAAAGGCGCAATACTAACCACGAGTGATACTCGAATGGTGTGGGCTAGCGCGACAAGGTCACCACGCCCACCGGCCTCAGCAGCCTGATTGGCCATGTCACTTGCGCCACCAATGACAGTAGCAAAGAAACACGTATTAGCATCAAGCCCAGTACGGCGCTGAATAAAGGCTGCTCCCGCAAGGCTAAGTAGCGCACTAAGCGCGCCCGAGACAATTACCCAGCCCATAATATTGGCCAGCGCATCAAGAACATGGGCGGTGAAATACAGACCAAGCGCAAGGCCAATGGTTAACTGGCCCAACCGAAGCCCCGGCTTGGGTAAGGGAGCGCACCAGCCCTTTAGGCTAAGAAGGGCGCATGCACAAAGGCTACCTAAAAGATAGGGCAGGGGGATGCCCAGGGCATCAAAGCTTAGCCCCCCCAAAAAACCTGCAACAAAGCTTATAGGTAACATCAGGCTCATTGTTTGTTTTTTTGTGATGCGAACGAAAAATGAACCGTCGGTGGATAGTTAGGAGATAGCGAATGGATCTTGGACTTAATAATAAGCGAGCACTCGTCATGGGTGGTGGAGCAGGGCTGGGTAAGGCGGTGGCGATGTCGCTTGCTGGCGAGGGAGCCCATGTGGTCTTGGCGGGGCGTACCCAAGAAAAGCTTGAGTCCGCAGTGAGAGACATTCAGGCGGCAGGTGGTAAAGCAAGCAGCCTAGTCTGGGATCTGAGCCAGCTTGACCACATTGCATCCCGCGCGGAGCAGGCGGCAAAACTGCTTGGTGGCCCTATTCAGATTCTTTTTAATAATGGGGGCGGTCCTGCACCCGGCACTGCGCAAGGCCAGGCGGCCGATGTCTGGCAGGCGCAGTTTCAGAACATGGTGCTTTCTATTATTCAGCTTACTGATGCTGTATTGCCCGGCATGCTGGAACAGGGTTGGGGTCGGGTCATAACCAACGCCTCTTCGGGGGTGATCATTCCCATTCCAAACCTAGCAATGTCGAATACGCTTCGAGGCGCCTTGGTAGGATGGTCAAAGACCTTGGCCAACGAAGTTGCCGCCCGCGGTATTACTGTGAATATGGTGCTGCCTGGCCGTGTTTACACCGACCGCATTGCGTTTCTTGATAACGCCAGAGCGGGCCGTGAAGGCATCACCCTTGAAGAAGTCGAGAAAAAATCCAAGTCCACCATTCCTATTGGTCGCTACGGTCGGCCCGAAGAATATGGTGATTTCGTGGCCTTTTTGGCCTCAGAGCGTGCTAGCTACATTACAGGCTCTATGCACCGCGTCGACGGTGGTGCCATTCTTAATATTTAGTAAAAGGAGTTAACGAATGGCAAAAGGTTACGTCATTGCGCAAATGTCGGTGATCAACCAAGACGGCTACCTAGCCTATGCGAAGCAGGTACCTCGCACCCTTGAGCCCTTTGGTGGTCGGTTTATTGTGCGTGGCGGGGAAGCCACCACTATGGATGGTCAGCCCAAAGGGCCGCGTAATGTCGTTATTGAATTTCCAAGTGTTAAAGCCGCGCAAGACTGGTATAACTCTGCGGCCTATCAGGCCATCGTTCAGGGTCGTCTTGACAACGCCGATGGCTGTTTGGTCACAGTCGAAGGATTCGAGGCTTAGTTTCCTTCGTCCGCTACAATTCTTTCCATGAGTGAGTTTCAAGTTCCCCTGGCCTACCAGTTGAATGTCGACCGGTTTTCTGAGCCATTGGGTTCCGACATGGCCACCATGGATATGCATACCTATGCTCAGCACAAGGGTCTTAGTAGCGACGAGCGTAAGTTTTTAAGCCTTATGCATGCGGGTGAACTTCGGTCTCGAATCTTTGCGCAAGACGAGCTTATCTTCGAGGCGAACAAGCCGGCCATTCAAGCCCTTCTCATACTTGAGGGCGAAGCGCTGTGGGAGGTGAGTGAACAGCCGTGCAAGCTTGGTCCAGGTTCAGTGGTGGGGCTGGCCGAAGGTTTGGCAGGTCTACGGCATCTTCATAACCTGCGTGCCATTTCACAGGTCCGCGCTAAAACGCTTGCTTTGTCTGAACTCGTGGCTGATCTGGAATCGGCAAACGCGGGTATCAAGGGACTTTTTCGAGTGACTTTAGAGCGCATTTTAGAAAGCCGTTTTAACGATCCGGCGCGATTGAGGCCGCCAAGCTACAAATGACCGAACGAAGCTATCAGAAGGGCGAACTTCTGTTTTCACAGGGTGACGATGCCGATGCCTTCTATTTAGTGAAGTCGGGGCGCATTCAGCTCTTTGACCCAAAAGCGGACAAGCAAGTTGCCATCATCGAGCAGGGTCGTACCTTCGGAGAGCAGGCCGTTTTTAACTACGGGGCCCGCAATCTGTCGGCTCGGGCGATTGAAGACTCGGTGTGCATCCAATACCTTGCGAAAGATCTTCAAAGTATGCTCGACCATCAGCCAGCAGGGGTTCGGCGTGCCTTTGAGATGGTCATCCTTCAATTGGAGATGCGCAATAGCCTCAGGGCTCTAGGTGCCACGCATTCGTTTTAACTCGCTGTTTTTACATGCTTCTTTGAACCGCGCCTGCATTTCATGGCGATATTCCCAACTAAAAAACTGGGTTTATGACAAGGGTTCTCCCCATTGTGACCCCCTTGTCTGCGACTTAGCATTGGCGAGGAAACTTACTTACTTTTTGGGAGAAAGTCATGCCGGTTCAACTTACTGTCAACGGGCAGTCGGTGTCCATTGATGCCCCATCCAACACCCTGCTTGTCCAGGCACTTCGCGACCATCTGAAGCTTACTGGTACGCACGTGGGCTGCGACACGGCCCAGTGCGGCGCATGCACCGTCTTAATGAACGGTGACGCTGTTAAATCGTGCAATGTGTTGTTGGCTCAGGCGGAGGGCGCGCAGGTCACCACCATTGAAGGCTTAGCTGCCGCCGATGGCACCCTGCACCCTATGCAGAAAGCCTTTAAGGACTGTCACGGTTTGCAATGCGGCTTCTGTACGACGGGTATGGTGATGAGCGCGGTCGATCTCTGCCAAAAGCATCCCAAGGCCTCGGAGTCGGAAATTCGTGAGCTTCTTGAAGGCAATATTTGCCGCTGCACGGGGTATCAAAATATTGTGCGCGCGGTGAAGCAGGGTGCAGCGGAGATGGCGGCTTAGGCGCCATCACTTGCTAAGCACCGCCCTAACAATACGGTGCAAATGTCATCGTCTTCAAGCGTTACTTTTTCATGAATGTCTCGGTTAAATCGTCACTGAAGGAGTTGTCCCATGGGTGCTTCTGATTTCTCAAATCTTCCCTACATTGGTGAGTCTGTTCTTCGTAAAGAAGATCTTCGTTTCCTTACAGGCGCAGGCCAGTACACCGACGATGTCTTATTACAGGATATGGCGTACACCGTTTTTGTGCGTTCGCCTCATGCGCATGCAGTCATCAAAAAAGTAAATAAATCGGCCGCACTTGCTGCACCGGGCGTGCTTGCTGTCTTCGATGGCGAGGACGTCGCTGCCGATAAGGTCGGTGGACTGCCTTGTGGCTGGCTTATTACGAGCACCAACGGGGAGCCCATGAAGGAGCCCCCGCACCCCATTCTTGCCCAGGGTAAAGCCCGTTACGTGGGGGATGGCGTTGCTATGGTGGTTGCTACCAGTTACGAGGCCGCAAAAAACGCGGCGGAACTTGTTGAAGTGGACTATGAGGTTCTCAAAGCAGTGGTTGATGTGCGCGATGCCCAGGCCGCCGGTGCCCCTTTGGTTCATGATGAGGCGCCTGCCAATCATTGTTACAAGTGGGCCATTGGCGAGAAGGCCAAGGTTGATGAAGTTTTTCAGACGGCCGCTCACGTTACCAAGCTTGATCTTGTTAATAACCGGCTTATTCCTAATGCCATGGAGCCGCGGGCCGCTATTGGTGTTTACAACCGTGCGTCTGACGAATACACGCTTTATGTCTCAAACCAGAATCCCCACGTTGAGCGGCTCTTGCTTACAGCCTTTGTCATGGGCTTGCCTGAGCATAAGGTTCGTGTTGTTGCGCCCGATGTTGGTGGCGGCTTTGGCTCAAAAATTTATTTGTATGCCGAAGATGTTTGCGTAACTTGGGCATCAAAGAAATTAAACCGCACCATCAAATGGACGGCTGAGCGTTCGGAGTCGTTTTTAACCGATGCCCATGGTCGTGACCATGTCTCGCATGCTGAGCTTGCGATGGATAAAGACGGCAAGTTCCTGGCTTTACGCGTGCATACCGATGCTAACCTTGGCGCCTACCTTTCAACCTTTAGCACCTGTGTGCCCACGATTCTTTACGCCACCTTACTTGCAGGTCAGTACACGACACCGCAAGTCTATGTAGAGGTAGATGCCTGGTTTACCAATACCGCACCGGTAGATGCCTACCGCGGTGCAGGCCGCCCTGAGGCCACTTATTTGCTTGAGCGTATTGTTACCCGTGCCGCCTGGGATCTCGGCCTGAGTCAGGACGAGATTCGCAGGCGCAACTTCATTACCGAGTTTCCCTATCAAACGCCGGTGGCCTTGCAGTACGACATTGGTGACTACCACAGCTGCCTGAATCAAGCTCAAGAGCTTGCCGACGTTAAGGGCTTTGAAGATCGTAAGAAGGCCTCGGAGGCCAAAGGCATGCTGCGCGGTATTGGATACTCTAGTTATATTGAGGCCTGTGGCCTTGCACCTTCCAATATTGCCGGCGCATTAGGTGCGCGTGCGGGTCTCTTCGAGTGTGGCGAAGTTCGTGTGCACCCCACGGGCAGTGTGACCGTGTTCACGGGCTCCCATAGTCATGGTCAGGGTCACGAGACAACCTTTGCGCAGGTGGTGGCCGCAAGGCTTGGTATCCCCGTAGAAAACGTGGACATTGTTCACGGCGATACCGGGCGGGTGCCTTTCGGTATGGGCACCTATGGCTCGCGTTCCATTTCGGTGGGCGGCGCCGCCATTATGAAAGCACTCGATAAGATCGAGGCAAAGGCCAAGAAAATTGCAGCTCATCTCCTTGAGGCAAGCGACACCGATATTGAATTTAGCAACGGTGAGTTTGTTGTTAAAGGAACCGACAAGAAGATTCCGTTTGGTCAGGTTGCACTTACAGCCTACGTGCCTCATAACTACCCACTCGATAAGCTTGAGCCGGGTCTTAATGAGACTGCATTCTACGATCCCACTAACTTTACCTACCCTGCGGGCACCTACATTTGCGAGGTGGAAATTCATCCCAAGACGGGTGAAACCCGCGTTGACCGGTTTACCGCAGTGGATGACTTTGGGACCATCATTAATCCCATGATTGTTGAGGGGCAGGTACACGGTGGGTTGGCTCAGGGAATTGGTCAAGCCCTGCTTGAGAATTGTGTCTACGACCGCGACTCGGGTCAGTTGTTGACCG
>JALRJP010000044.1:0-256 GCA_023261135.1 Burkholderiaceae bacterium | reverse complement strand
ATGCCGCGGGCCGATGACTTACCTGAATTTAAAATTGGTCATGTCTGTACACCCTGCACAACCAACCCCCTTGGAACTAAGGGCTGCGGTGAAGCCGGTGCCATTGGTTCTCCGCCTGCGGTTATGAATGCTGTGCTCGACGCCTTGGCGCCGCTGGGTGTGAAAGATATGGACATGCCTGCAAGTCCCCATCGTGTCTGGAAAGCTATTCAAGAGGCGCGTGCCTAATTCAAGTTTAAGGCTATGGCGTTAATTT
>JALRJP010000043.1:10333-13380 GCA_023261135.1 Burkholderiaceae bacterium | reverse complement strand
CCGGCCGACCGCGCAAACGATGGATGGGTGGAGGCTCTAAAGAAAACAGCATTTCAAATTTCGGAGGCCATTGGTTTCGGCCCAACCCGTCAAGAATAGTGCCGTGTCAAGGTGGGTTCACAACCACACCTCAAGCTAGGGCACAGGTTGATCTAGACAGGATTACGGGAAAACGACTGCTCAGGCCTTGTCTTGCTCTTGTCTTGAGCGGCGGGGGCGTCCGCTTTTTGAATGAGAACCTTTCGAATGGTCTCGGCATCACGCACGCGATGACGCTTACCCTGCGCATCCAGCATCACAATGATGACTGGACGATTCTCAACTTCGGCCTGCATAACCAGACAGCGACCTGCATCGCGAATAAAGCCTGTCTTAGATAAGCCGAGATCCCAAGTTTCCCCGCGCACTAAGGCGTTGCTATTACGAAACTGTAACGATCGACCCCTGACTTTGATGATTAACTCTTTTGCCGTTGAATAACGACGAATCTCAGGGTGGAGATAGGCTTCTTCTACAAGCCGAATGAGGTCCCTCGGGCTACTCACATTTCCGGCGTTGAGTCCGGTTGGCTCAGTGAAACGACTCGAAGCCATTCCAAGCTTTACTGCCTTGACATTCATCGCCCTAACAAAAGCGGACAACCCGCCCGGGTAGCTACGACCAAGTGCCTGAGCTGCGCGGTTTTCACTTGACATAAGCGCAAGGTGAAGAAGCTCAGCACGCGCAAGCCGAGCGCCCACAGGTAGTCGTGAGGGTGGGTTTTTCTCAAGACGCGCATCGCTACGAGTAATGATGATTTTCTCGTCAAGAGGCAGATGGGCATCGAGAACCACCAAAGCAGTCATAAGCTTGGTGATAGAGGCAATTGGAAGTTCCGCATCGGCGTTCTTTTCGATCAGAACCTGACCCGACAACTGATCGACCACTATGGCTGCAGAGGAATTAAGCCGAACAGACTGAACCACCGAGGCCATTGGCCTGGAGCCTACTGCCCCCACCACCGAAGCCTGAGCGTGCAACTGAAAAGGCACATGGTTAATAGAAAGGTTGTCTCGGGACGAGTCGGCAAGGACTGTGGGCGATAGGCCAATAACCAGTCCAGGTAAGAAAAAGCGCAATGAGGCCAGACCCCGATGCCCTTTAAGTTGGGCATTTAGACGATCGAAAACATTCATTACACTGGAGTGTATCAAGACAATTAAAAAGTGCAAAATAAAAAAATCATTTAATTCCGAGGCTTATGCCCATCTTTGAAAGAGCTGTTTAAAAAAAAGTCTTAAGGTACCAAGAAAACAAAGGTTCCTCGGGTCATCTTCTGGCCAGCGACTCTTTGGATACGCTTCCACCAAGCGCTATGACACCCTGCTTCAATTCCTCGTAAGCTGAGGCCAAACGTTCCTCACCCTGCCCATTACCACCCACCAGTCGCGCCTTCACACCGAGCTCAAGAAGACGCCGAGGACCAGAATCACCGGGAATGGGTGCCGCTGGCAGGCTGTAGATGCGAAGATCAGGATAGGCCTTATCAAGTCGCTCAAGCAATGGCGTCACCGTAGCTTCAAAAATTCCAACAACCAAGAGCGATTGATCAATCTCGCAGGTCTCGGAAAAATAAGCCGAGTAGTACTGATCAAGCACTGATTCCATCATGGGCCATGCCATAACAGGGAAGCCCGGAAGAAAATAATGCCGATGAACTGAGAATCCTGGAATACGGTTATAAGGATTCGCAATGATCTCGGCTCCGGCAGGAAACTCGCCCATGCGCAAACGCTCGGGTGTGCAAGGCTGTCCCATTTCTTCAGATCTCTGACGTATGAGCGGCTCAGCCCCTGGATGAAGGACAAGCGGGCGATTAAGTGCTTGGGCAACAGCCTGACGCGTATGGTCGTCGGGCGTACTTCCGATGCCCCCAAAACTAAAGACCAGATCACCCGAGGCAAGGGACTGCTTGAAAGCTAACACACAGCGCTCACGATCATCGCCAAGGTATTGAACCCAGCTTAGGCCAAGCCCCCGGCTTGAGAGAATCTCACGCACCTTCGCAAAGTGCCTGTCCTCTCGCTTACCCGAGAGAATCTCGTCACCGAGAATGAAGATACCAATCGTCAGACCCGATACAGATGAACCATGTTCGCTAATCTTTCCTGCTGTCATACGCTTACTATCCTATCTAAAGAGCTATTCAAAGAAACTGCGACTAAGATTGGTCCAGGACTTTTCAAGACGCTTCACGGACATCGGGAACGGCGCCTTGAGTTCCTGCGCAAACTGAACGACGCGGCATTCCTCAAGCATCCACCGAAATTCAACCATAGCCTCGGACCACTGCCCCCTGTAACGCAAGGCCTCGGCCCAGAAAGGCTGCTCCACCTTCATGAACTCAAATAGTCTAAGCTCATCGCGCTTGGGATCTGCTCGATACTTATCAAGCCGAAGTCCAACTGCCTTCAAATAACGAGTTAAGTGACGAAAGCGCTCTCCGGGCACCTCAATGAGAAAGGCGCTTGGAAGAAGGCGTGAAAGCTGCTGCTGAATATCTTTTTTTACGACAGGGCTGAGCGTAACTGTAGCAAGCCGCTTAGATAACCGTTGATATTCGGTAAGAAGTTCAAGCAACTGACGCTGCAACTCTTGTGCAACCAAAAGAAACTTCGGGCGACAGCGCCTGATACGATCCTCAAGTTCGTCAGCACTCTTGGGAACGGGATCATCAAGCAGCCCTATCCTTTGATAGGCTGCCATGACAAGATGTTCAGAGAGCTTTTCAATTGAGCCATTCTTAGCCCCCCCCCATAAAGACCAGACCAAAAGCAGGGCCTGGTCTCGTTGTAAATTTTTCTCGAACGACTTGACCGACTCCCTCATGGGCTGCTTCAACATCTGTATAAGCTCACCCTGATTCTTATTCGCCTCGGTCTGCGTGTCCTGGCAATTCAAAAGCACACGAATCTGGGATAAATCTCGCCCCTTTGCAAGCAGGCGCCCATGGGCATCAACGACTTTGTAGATGGGCTGAAGATGCGTGGCAATGCTGTCAAGACGGA
>JALRJP010000043.1:0-10323 GCA_023261135.1 Burkholderiaceae bacterium | reverse complement strand
AGACCCCTAGACTCCGAAAGATCGAGTATGAGTGAGCGCACCAAAGAAAACTCACCTGCCCTTTCCGCCCAGCGCTCGACAAACCCCTGAGCGTAAGAATCGACCGGGATAAGCGAGCGACGCAAGGTCTTGGGCAGACTCTTTATAAGGGAAAGAACTTTCTCTTTAAGTAACCCCGGTACAAGCCACTCGGCCTGACTGCTTTGTACGGAAGGTAGTCCCGCAATAGGCACTGTGAGCGTGAGACCATCATCGGCAGACCCAGGCTCAAAGTGATACTCAACGGCTAATGCAAAAGGCGCCTTAATGACCTTTGGGAACTGGTCACTGGAAACACCCTGGGCATCCCGTCTCAGCAGATCTTCCCGAGCCAGTTTGAGCTGCGCGGTTTTCTCTTTTTTTTCTTCCCGATACCACTTCACCAGGCTATCAACATCGACAACGTCTTCTGGCAGGCGACTCTCGTAAAAGGCTTCGATTAGAGACTCATCAACCAGGAGGTTAAACCGACGTGATTTCTGCTCCAGCCGCTCGAGCTCCCTCACCTGCCTCAGATTATGGTCAACAAAATCGAGGCTATGCGTTAGCTCCCCGTGGACAAGGCCCTCTCGTATAAGAAAGGCCCGCGCCTCAAGCGCCTGTCTCCGGCCTAGCGAAGACCAAGCAACACGTCGCTGCGAGACGACAGTAAGGCCATAGAGCGTGGCCTTTGCAAAGCCAACGGCCTTGCCTGACTTCTTCTCCCAATGGGGGTTCGCGTAACTCCAGCGTAGGAGCCCTTCAGCCTGTTTCTCAATCCACTCAGGCTCAATTGCTGCAACAGTACGGGCAAAAAGACGAGTTGTCTCAACCTGCTCGGCCGCCAGAAGCCAACGCGGTGGCTTTTTACGGAGACTGCTTCCTGGCCACAAGAAAAAACGAATGTCATGGCAGCCTTGCCAACACAACCCATTCTTCTCCCTGGCATTTTTATCTTCAAGAAGGTAGCCAATATTAGACAAAAGACCCGTTAATAAGCACTGGTGAAGACTGGCGTAATCGGCAGGTCGTTCGTTGAGACGCCAACCCTGATCGCGTATCCAGTCATTGATCTGAGCAAACAGCTCGCGCCACTCCCTGACTCGATTCGGCGATAGAAACTCGGTACGCAGTCGTTGGTCAAGCTTACGACGTGAAACGGACTCTTGAAAGATGGTGTCCAGGAATGTCCAGAGTCTTACAAGCGATAAAAACTCCGAGCGTTCGTCAGCAATACGCTGATGCGCTGTATCTGCGGCCTGCTGTCGATCAAGGGGCCGCTCTCTGGGGTCCGAGAGCGAGAGACCCGTGACGATAATAAGGGCCTCTTTAAGGCATCCCCGATCACGCGCAGCCAGAAGTATGCGGGCGAATCGGGGGTCCAGCGGAAGATCGGCAAGCTTTTTACCAACCGCAGTAAGTTGGGACTTGCCGTTGGAATGCTCAATGGCCTGCAGTTCGCTAAGAAGCGCTAGACCGTCGGCCAGGGAGCGGCCAGCAGGTGGGTCAATAAAGGGAAAACCCGAGATATTCTCGATGCCCATGGCGAACATTCGCAACAAGACAGAGGCAAGCGAGGAGCGACGTATCTCAGGATCTTGTTCGACTGGGCGAGCCAAGAATTCATCCTCAGCAAAAAGCCGAATGCAGACCCCTGGCCCTATACGGCCACACCGACCTGCACGTTGTTTTGCCTGTGCCTGCGAAATAGGCTCAACTTGAAGTTGTTCAACCTTGCTTCGTACTCGGTAGCGCTTGATTCGTGCCAGACCCGAGTCAATGACATAACCAATACGCGGCACCGTAATAGATGTCTCAGCGACATTAGTCGCAAAGACGACACGTCGCTGCCCCCCGGGATGAAAGACGCGATCTTGCTCAGCTTGAGTTAAACGAGAGTAAAGCGCAATAAGCTCCGTGCTAAGCCCACCGGGGCGCCCGGCGAGTCGCTCTTGAACGGCATCCATCGAAGCGCGTATCTCTCGTTCCCCAGGCAGAAAGCAAAGAATATCTTGTGCAACCGGGGTGCCAGAGGAAAGCTGTGAGAAATTCTTCGTCTCAAGAATTTCAAGAACGACATCTGCAAGCTGATCAGCAAGATCGAAGCCTTCTTGTTCTTCTTGGGCGGGACGGTAGACCACAGCGATGGGAAAGAGCCTGCCCGAGACCTCAATAACAGGAGCAGGCTTACCACCTAGAGAAAAGTGCTGCGCAAACTTCTCAGCATCTAAAGTGGCCGAGGTAATAATGAGCCGAAAGTCATCTTTCCTTTTTTGAATAAGCTGCTGCAGATAACCCAAGAGAAAATCAATGTTGAGACTGCGTTCGTGGGCCTCATCGACAATGATGGTGTCATAGCGAGAAAGCAACGGGTCAAGCTGCATTTCAGCTAATAAGATACCGTCGGTCATTAGCTTTATAGGGACACCCTTGCGGCTCTGGTCGTTAAAACGTACCTTGTAGCCGACACCACTTGAGGCACTGCGCCCGCAGTCCACCTTGAGCTCTTCGGCAATGCGACGAGCAACAGAAACGGCAGCAAGCCGGCGAGGCTGCGTGTGGCCTATCGACAGACCACCGCGCCCCCGACCACAGGCGAGTGCAATTTTGGGGAGTTGGGTGGTCTTTCCCGAGCCCGTCTCGCCGCAGACTATGGTGACAGGGTGAGCCGCAATCGCCTGGGCAATACGCTGCCAATTTCCGGAGACAGGCAGATCCGAAGGAAACTGAAAAGATCCATACTCCCAGGAAATGGGCTCGTCATTGGCAGAAGACAACAATACAGGGGCTGACACAGGCAAATTATAGGTTTTCACTTGCACCTCGGCCTTGAACCTCCTACCCTTCAAACCAGCCCCATCCTTGTCCCCTATTGCACGCCATGATCCCTTCGACTCACCAACCCGACTTTGTCAGTTGGCTTCGCACCGTAGCGCCCTACATTCACGCCTTTCGAAATAAGACCTTCGTCATTGCCTTTCCAGGCGAACTTGTTACTGAAGGTCAGCTGGAGTCCTTGGTTCACGACCTTGCTCTTTTGCAGGCGATGGGAATGAGGCTAGTGATTACCTATGGTTCCAGGCCTCAAATTCAAGAGCAGCTTCGTCTGCGAAACATTGAAGAGCACTACAGTGAGGGTGTACGAATTACTGATCGGGCGGCGCTTGAATGCGCTAAAGAGGCTGCAGGCGAGCTCAGGCTTGATATTGAGGCCGCCTTTTCCGCAGGCCTCCCCAACACACCCATGGGCAACTCGCGAATCAGGCTGATGAGCGGAAATTTCGTTACGGCGCGACCAGTGGGTATCGTCAATGGTGTGGACTTTGAGCTCACTGGGGTTGTTCGCAAAATCGAAGCAGAGTCTATTCGACAAGCCCTTGACACGGGATTTGTGGTGCTTGTACCACCGCTTGGCTTCTCGCCGACAGGTGAAGCTTTTAACCTCTCTCTTGAAGATGTGGCTGCGAGTCTTTCCATTGCCCTTGATGCATCGAAACTCGTTTTCTTAGTTACGGATGACGCTGTCCCCACAGACAACGGACAAACCCTTGTGGAAATCTCTGAACTTCAAGCCGAGCAACTCATTAAGCGTGAGGACATTGGAGAGGAAGCGCGCATGACGCTTCAGCACGCTCTAAAGGCCTGCCGGGGTGGTGTCGAGCGGGCGCACGTGGTTCCCTTTCGCAAAGATGGTGCCCTGCTACTCGAACTTTTCACCCACGATGGCGTTGGCGTGATGATTGTTGAAGAAACCCTCGAGGCTCTAAGACCCGCAACGGTAGACGATGTTGCTGCCATTGTGTCTTTACTTGAACCACTCGAGGCTGATGGCACCCTCGTTTTAAGGGGACGGGCTCAGATCGAACGCGACATTGACTTCTTCACCGTCATTGAACACGACGGCGTTATTTTTGGCTGCGCAGCCCTCTACAGCTTCGAAGGCTCCGATATGGGCGAGCTGGCCTGCTTAATGGTTCGCTCTGACACGCGCGAAATGGGCGACGGTGAACGACTGCTTAAAAGCATTGAGGGTCAGGCCCGCCAGGCAGGACTCAAAAGGATCTTTGTACTGACAACGCGAACAACACACTGGTTTCTGAAGCGCGGATTCCAACCTACTGCAATTGAGGAGCTGCCTGTCACGCGTCAAGAGGCCTACGATCGGGCCAGACGTTCGCAAATTCTTGTAAAAAAGCTTACAAGTTAGGTTTAGATGCCCAGTTCGCGAGCATAGGGGCCCGCACCCAATGTGCTGAACTCAGCCAAGATCTCAGGGACCCGTCGGGGATTCTGATGCAACGCTACCAGAACGTCTTCAGGGGCTTCAATGAGACCGTCGATGTAGCGAGCAGCCTTGCCTGCGCGGTGCGCAAACTGCATGTGCCAGTCACTGAAGAGACGCAAGGGTATTTCGGAATCGGCAATGACCTCGACCGCCTCGTGCCTAGGGTCCTGTCGAATGGCCGTCCAAACCCGCTGAAGAGGCAATGCAGGCCCTTCAAGCCATTGAAAAAATTGGCCCTCGTCGTAGACCAGCAGCCCTGTCAAGCCCTCGGATTGATTACGCGAACGCGCTGCTGCAAGCAAATACAGCAGGTCGATCTCCGAAAAAAGCTGAGTGGCTCGACTGTGGTAAACCAATGTTGACAACTTAGACTGTGGCATAAAGCCCCCCTGACAACTCTAGTGTCAACCCTAATGGAAAGTTTTGCAACTGCCCGGGCTCTATGGCGTTTTTTGGACTATTCGGGTCTCTCCTGAGCCCAGCAAACCCACACCCAAGACTGCGGGCTGCTGCTCAAGCATTTCATCGAGCCAAAAAAACAGGCAGGGCTCACCGTCCTGGAACGACCAGTGAACCGCTGACACGCCGGACTTCGCAACAGGGGCCGCAAGGCCGAGTTCAGGAAAAGAGGGTAGGTAAACAGCCTGGCCGCGGGCCATGGGTATTAGAGTAAGAGCGTCGCCTACAGGCCCTGCAAGAGTAGCCAAGTCGCTCCGCAGGGTTGCCGGGGCAATAGGCTGTGCGCTTGAAATGAGAAGTCCCTCGGCGTCGTCTGTCTGATCGATAAGAAGATCGTCCCGAAGATTGCCCATGAGTCGAGCCCAGCGGGGGGACAATAAATGCGAACGGCCATTTGCCAAGGCAAAGGTGGCCGCGCGCCTGCGTAAATGACGACGAAGCATGGCCCTGGCTCCCCGCGCCATACCCGCGACGCGATCGGATGACAGGGCGACCCACCCTACCGAGGCGACAAGACCAAGAAACTCCCAGTCGGCCTCACTTGGCAGCCCGATTTCAAGATTGCTCTCAACGGGAAGGGACTGCGCGGAGGCAAGCCGATCGCGTGATGCTAAAAGGTTATCGAGCCCGGCGAGAAGACCGTCAAGCGAGCGCTCGAGATCAGTGGGAGGCTGCTGAGACATGCGACAAAGGCACCTGACGAACCAAAGCAGCCATGACACGATGCTGCTCGCCCTTCAAGGTTTCAAGAGTAATTTCAAGCTCCTCGATACACGAACGCAGGTCTTGCATATCTTCGGTTGCAGTGGATCCGGCATCCAAATAAACATTCACCAAGGCTCTCCGGATCCTCTCAACAGATTCCTGTGCATGGCAGAGCTGCTCCTCGGAATACAGAAGGCTCTCTTCAACGAGCTTTCCAAAGGCCTCATGACCCTGCTCGGCCGCTAGATGGGCTAGCGGATCCGAAGGCTTAGCTAGCTCCGATGGATTAGGAGCAAGAGAAGTCTCAGCCTGCGATGCTGGCAAATTAAGATTGACTGGTTGCTCTATGGGGGTCTGTCCCTTTGCAGATATGGTGTTGGCTTGAGGAGCTCCACCTACTGCGACAAACCTGGGTTCTGACTCATGACTCCAGGCACGAGCAGTGGCCGGGAAAAACAAGGACGCAAGCCCAAAGATTACCGCGAGAATAAGCATGCATGCAGAAAGCACGAGCCATGGCAGGAAAGCAGGAACCCCTTGCGACTTAAACTGACGTATTTCTTCAGGGAGGAACCCCTGACTCAGACCCCAACGCGCAAATGCCCGAGCAGCATTCCAAAAATAATCATAGGCCAGCAGATGAGGGGGCGTCCAGGCGGCACCGACTTGCGAGGGTGGTAGAAACCAGAGTTGGGCGGTAGAGGCAATAACAGCAATTAGAAGAGCCAGAAAACTCAACAAAAGAAGAAACCTGGCGAAGGCACGGCCCATGTGAAATTCCATTAGATGTCTCCAGGCGCAAGCTTTACCGAGGGGCGCCAGTCAAGGTCATCTGCAACCACAGCCTGCATAACATCGCCATTTCCCCACTTTAAAAGGACAAGATGATTCGCCTCACCCTTCAGATGCAGTGCATCCCCCGCACGGCTCGGATCAATAAGCCATTCGGGTTCATGGGCAAGCACCGGTAAGCCCATGGCAAAACCAAGGCCCGAGACTTCCGAGGCGCTTGACGCCTGCGAACATGGATGAAAGTCGGCGTAGGCGAGCACCTTTAACACCTCGTGGTCTTGCAGTTCATAGCGTGAATTGTCCCGAAAAAGCGCAAGCATTACTGTATTTTCTCCCAGATCGGGGGTACTGCGTATTCTTTTCGAAGGTCTGACAGGTAATGCTTATGGTTCGCCTCTTCCTGCTCGTGAACAACAGCTTTCAACAAGCTACCTGCTGAAAGAATCTCAGTTAACGGCCGAAGGGCGGCCTGGCTTTGGCGTTCGCCAATTCCAAGATCGTTTTGGCCCCGGGTCATGAGCACATAAACCTCAGCGAGTAACTCCGCATCAAGAAGTGCACCATGAAAATGTCGATGTTTATTAGAGACGCCGTACCGCTGGCAAAGGGCGTCAAGAGAGTTACGCTGACCAGGATGAAGTTCTCGTGCAAGCCGCAAGCTGTCAGTCACCTGGCAAAACGACTCAGTGGCGTTGTCGGACATGCCGATTCGGGTAGGTGAATTAAGTAAAGCAAACTCGTGATTTAGAAAACCGAGGTCAAAGGCTGCGTTGTGAATAACAAGCTCAGAATCCTTCAGAAAATTCAGCAACTCATCCGCAATCTCCTGAAAGCGAGGTTCATTCTTAAGCCGCTCGTAACTTAGCCCATGAACCTCAAATGCCCCTGGGTCCACCTCGCGCTCGGGGTTTAGGTAATAGTGCAGACGCCTACCTGATGGTCGCCTACCGATTAACTCAACGGCACCAACTTCAATAACTCGGTGGCCGTCTTCAGGCTTTAGCCCGGTTGTTTCGGTGTCGAGGACGACGATACGCATGAGGCTACCCAGGCATAGATGGTAGGAATAACAAAAAGAGTAAGGAGCGTGCCAAAGCTCATACCACCTACAATCACCCAGCCGATTTCTTGACGGCTTTCAGAGCCTGGACCCGTAGCGAGTGCAAGCGGCAGGGCACCAAAAATAGTTGCAATGGTTGTCATAACGATAGGCCGGAAACGCCGCACGGCAGAGGCCTTGGCTGCCTCGTAGACGGACATACCGGTATCGCGCAATTGGTTGGCAAACTCCACAATTAAAATACCGTTCTTTGCTATTAGGCCGATAAGCGCAACGAGCCCAATCTGAGAATAAACGTTCAGGCTCCCATTAGAAAAGTAAACTGTCACCAGAGCGCCCGTGAGCGCAAGAGGTACTGTCATGAGAATAACCAGGGGGAAAACGAAACTCTCGAACTGTGCCGCAAGAACCAAATAAATAAAGAGAAGTGCAAGAACAAAAACAAAAAGCAGCGTGCTCTGAGAATCTCGAAATTCTCGCGACTGTCCATCGTAATCAAGCGTGTAACCGCCCGGGAGTTGCTCTCTTGCCGTCTTTTCTACGAAATTGAGCGCCTCGCCAATAGTCACGCCTGGCGCGAGACTTGCAGTGATGGTTACAGCGCGCTGCTGCATAAAATGGTTAAGCTCTCGCGGACTGACTGATTCTTCGACCTTCAGAAGACTCGACAGGGCGACGAGCCCACCATCTCTGCCTCGGACATAAATGGCTTGAATGTCTTGCGGTGTGTTGCGGCTTTGCTCCTCAAGTTGAACAACAACCTCGTACTGTTCGTTACCGCGCTTGAATCGAGTGACCTGACGACCGCCCAGCAAGCTCTCAAGCGTGCGGCCAATGGCCTCGACTTGAACCCCCATGTCAGCTGCCCTTTCGCGGTCAATCTCTAGGCGGAACTCTGGTTTATTAAGCTGCAGGTCGGTATCAACACCGCGTAGCATGGGGTTCGCACTAAGACGATTGCGCAGTTGCTCGGTGACTTCCGCCAGTTCATCCACAGGGGCCGACGACAGAATCACGACCTGTATAGGGCGTGACCTCACGCTCTGACCGAGCGCAGGGGGATTAACAGCGAAAGCATTAACACCCGGGATCGACAAGAGTTTGGGCTGCAATTGCTGTGAAATTTCCATGGTCGAGCGATCGCGATCATCCCAGTCCACGGGCCGGAAGAAGGCAATACCGCGCTCCACTGTGGGCGAGCCTGAGATCACGAAAAACTTATCGGCCTCAGGCACCTGCTTAAAGATCTCTTCAATCCGAAGGGCGTAGCGTGCTGTGTAGTCGATTGAACTGCCCTCTGGGGCACTGAATACCGAAACTAAAAAACCCCTGTCTTCAGCCGGAGAAAGCTCCTTCTTTATGACATTAAACAGAACACTACCCAACCCAATAATAGCAACGGCAACAAAGCCGATCGCCAACCGACGGTTAAGAATCTTTTGAAGTACCGCTTCGTAAGAGACCAGCAGTCGAGCAAACCAGGATTCAAAGCTGCCCCCCCACTTACTGATAAGTGAGGCCTTCTGTTGAGCTTCAGCCGGCCTGGGCTTAAGCAGCCGCCCACACATCATGGGCGAGAGCGTCAGAGCCACAAAGCCCGAAACCAAAACAGCACCAGCCAGAGTAAGCGCAAATTCGGTGAACAGGCGTCCTGTTCTACCTGTTGAAAACGCCATGGGCGCAAAGACCGCGGCTAATGTGAGGGTCATGGCAACGACAGCGAAACTAATTTCTTGCATGCCCTTCGCCGCCGCCTTTAAGGGTCCCATGCCCTGCTCGATATGATGCGAAATATTCTCAAGGACCACAATCGCGTCGTCCACAACAAGACCAATAGAAAGCACCAAGGCAAGAAGTGTGAGGGTATTAATAGAAAAGCCAAGGGCGTAAAGAATGGCGAAGCTTGCCACTAACGAGACAGGAATGGTAACCAAGGGAATAATAGAAGCACGAACCGACCGCAGGAAAACAAAGACGGTTAGGCCGACAAGTAGCAGTGCCTCTGTGATGGTTTTAGCAACGGCCCGGATCGACCGGTCAATAAATACGGAGTAATCGTTGGCAACCTCCATACCGACCGATGCAGGCAGGTCTTGCAAAATAGTTGGGATTGCCTTGGTAACCTCTTGCGAGAGTATTAACGGGTTTGCAGTCGCCTGCTTAATAACACCCATGGCCACGGTCGTCCGCCCCTTGTAACGGGCTACTCTGCGTTCGTCTTCGGGGGCAATCTCAACCCTGGCAACATCACCTAAACGGACAAGCGCCGAGGAACCCTGGGGCGCTCGCAAGACGATACCTTCAAACTCACGCGGAGTTTGAAGATCAGTTGGAGCCATGACTGAAAACTCGCGGCCAGGTGTCTCAACACGGCCTGCGGGTATTTCCACATTTTGCCGCCTCAGAGCATCCTCAACATCTTGAACAGTAAGGCCCTGACCAGCAAGGCGATCACGATCAAGCCAGATACGCATGGAATACCGACGGTCACCAAAAATACGCACATCAGCGGCACCAGGAAGGTTTTGAAGGCGTGGCTTAACGACTCTATTGGCAAGATCGGACAAGTCCATTAAGGACATGGATTCACTATTAAATGTAAGCCAGATGATGGGTTGCGCATCTGCCTCTACCTTAGAAATAACGGACTCGCTTACCTCTTCGGGGAGTCGAGAGCGAACCCTGGCGACCCGATCGCGGACATCCGATGCAGCACTATCAGGATCACGGTCAAGCTTAAATCGAACTGTAATTTGAGAGCGTTCGGACCGTGAGATAGAGGTCAGCACTTCAATACCCTCAATGCCCGCAATGGAGTCCTCAAGCGGCTTAGTAACCTGAGACTCAATGATTTCTGGTGAGGCACCCCTGTAGTCTGTGCTTACCGTAACGACAGGCTCTTCAATTTTTGGATACTCACGAATCGCGAGCCGGTCAAGACTGACAAGGCCCAGGAGCATCAGAATGAGCGACAACACCGTGGCAAAAACCGGGCGCTCAATAC
>JALRJP010000042.1 GCA_023261135.1 Burkholderiaceae bacterium | reverse complement strand
TGGTGCGAGGGCCGTTCTGATGCTTCCGATGCAGGCCGAAATGCAGCAAGGTCAAGCACCCACTACGGACTCGAACCATGTCTGATATCTTGATTGTCGATGACGAACTAGGCGTTCGAGAACTGCTGCTCGAAGTGCTCGAGGACGAAGGGCACACCATCACGCTTGCCAATAACGCCGCCCAGGCTAGGCAGGCCAGGGTTGGTCAGGCCTATGATCTCGTTCTTTTGGACATATGGATGCCTGATACCGACGGCGTCACCCTTCTGAAAGAATGGTCTGCCCAAGGACTTCTAACCATGCCGGTTGTCATGATGTCAGGCCATGCCACGATTGATACGGCCGTTGAGGCCACTCGCATTGGCGCCTTTGACTTTCTTGAAAAGCCTATCGCACTCGCGAAGCTTTTAAAAACTGTTGAAACTGCGTTAGCCCGGGCGCAGGCGCAGAAAGCCTGGAAACAGGCCCTTGAAAGCGCCAAGCCTCAGTCCGCCAGTCAGCTTGTTGACCCTGTGGAAGAGGAAGAAGAAATCCAACCCGAGGAGCGCGCTGAACAGGCCCTTTTGGCTATATCGCTTGATCAGCCTTTACGAGACGCGCGCGATGCCTTTGAGAGGGTCTATCTTGAGTACCAACTTTCTAAACAAGGGGGAAGTATGACCCGGCTTGCTGAACAGTCGGGCTTGGAGCGCACGCATTTGTATCGCAAGCTTAAGCAGTTAGGCATGGATACCGTGCGTTCAGGTGCTCGTAAAACACTTGCATGAGAATCCTTATACTTGGTGCAGGTCGCGTGGGCTCTGGCCTTGCGGAACTGCTTGTGCAAGAGCGCAATGACGTTACCGTTGTCGATACAGACCCTGAGTTACTCGCAACCCTTCAGGAACGCTTTGACCTGAGAACTGTTCAGGGTTCGGCAACCAGCCTTTCAGTGCTGGAGTCGGCGGGTATAGAAGATACCGATATTGTCATTGCGGTTACCGCGCATGATGAGATCAACCTGGTCGCCTGTAAAATTGCGCATCGTTGTTTTAATGTGCCACAGCGTATTGCAAGGGTTCGGTCACAGCAGTGGACTCAAAACCCCGAGTTGTTGTCTACGGAAGGCTTTGCGGTTGATGTTGCGATTAGTCCGGAAGGCACTATTACCGACTACCTAACGCGCCTAATTGAAATCCCTGAGGCCTTGCAGGTCCTTGAATTTGCGAACGGTCGGGTAGGCCTTCTTGCAGTTCGAGCGGATGCCGAGAGCCCGCTTGCCTACCGGCCCATTAAAGAACTTCGTCAGCACCTACCTAACGTTGACTGCCGAGTGGTTGCAGTTTTTCGTAATGGTAAGGCCATTTTGCCTCGGGGGGACACACGCATCGAACCTGATGACGAAGTCTTCTTCGTGGCTGCTGCCGAACATATTCACTTGGTGACGCAAGAGCTGCATCAGCTTGATGAGCCCGTTCGCCGAGTGATGATTGTGGGGGGGGGCAATATTGGGCAGCGTCTGGCTCAGGCCATTTCGCACAAAATTCTTCCAAAAATTATTGAGGGTAGTCAGCGTCGTTGTGAAATGCTTGCCCAGGAGCTGAATGGAAAGGCCCTGGTTTTGCATGGAGACGCTACCGATGAAACGCTTCTTGAAGAAGAAAACGTAGCCGGCATGGATTTATTCCTGGCGCTTACCAATGATGACGAAAACAACATTATGTCTGCCCTTCTGGCAAAGCGTCTTGGCGCTCGACGCGTGGTTGCTCTTATTAACCGAAAGGCCTATGCCGAGCTCATGGAGGGCGGCCGAATTGATATTGCCCTGACACCCTCGCACACAACTCTAGGTGCTTTGCTTAAGTATGTGCGTCGAGGAGATGTTTCGGTGGTGCATAGTCTGAGACGCGGTGCTGCCGAGGCGCTTGAGCTGGTTGCGCATGGAGATTCCAAGACGTCTAAGGTTGTTGGCCGGCGTGTAGAAGAAATAGCCTTACCTGCAGGCGCTTCTATTGGCGCCATCGTGCGTGGCCATGGGCCCGACGCTCAGGTCATTATGGGTCACCACGATGTTTTTATTGAGCGTGAAGACCACCTCATTGTTTTTGTAACCAACCGAAAGACCATACCAAAGGTAGAAAAACTCTTTCAGGTTGCAGCAGGCTTTTTCTAATGCAGTCTGCGCGGCCGAATTCGGCCTGGATCGTACTCCACATTCTTTCTGTTTTGGTAGGCCTTTTTGGGTTTGCCTTTCTCGTACCCATAGGCTTTGCCATTGGCATGAACGATGATGGACTTGATGCATTTGTTAAGGCTGGTCTTTTAACCTCTGGGCTGGGTTTTTCCTTGGCCTATCTCACCCGGGTTTCGAACAAAGATCTTCGTCCCCGTGACGGCTTTCTTTTGGTGGTACTGGTCTGGCTGGTTCTGGCTCTTTTTGCTAGTCTGCCACTGTATTTTTATTTTCCTAATCTTCGATTCAGCCAGGCATTTTTTGAAGGCATTTCAGCCCTTACTACCACCGGCGCGACGGTCTTGGTGGGCCTTGACAGCATGCCACCCTCTATTCTTATTTGGCGAAGCCTCCTTCAGTGGTTTGGTGGTATGGGCATCATTATTCTTGCCGTGGCTATTCTTCCACTTCTTGGTGTGGGTGGTATGCAGTTGTTTAAGGCTGAGTTTTCCGGTCCATCCAAAGATGCTAAGTTAACCCCCCGTATTACCGAGACAGCGAAGGCCCTTTGGGGCATCTATTTGTTTTTGTCGTTATGTTGTTTTGTAGGCTATTGGCTTGCAGGAATGCCTTGGTTTGATGCGCTGATTCATACGGGGACCACCGTAAGCATTGGGGGCCTTTCAAGTCATGACGCCAGCCTTGGTTACTTCAACGACCCTTTGATTGAGACAGTGGCCATTACCTTTATGCTGCTTTCCGGCATTAACTTTGTTATGCACTTTTCAGCCCTTAAGAATCGTTCTGTGCGCCCTTATTTGGGCTGTCCAGAAGCGCGGTTTTTTATTTTCTCCGTTGCATTCGGTGTTCTGGTTGTCTGGCTTACTTTGTGGGGCCATGGTGTCTATGATTCCGCTGTGCAGGCATTTCGAATGGCAGCATTTAATGTGGTTGCTATTGCAACTACTACGGGCTATGCCACGGCCGACTACGGAAGTTGGCCCGTCTACGCCCCATGGCTCATGATTTTTCTTTGCGCTTTTTCAACAAGCTCGGGCTCAACCGGCGGTGGGATTAAAATGATTCGGCTGGTTATCATGGCCAAGCTTGCCCAGCGCGAGCTGTTGCGAATCATTCATCCTCGGTCGGTTCAGCTGGTTCAGCTTGGGTCGTCCTCGGTGTCTCAGTCTGTGGTCTTTGCTGTTTTGGCCTATATGCTTGCCTACGGAGCCACAGTGATGGTGGCCACATTTGCGTTGCTACTTTCAGGCATGAATGACATTACCGCTATAAGTGCCGTACTAGCCTGTATTAATAATTTGGGCCCTGGCCTTAATGAGGTCGGTCCCGCAGGCAACTACTCCGGTTTAACAAACTTTCAGCTCTGGGTGCTTTCGTTAACCATGCTCATGGGCCGGCTGGAGCTTCTTACCGTTATTGTTTTGCTCATACCGGCCTTTTGGCGGAGTTAGTCGTAGCTGTAAAACCCTTTTTTTGTCTTACGACCTAGCTGGCCTGCATCTACCATTTCTTTTAAGAGTGGTGCAGGACGGTATTTGGGATCTTCGAAGTGATCCGATAGTACGTTCATTACTGCAAGCAAGACATCAAGCCCAACCAGGTCTGCAAGGGCCAGAGGACCAATGGGGTGGTTACAGCCGAACTTCATGCCGTCATCAATTTCCTCTGCCGAGGCGAGCCCTTCAGAATAGACAAAAATAGCCTCGTTGATCATGGGGCAGAGAATGCGATTCACCACAAAGCCTGCGCTGTTTTTTACACGAATGGGTGACTTACCTAGGAATTCAGCAATGGCAACAACACGATCGGTGGTTGCCTTGTTGGTCTGAAGCCCCTCAATAACCTCCACCAGAGGCATCATGGGAACGGGGTTAAAGAAATGCATCCCAATGAATTGATTGGGACTCTTCATTTGACGCGCAAGTCGGGTAATCGAAATGGAGGAGGTGTTAGTTGCAACAATGGCCTCTTTGCCTGCAATTTCGGTAAGACCTTGAAGAATTTTTACCTTAATAGGCTCATTCTCGGTTGCCGCTTCAATAAACAACTCCGAACCACTTAGGGCAGCTACTTCTGTGGTCGTCGCAATACAGGCAAGGGCCTGAGTCTTTTGTTCGGCAGTAAGAGCCTCCTTTTTGATAAGCCGGTCAAGAGAGCCCGAAATGGCTTTGACTGCGCGATCAAGCGCCTGCGCATCAAGGTCTTGAAGGGTAACCTGCACACCTTTGCTTGCGAAGACTTGTGCAATGCCACTGCCCATGGTCCCTGCGCCAATAATGCCAACCTTGCTTATCGTCATATTTACTCCCAGATATTGATTAAAGTGTTATTAATAAAAGCTGTATAAGGCAAGCGTGCAGCGTAATGTTGGCCATCGTTTGACTTCAACCATATTGCCGTATTGGTCTTCGGCCAGATAGGCATGTTGGTGAATGGAGAAGCCCAACTTTGCTAGCAGCCTTTCAAAGTCTTTTGTGGTGGCGAAATGATGGTTGGGGGTGTCATACCACTGATACGGAAGACGCTTATTGACAGGCATAAGCCCACGTGCAAGCGAGACAACGTGAGACCAGTGCCCAAAGTTTGGGATGCTTACAATGCAACGCTTTCCAAGTTGTCGCACTTCTTTAAGCACCATCTCTGTTTCATGGGTTGCCTGAAGCGCCTGTGAAAGTACGACGACGTCAAACTCATTTTTAGAAAAAAGATTAAGTCCGCCGTCAATATTCGTCTGAATAACATTGACCCCTTTGTTAAGACAGGCAAGGACGTTGGCGTGGCTAATTTCTGCCCCATAGCCTTTACACGCTTTTTGGCTTTGCAGCCAGGCCAAGAGCGCCCCGTCGCCACACCCAAGATCAAGCACCTTGGAGCCCTCTGGAATCCATTGGGCAATCGCCTGAAGGTCAGGGCGCAGCAGACCCAAGGACAGTCCGGCTGCCGGCGTTTGCATGGGCATAGCCGTGTGGCTAGCGGAGCTCATGGGCAACTCGCTGGAAGTAATTACGAACAAGCCCGTGATATTTTGGGTCGTCCATAAGGAAGGCGTCATGGCCATGGGGTGCGTCGATCTCTGCGTAGACCACTCGGCGGTTATTCTGCATTAGGGCGGTAACAATCTCATGGGATCGCTCGGGGGGAAAGCGCCAGTCGGTGCTGAACGAGACGACCAAGAACTCAGACTCAACGCAAGAAAAAGCACGAGCAAGGTCGCCGTTAAATTTTTGGGAGGGATCGAAGTAGTCAAGTGCCTTGGTGATGAGCAGATAGCTATTGGCATCGAAGTAGCTTGAAAACTTTTCGCCCTGATAACGTAAGTAAGACTCAATTTCAAAGTCAACGCCAAAGTCGTAGCCATAGTCTTGCCGTTGGCGAAGGCTACGGCCAAACTTCTGGGCCATGTCGTCATCGGACAGGTACGTAATATGTCCAATCATTCGTGCGACAGACAGGCCTCGCTTAGGGATCTTGTTCTGGCCGTAAAAATGCCCATTGCAAAAGTCGGGGTCGGTAATAATTGCTCGACGGGCGACTTCGTTAAATGCAATATTCTGAGCAGAAAGACGTGGTGTGGAGGCAATGACCACTGCATGGGCGACACGGCTGGGATACGAAATACACCACTGCATGGCCTGCATACCGCCAAGACTTCCTCCCATAACAGCCGCAAACCGTCTAATACCTAGAGCATCGGCCAGATGGGCTTGCGCATGCACCCAATCTTCCACCGTAACCACGGGGAAGTCGCCGCCATAGGGCAGGCCTGTAGAAGGATTAAGGCTTGTTGGTCCGGTGGAGCCAAAACAAGAGCCAAGGTTGTTCACACCAATGACGAAAAACACATTAGTGTCCACAGGCTTACCGGGTCCCACCATGTTGTCCCACCAGCCAAGTTCCTCGGGCTTGTCTTTGCGTTGGCCCGCCACATGATGGGACGCATTGAGCGCGTGACAAATGAGTACCGCGTTGGACTTCTCTGCATTAAGCTGTCCGTAGGTTTCAAAGGCCAGCCGGAAACCCGTAAGCGCCCTACCCGAGACAAGCCGTAGACTCTGTTTGAATTCAATGACTTGCTCTTCAATAAGCCCAAGCCCCCCGGTGCCTTCTGCGCCCTTGTTTATGCCTTCGCTCGGCAATGAGGAATTGAGATCAGTGGTCATGCCGTAGGGCTGAGAGCTGAAACATTTGTTTTCAATTGAACTCCATGAGGGCACGCAGACTGCAGCTGTTTCATTGATTCTATAAGGAGCTTGTCATGTCAGATTCTGCAATTGCCCAGTTACTTTCAGCCCATCATTCTAGCCGTGCCAACGAAAAAGCTCGTCGTCAGCGGCCTTGCTCGAAATTTGTTGGGACCAGCCTTTCACCTGGGAGCCGTCGGTCTATTAGGCCCGGCCCAGACGCCTGCATTCAAATTGAGGTGCATGAGCCTTCCCCCGACAGCCGCTGGTCGGCTATTACGCCGCGCCAGTTTGAGGTGCTTGAGTGTCTTGTGGAAGGTAAGCCAACCAAAACCATCTGCAAGATGCTTGACATGTCTCCGGGAACAGCAAAGATTCATATTAGCGCCCTGTTAAGAGCCTTAAAAGCACGGAACCGGGCGGAGGCGGTGATTGCCGCTCTGAAGCTGGGCTGGATTCGGCCTGTTTACGCTTCGCACTCGTTTTAGCCTACCGCCTCGGCCTTCGCATTGAGTGCGCTTAGACCAGCCCTTACTAAAGCGGGATCGGGCAGTTTTAATAGCCGCCCAACTCCCCGGGCGAGGCTGGTAACAGAGCTGTTGCGGACCACGCGCTTCACTTTGAGAATCTCCGTTGCATGCATGGAGAACTCTCGAAGGCCGAGTCCAAGAAGAAGACGTGTGAGCTCCGCATCTCCGGCCATCTCACCGCAGAGCGACACCGGAAGGTTAGCTCGATGGCAGCTCCGGATCGTCTGTTCAATGAGCCGCAAGACTGCTGGGTGAAGCGGGTTATACAGGTGAGCCACGCTGCGGTCTGTGCGGTCGATGGCCAGTGTGTATTGAATAAGGTCGTTGGTTCCAATTGAAGCGAAGTCTATGTGTGCAATGAGACCGTCTATAGCAATAGCAGCTGAAGGCACTTCAATCATGGCCCCGACATTAATTTTTGCATTAAAAGCTAGGCCCTTTGCTCGAAGGCTTGTCATGGCCTGTTGCACCATTTCACGTGCAGAGATCATTTCCGATGGCCCGCTTACCATGGGGATAAGAATTTTTACCGGACCGAACGCCGAGGCCCTTAGCATGGCTCTTAACTGAGATAAAAAAAGATCGGGTGACTGCAGGCTGTATCGAATGGCACGTGAGGCAAGTGCGGGATTCGCAGGCCTGTCATGGCCCGAATGAAGTGCGCTGACTTCTTTGTCTGCGCCTGCATCAAGGGTGCGTATGGTGACGGGTCGACCAGCCATAGACCTGACCACAGCGCTGTAGGCCTGGAATTGCTCTTCTTCGGTGGGCACAGTGCTGCGATTCATAAAAAGAAACTCGCTGCGAAAAAGCCCAATACCGTCGCAGCCACGATCAAGGGCTATTTGAACGTCGTCGGGAAGATCAATATTGGCCATAAGCAAAACCGATACACCATCGATTGAGCAGCCTTCGAGTTGTTTTAAGTCTTCGAGCGCCTTAAGGTCGTCGGCGTAACGCAGTTGTTGATGTTTATAGACTAACTGATCGTCAGCATTGAGCGCACCATGAACGGAGCCCTCTTTGGATTTAAGAACAATAATGTCATTTTGAGCAATTTGGTTGAAGAGCCCTGAAACTCCAACGACAGCGGGAAGACCTAGGCTTCGGGCAAGAATAGCGGTGTGCGAGGTGGCACTTCCTGTTTCCGTAACAAAGCCTAGAAAGCGATGCTTGCGAAGGATGAGCATGTCTGCAGGCGAGATATCCTTAGCAACAAGAATCCAACCACCCTCCTCGTCCTGATTTGTCTGTTCGCGAACAGCCTCTTCAAGACCCGCCTCGCCCTGCATAGCCCGAAGAATTCGGTCCACAATTTGTTGAACATCGGCCTTGCGTTCACGTAGGTAGGGGTCATCAATGTCGTCAAACTGAGCGGAGACAGCTTCAAGTTGTTGCAGAAGACCCCACTCAGCATTGCAGTGGTCGTTCTGAATGCGCTGCTCGGTGGCTGCAACTAAAAGGGGGTCACGCAGAATAATGGATTGCAGTTCGAGTAAGGCCGTGACTTCGGCCGAGGGCTCCTGGCCCATGGCTAATTTAATGGCCGTGAGCTCTGCGCTGACAATTTCGACCGCCTCTTGAAAACGTTTTAGCTCGGGCTCAATTTGGTGGGGCTCTAGCCGACGACGCGGCAGGTCTAGCCGGGCCGAGGCAAGTACCCAGGCCTTACCCATGGCAAGCCCATCGCCAATTCCTACCCCAGTAAGTGTCCAAGCCATGTTGCTAGGCCTCTTCGCCGAACTTGTCTTCGAATAACTTCACCATACTTTGCATGGCAAGGTCCTCTTGGTCACCCGATGTCTCAATGACGATTTCTGCCCCAAGTCCAGCGGCCAGCATAGTGACCCCAAGAACACTCTTCGCATTAATACGCTTAGTGTTACGTTCAAGCCAGACTTCACATGGGAACGATGAAGCCAATTGCGAGAGCTTGGATGAGGCTCTTAGGTGCAGCCCGAGTTTGTTGGTGACTGTGATGGTCTGTCGTGGCATAGAGCTAATGACCTTAAATAATGTCTTTGAAAATTCCTATGCACTCATGGAATGGCTTGTAAATAGTGTTCAGTATCTTCGCTAAGTTTGGTGAGAAGCTCGCTCGCATTGAGTGATCGGTAGGTAATGGCACGAAGTAAAACAGGCAGGCTGACACCCGCCACACCGAGTGCAATATTGTTGCGTTTTTTCATAAACGCAACCACGCCGTTATAGGGTGTAGCGCCAATCATGTCGGTTAGGAAGAAGACCGATGACGGTGAACCAAGCTCCTGCCATCGCAAGGCAATCGCTTCGCTTACTTGCTCGGGCCCTTGGCTTGAAAGAACATCAAGCACCTCAACATCCGTTAGTGAACGTCCAAAGCCGTGGCAGGCGACTGCATGCAAGGCTGAGCTTAGTGGCGCATGACAGACCAAGAAAAGGCAAGAGCCTGTCATGCCTTGAATACCTTTTCAAGTCCCTCAATAAACAGATTGCCCACATTAATAGGGGTCTGTGCGGTAATTTCTTGGAAGCCGGTTGGGCTAGTGACATTGATTTCAGTGAGCCGATTGCCAATTATGTCGAGCCCGACCAAGAAAAGGCCACGACTCGCGAGTAACGGACCAATGGCCTCAGCTATTCTTTTATCGTCCTCGGTTAGTGGCTGCGCCACACCCTTACCCCCCGCTGCTAGGTTACCTCGTGAAGCACCCTCAGGGGGAATGCGGGCAAGACTGTATGGCACGGCCTCGCCATTAATAAGAAGAACCCGTTTGTCGCCTTTGGCAATTTCTGGAAGATAAACCTGGGCCATGATGGCCTGGGATTCATTTTGAGTAAGCATTTCCAGAATAACCGGAAGGTTTGGATCGCTTGAGGCTGTAACAAAGACCCCTGCCCCACCCATGGCGTCAAGCGGCTTATAGACCACTTTATTGTGGCGTTTTGAAAAGTCTTTAAGCAATTGAATGTTGCTTGAGACAAGGCCCTGCGCAGCAAACTGGGGGAACTCCAGAACCGCCATCTTTTCGCCATGGTCGCGTAAAGCCGAAGGACGGTTCACAACGGGCAGACCTGCTTGTTCAAGCGCACTTAGCATCTGCGTTGCTGCAAAATAAGAGCTGTTAAACGGCGGATCCTTGCGCATAACGGCAAGGTCAAAATCATTTGCACTCATTTGTTCCAAGGGGTCGGCCTGTGCCCACGACAAGGGTAAGGAAAGTCCTCCGGAAGAGCCTGAGGCCTGAGTACCTTCTTGATTGCTGTCCGTGGGCCGCAGGGCTCGCGCAAAAATGCTTGAATGCAACCGCTCTTCTTTGTAGTGAAGGCTAATGGCGTCGGCCTCGCAGGCCCAACAGTTGTGGCCATGACGCCAGGCCGCTTGAATCATTGCAACAGTGGAGTCTTTTGCGGGCTTGAGGCCTGGTAAGGGGTCCGCGACAAACAGAATCCGCATAAGGTTTTATTTGCCTTGGCTTAGCTAAGGGGCTAGAGCCGACACGCTTGGTGGTAGGGCTTGAGAGGCCGGATGGGTGGCTTTGAGTTCTCGTGAGGCAGCCAGCAGTGCCAGTCTTGAAATAACACCATAAAGATAGAGCCTATTAGGCGTTGCATCCGGTTCAGCTGCCACCACTGGCTGTTGGCAGCCCTCTTCAAAGGGCAGCGGGACAAAGCGTGCCCCGGGGGCATTCAGGTTTTCTTCAGGCCCGCGTTCAACATGCACACGGTAAAAGCCGCCCACTACAAAACGATCGATCATGTAGACCACAGGCTCAGCCACTGCAGCGCCTTCAGGCTGTTGCACAGTTTCAAACGAATGCACGCCCTCTTGAACAATCACGTCAGAAAAAACAAGCCCCTCCTTACCCACAGACATTTTATTACGTTGCTTTCGGTTAAGGCCTAAAACGTCAGCGGGGTCTTTCACCGTCATGATGCCCATGCCGTAGGTGCCAGCGTCAGCCTTCACAATAACGAAGGGCTCTTGCTTAATGCCGTGTTCTTTGTATTTTTGTCGCGTCTTCGAGAGCACTTCGGAAACGGCGTCTGCCAAGACTTGTTCGCCAAGCCGAGCCTGAAAATCAAGACCACGACATTGATTAAAGAAGGGGTTAATAAGCCATGGGTCGATTTGAAGGCGTTCGGCAAATTCGTCGGCCACGCTGTTGTAGGCTGTGAAATGTTCAGACTTTCGACGTGAGGCCCATCCGGCATGCAAGGGGGGAAACATCTTTTGCCCTGCGAGCCCCTGAAGAATAGGTGGAACGCCCGCAGACAGGTCATTGTTTAGTAGAACAAGGCACGGCTCAAAGTCCTTCAGCCCAAGCTTGTTTTCTTGGCGAACCAAGGGCTCGAGAACAAGCTTGAATGGCTCCCCGAGGCTTGTTTGGCCCTCGAGCCCGGTAGGCTGAGTTATATCGGGGTTCAGGCTACCGATACGGACTTGAAGCCCTGCCTGTTGGAGCAAGTCTCGTAGCCTCGCGATGTTGGCAAGGTAAAAGCTGTTACGGGTGTGGTTCTCGGGAATTAAGAGAACCTTTGCAATGTCTGGGCAGTGGGTTTCAACGCTGACCATAAGTGCCTGCACGGCAACGGGAAGCGCAGACTCACTTAGGTTATTGAAGCCGCCTGGAAAGAGGTTCGTGTCAACCGGAGCGAGCTTAAAGCAAGCGTTTCTTAGATCGACTGACCCATAAAAAGGTGGAGTATGTGATCGCCATTGTGATCGAAACCAGTGTTCGATTTCGGTGCTGTGGTCAAGGACACGCTTTTCCAGATCGATCAGTCGGCCGCACAGGCTTTGTTGAACTTGAGGGAACATAGCCTGATTGTAGCTTTCAGGTGAAAAAAAGCCCGCGGTCACTGTCGTGCCGCGGGCCTGGGGAGGAGGGCTATTAGAAAAGGGAGCCCTTAGGAGAAACGTGTGTTACGTCTGGTTAATTACGACCCACAAACTCGGGGTAAGCCTCTTGGCCGCATTCGACAAGGTCGACACCCTCGTACTCTTCTTCTTCAGAGACTCGAATGCCCATGATGGCCTTTAGAATGCCCCAGACAATGAGGCTGGTCACGAAAACCCAGACAAAGATGGTAATGGCGCCCATGATCTGACCGGTGAATGTTGAGTCCGAGTTGGTGATGGGGACCAACAACAGACCAAGCAGACCGACAACACCGTGGACAGAAATCGCACCTACAGGGTCGTCAATCTTCATCGAGTCCAGTGCACGGATAGAGAAGACCACCAAGATGCCACCTGCCGCGCCAAACAGGGTTGCCTGCAGAGCGGATGGTGCAGAAGGCTCTGCCGTAATGGCCACCAAACCAGCCAAGGCACCGTTAAGGGCCATGGTGAGGTCAGCCTTGCCGTACATAGCCTTAGACACCAGAAGGGCTGCAACAAGACCGCCGGCCGCTGCTGCGTTGGTATTTAAGAACACCATGGCAACGGCGTTGGCATTGGCAATATCGCCAAGCTTTAGTACCGAGCCACCGTTAAACCCAAACCAGCCCATCCAGAGGATGAAGGTGCCAAGCGTGGCCAGAGGCAGATTGGACCCTAGGATAGGCTTGATCTCGCCGTTGGGGCCATACTTGCCTTTGCGTGGGCCAAGCAGTAACACACCAGTCAAGGCAGCCGAGGCGCCAGCCATGTGCACAATGCCAGAGCCTGCAAAGTCGGAGAAGCCCATGTCACCTAGATTGAACATGCCGAAGACGTCAGCACCATTCCACGTCCAAGATCCTTCCATGGGGTAGATGAAGCCTGTCATGACCACGCAGAAGATGAGAAAGGCCCAAAGCTTCATACGCTCGGCAACGGCGCCCGACACGATTGACATTGCTGTGGCGACAAAGACCACCTGGAAGAAGAAGTCGGATGCGTCAGAGTAAATGGAATCACCACCAAAGCCACCTTCGCGCTCAGAGAAACTCTTTAGGACATCGCCGGTAAGACTCTCGCCACCCGCTATGCCCGACAAGAAGTAACTTCCGTCGTACATGATGGCGTAGCCGCAGATCATGTACATGATGCAGGCAATGGAATAAAGCGCTACGTTTTTGGTCAGAATTTCCGTGGTGTTCTTGGTACGAACAAGACCTGCCTCAAGCATGGAAAAGCCAGCGGCCATCCACATCACCAAGGCGCCACAGACTAAAAAGTAAAAGGTGTCCATGGCGTACTGCAGCTCAAAGACATGACTTAGAACGTCAGGTGCTGCTGCGGCGGCGGCCGCCGCGGCTTCGGGAGCCGCGGTCTGAGCGAGAACAGGAAGGCATAAGGCCCCCAGTCCTGTCGCCAGAAGCCCGGCGGCTCCGCGGTTGAGTAGAGAAGTCAATTTCATAGGTTCCTCACAATGCGTTGGGGTCGTAAAAACGGCTCGAGTTACAGGGCCTCTTGGCCCGTCTCGCCGGTACGAATTCGGACAACCGACTCAAGACTGGAGACGAAAATTTTTCCGTCGCCAATCTTTCCGGTTCGAGCTGCGTTCTCAATGGCTTCCACTGCCTGATCGAGAAGCGATTCTGCAATGGCCACTTCCAGCTTTACCTTGGGAAGGAAGTCAACGACATACTCCGCGCCTCGATAGAGTTCGGTATGACCTTTTTGGCGACCAAAGCCTTTAACTTCAGTCACCGTAATGCCCTGCACGCCAATCGCAGAGAGCGCTTCGCGCACTTCATCAAGCTTGAACGGCTTGATAATTGCAGAAACAAATTTCATGTTGTTCTCCTAATCTCAAGCGATTAAAAAGTTTTTTGAACGAAAACTGTACCAGTGTTATGGCCAATGTTTTTATCGTCATAAGTCATAGCAATATCATGTGATGATTTGCCTTCTTTAATTTTTTGTTCTAATTTTTGTTTATCTATCTTCATAAGTTCTCGTAATGTTCTATTAACTTATTAATATACCAAATAGACTTCTGCAAGTCTT
>JALRJP010000041.1 GCA_023261135.1 Burkholderiaceae bacterium | reverse complement strand
CGCATGGCGGCCCTTATGCGCCAGCGGGTCATTCATGTCTTTACTCACGACTCCATTGGCCTGGGCGAAGACGGCCCCACTCACCAGCCAGTGGAGCATCCCTCGTCCCTGCGACTCATTCCTTATTTGCACGTCTGGCGCCCCGCAGATGCCGCTGAAACGGCTGTTGCCTGGAAGGCCGCCCTCGAGAGAGAAGATGGGCCCACGGCATTGCTCCTCTCACGTCAGGCCCTGCCGGCGCAGGTAACCTCAGCGGCCACAGCGGTTCAGGTGGCAAAAGGCGCCTATGTGCTGTCCACCGATGTACAGCCTCAAATTGTGCTTATGGCCACAGGCTCCGAGCTTAGCCTTGCGGTTGAGGCGGCCAAAATGCTTCGCTCCGAAGACCGGCTGAAGGTGCGTGTGGTCTCGGTGCCATCCACCACTGTTTTTGACCAACAGTCGGAAGACTATAAGGCGTCTGTGCTTCCTGCCGGTGTACCTCGTGTTGTTGTTGAGGCAGGTGTGACCGATTTCTGGTGGAAGTACCAGCCGGCCGCAGTGGTCGGGCTCGACCGTTTTGGTGAGTCGGCGCCTGCCCCAGATGTCTACAAACATTTCGAGATCACAGCGCTTGCGGTTGCGAACACTGCTCGACGTGCATTGGCTTTAAAGAATTCAAAATAAAAAAGGAGGAAACAGTATGACGATTAAGGTCGCGATTAACGGCTACGGCCGTATTGGACGCAATGTCTTACGTGCCCATTACGAGGGCGGCAAGCGGCATGACATTCAAATTGTCGCTATTAACGACTTGGGCAAGCCCGAGACCAATGCTCACCTCACGCAATACGACACCGCTCACGGCAAGTTTCCTGGAAGCGTCTCGGTGGATGGCGACTGTATGGTGGTCAATGGTGATCGTATAAAGGTGCTTGCAAACCGAAACCCAGCAGAACTTCCCTGGAAAGACCTTGGTGTCGATGTTGTACTTGAGTGCACTGGATTTTTTACATCCAAAGAAAAGGCAAGTGCCCACCTGGCGGGTGGTGCCAAGAAGGTCGTTATCTCGGCTCCTGGTGGCAAAGACGTTGACGCAACGGTGGTGTTTGGCGTGAATCAAGGCGTTCTTAAGGCCAGTGACACTGTGATTTCAAATGCCTCCTGTACAACAAACTGCCTTGCGCCCATGGCCAAGGTGCTGCACGAGTCGGTGGGCATTGAATCGGGCCTTATGACCACCATTCATGCTTATACGAATGACCAGGTTCTTACCGATGTCTACCATGAAGACCTGCGACGCGCACGCTCGGCAACCATGAGCATGATTCCCACAAAGACAGGTGCCGCTGCTGCAGTCGGGCTTGTACTTCCCGACCTTAATGGCAAGCTCGACGGTTTTGCCATGCGTGTTCCCACCATTAATGTCTCGGTGGTGGACTTGAGCTTTATGTCGAAAAAGGCAACGACGGCTGACGAGGTGAATGCCCTCTTGAAAGCCGCCTCGGAAGGGCCCCTAAAAGGTGTTTTGGGTTACAACACGGCACCCTTGGTTTCGGTTGACTTTAATCACGATGGGCATTCCAGTGTGTTCGATGCCACCCAGACTCGAGTCTCGCCCGATGGCCGTCTGGTGAAGGTGCTGTCGTGGTACGACAACGAATGGGGCTTTTCGAATCGTATGCTCGATACGTCGGTTGCACTCATGTCAGCCAAGTAGACCCGGAGCTGCCTTATGAAATTCAAACGCCTTTCGGACATTTCGCTTAAGGGTAAGCGTGTCTTTATTCGCGCCGATCTTAATGTTCCCCAAGACGATTCTGGTCGTATTACCGATGACACACGAATCCGGGCTTCTTTGCCTGCCATTGAGCAGGCTCTGCAAGCAGGTGCAGCCGTCATGGTGACGTCTCATCTTGGTCGCCCAACCGAGGGTGATCTCAAGCCCGAAGACTCCCTTGCGCCAGTGGCCAGTCGTATTGCGGAGCTGCTGGGGCGCAAGGTGCCCTTGGTTAGCCATTGGGTGGAAGAGGGCGTTACGGTTGCCGCCGGTGATCTTGTGGTTCTTGAAAATTGCCGGGGCAACAAGGGCGAGAAGAAAGACGATGAGCAACTTGCAAAGAAAATGGCGGCGCTTTGCGACGTCTATGTGAACGATGCCTTTGGTACTGCCCACCGCGCCGAGGCGACTACCCATGGCATGGCCCGATTTGCGGCCGAGGCCTGTGCAGGGCCTTTAATGGCGGCGGAGCTCGATGCGCTGGGTAAGGCCTTGCAGTCGCCTAAGCGGCCTTTGGTTGCTATTGTTGCCGGCTCTAAGGTGTCGACCAAGCTCACTATTTTGAAGTCACTTGCAGACAAGGTGGATCAGTTGATTGTGGGCGGTGGTATTGCCAATACGTTTATGGCCGCCAAAGGGCTGGCTATTGGCAAGTCACTTGCCGAGAACGATCTTATCGACGAGGCCAAGGCCATCATGGCTGCCATGGAGGCCCGTGGTGCCTCCGTGCCTATTCCTGTCGACATTGTCACCGCCAATGAATTCTCTGCACAGGCAAGGGCAAACAAGGTTGCTGCAACCGACTGCGCAAGCGATGACATGATTCTCGATATCGGTCCTCAAACGGCTGCCGAGCTTGCGAGCATTGTGGCCAAGGCTGGCACTATTGTCTGGAATGGTCCTGTGGGTGTCTTCGAGATTGAACAATTCTCAGGTGGTACCCGTACGCTTGCCTCGGCCATTGCCCATTCGCCAGGGTTTTCCATTGCGGGCGGTGGTGACACCCTTGCAGCCATTGCAAAGTACAACATTGGCAATCAGATCGACTACATCTCGACTGGCGGCGGGGCTTTTCTCGAGTTCCTAGAGGGCAAAATACTGCCTGCTGTAGCCGCGCTTGAGGCAAGGGCTTAGGGTAACGTCACGTTTGTCTCGTAATTCCGTTTTACTTCGTCTTCTGTTTATTCGTAAAGGGGTTAAAGGGTGAGCAGTAACAGCGTGCTGTCTCGGGCCACTAAAATCGTGGCAACCCTCGGGCCCGCAAGCAGCAGCCCAGAGCAAATCAAAGCGCTGGTCGAGGCGGGGGTGGACGTCTTTCGTCTTAATTTTTCGCATGGATCGGCCGATGAGCATCGGTTGCGTGCTGCCTGTGTTCGCCAAGCGGCAGCAGACTGCGGCAGGGACATTGCCATTCTTGCCGATCTTCAGGGCCCCAAGATTCGTGTGGGCAAGTTTAAGAACGGCAAAGAAATCCTGCAGCCTGGGCAGACCTTCAAGCTCCTTGTTGAATGCGCCGAAGGTGATTCGGACCGCGTTGGGCTTGACTATCCTGAACTTGTGAACGATGTGAGTCCAGGTGACACCCTGCTATTGAACGATGGGCTGATCTCTATGCGGGTGGACGCGGTGACGACTAACGGAATCGACTGTACTGTGATTGAGGGCGGGGTCTTGTCAGATCGAAAGGGTATTAACCGTCAGGGGGGCGGGCTTTCTGCGCCTGCGCTGACTGACAAAGACAAGGCCGATATCCAAGTGGCCGCTGAAATTGAGGCCGACTACCTTGCGGTTTCTTTTCCCAAGTCGGCCGCGGATATGCAGGAAGCTCAGCAACTTCTTGATGCTTTGGGCTCTAAGGCGCAGACCATTGCAAAGATTGAAAGGGTCGAGGCCATTGAGAACCTTGAAGCCATTATTCAGGCCTCGAAGGGGCTCATGGTGGCTCGGGGAGACCTGGCGGTCGAAGTTGGCGATGCCGCCGTACCTAGTCTTCAGAAAAAAATGATTCGTATGGCCCGTGAGGCGAATCGGCTCACCATTACGGCCACCCAGATGATGGAGTCTATGATTACTTCGCCGGTACCCACGCGCGCCGAGGTCTCGGATGTTGCCAATGCCGTGCTCGACGGCACCGATGCGGTCATGCTTAGCGCAGAAACAGCGGCAGGGGCCTATCCGGTGCGCACCGTGCAGTCCATGGTGCGCATCTGTCTTGAGGCCGAGAAGTTCGCCGAGCGAACCTTAGATACGGAATTTCTTAATCGTACGTTTCAGCGTATCGACCAGTCCATTGCCATGGCCAGTCTTTTTACAGCAAGGCACTTGAACGTGAAGGCCTTGGTTGCGCTGACGCAGTCCGGCTCCACGGCTTTATGGATGTCGCGTTTGAATGCAGGTGTACCCATTTACGCCTTAACACCCGAAGAGACAAGCCGGCGCCGCATGGCGCTTTACAGGGATGTTGAGCCCCTCATGTTTGAATTTCAGGCCTCGGACCGAGAGACCCTGCTTGCTGCAGCCGAGCAAAGGCTAGTTGATGCGGGGCTTGTTCAAGAGGGCGATCTTGTCATTATTACGATGGGCGATCCCATTGGTCAGTCGGGAGGGACCAATTCCCTGAAGATTGTTCAAATTTCGGCGCAACCATCGCACCGCTTTTCCAAGCATAATCACTAGTTCGCTTTTATTGAGGTTTTGTGTCATGCCTTTAGTTTCGCTTCGACAAGTCCTAGACCATGCTGCAGAGAATGGCTATGGAGTTCCCGCATTTAATGTAAACAACCTGGAACAGGTCCAGGCCATTATGGCTGCGGCCCACGAGGTTGATGCGCCTGTCATTATGCAGGCCAGTGCCGGTGCGCGTCGCTACGCAGGCGAAGACTTTCTAAAGCACCTTATTCTTGCTGCCCTTGAGGCGTATCCCAAGGTGCCTGTTGTTATGCACCAAGACCACGGCCAAAGCCCCGAGGTGTGTCAGGGTGCGATTTCACTCGGTTTTTCCAGCGTCATGATGGACGGCTCACTTGAGGCCGACGGCAAAACCATTGCAAGTTACGACTACAACGTTGAGGTCACCTCGCAGGTGGTTGCAATGGCCCATAAGCTTGGCGTCTCAGTTGAGGGCGAACTCGGCTGCCTGGGCTCGCTTGAAACCATGAAGGGCGACAAGGAAGATGGTCATGGGACTGACTCAACAATGACCCGAGAGCAGCTTCTTACCGACCCCGAGCAGGCCGCCGATTTCGTGAGGCGAACCCAGCTGGATGCCCTTGCCATTGCCATTGGCACTAGTCACGGGGCCTATAAATTCTCGCGCAAGCCCACTGGCGATATTCTTGCCATTGATCGAATTAAAGAAATTAACCGGCGTATTCCAACCACGCATCTGGTGATGCACGGCTCATCCTCCGTCCCCCAAGACCTGCTTGAAGAGATCCGTCGCTACGGCGGTGACATGAAAGAGACCTACGGTGTACCGGTGGAGGAGATTCAAGAGGCTATTAAGCATGGTGTCCGTAAAATCAATATTGACACCGACATTCGTCTTGCGATGACCGCTGCTGTGCGTCGGTTTATGGTAGAGAATCCTTCTCACTTCGATCCCCGCGATTTCCTAAAGCCAGCTCGTGAGGCGGCTAAGACCATTTGCAAGGCGCGTTATCAAGAGTTCGGCTGCGCAGGGCAGGGCAGTAATATTCGGCCCGTTGCCCTGGTAGATATGGCAGGCCAGTATGCCGAAGGCCGGCTAAGCCAGCGCGTCCAGTAGTGCTTAATAGCTCCATTCAGTCCCTTCCCCTTCTCGGGCGTGGGAAGGTCCGCGATCTTTATGCCATTGGTGAAGATCAGTTGCTTATGGTTGCAACCGATCGGCTCTCAGCCTTCGATGTCGTGCTTGGTCAGCCTATCCCGGATAAAGGCGTCATTCTCAATAGGCTCTCGGAGTTCTGGTTTTCTCGGCTCGGTGACATTATTCCCAACCACCTTACAGGCATCGATCCCGAGACCGTTGTGGCCAGTAATGAGGTTGATCAGGTGCGTGGCCGAGCGGTGGTCGCAAAGCGTCTTAAGCCTATCTTGGTTGAGGCAGTGGTCCGAGGCTATTTAATTGGGGGTGGCTGGAAGGACTACCAGGCCACGGGAGCGGTCTGCGGCATTACGCTTCCGAAAGGCTTGAAGCAGGCCAGTGAGTTGCCCGAGCCCATTTTTACGCCCGCGCGAAAAGCCGAGATGGGCGAGCACGACGAGAATATTAGTTTTGAGCAAATGGCGGACCAAATTGGAAAGCCCCTTGCGGAAAAAATTCGCCAGGTGAGTCTGCAGCTCTACAAAGAAGCGGCGGACTATGCGCTCACCCAGGGCATTATCATCGCGGACACCAAGTTTGAGTTTGGACTTGATGCAAAAGGTGAACTGCACCTTATGGACGAGGTGCTTACCGCCGACTCCTCTCGATTCTGGCCGGCCTCTGATTACGCTGAAGGAACGAGCCCTCCAAGCTTTGACAAGCAGTATGTTCGCGACTACCTCGAGACTCTTGACTGGGATAAGCAGGCACCTGCACCGCGTCTTCCTGAATTCGTTATTGAACAGACAGCCCAGAAATACCGCGAGGCCCTCTTTCGGCTTGCCGGGGTGCGGATGCCGCTTATTGGCGTCGTTATGGGCTCGCAGTCCGACTGGGAGGTTATGCGTCATGCGGTTGACTTACTCGATCAGTTTGGGCTTCCCCACGAGGCAAGGGTGGTCTCGGCGCATCGCATGCCCGATGAGCTTTACCGTTATGCAGAATCCGCCCGTGCTCGTGGCCTGGTGGGCCTTATTGCTGGTGCGGGTGGCGCAGCCCACCTTCCGGGCATGCTTGCTGCAAAAACCACGGTACCTGTCTTCGGTGTTCCGGTCCCCTCGAAATACCTCAGAGGAGAAGACTCGCTTTATTCTATTGTTCAAATGCCCAAGGGCATCCCGGTTGCAACCTTTGCTATTGGCGAGGCGGGCGCTGCCAATGCAGCTCTGCATGTCATTGCCAGCCTGACGCGTGATGATCCTGCTCTGCATCAAAGGCTCCAAGATTTCCGTGCACGCCAGACGCAGCAGGCCGAATCCATGAATGCGCATCTTGGACGGTCGTAGGCCCGGTCAGGCCTGCAGGGCTTTTTTCGTATGGTTTCAGTAAGTCCCGTTATTGGTCTCTTGGGGGGCGGTCAGCTGGGTCGCATGATGATTCAGGCCGCTCATCGCCTAGGGCTTCGAGTTGTTGTGCTTGATCCTGACCCCAAAGGCCCTGCTGGTCAAATTGCTGACGACGTCGTTATTGGACATTACGCTGACTCCGCAGCACTGACGGCGCTGACCGAGCGCGCCCAGGTGTTTACCACCGAGTTCGAAAATGTCCCCTCGGCAAGTCTTCGGTTTCTTTCGCAATACGGTCCCACTTATCCAGATGCTGCAGCCGTTGAGTTTGCCCAAGATCGTCGCAAGGAAAAGGCCTTTTTTGCCAGCGCAGGTCTACCCGTTGGGCCTTACATAACCATTAACTCTGTGCGTGACTTTGAATTGGTTAAGCGCGGGCATTTCCCTGCCATTCTTAAAACAGCTGAGCTTGGGTACGACGGTAAAGGGCAGATTAGCCTTAAAAGCCTCGACGAGCTAAGCCATGCGTTTCAGGAGCTTGGCTCCGTACCCTGTGTACTTGAAAAAAAACTTGCACTGAAATCAGAGATCTCCGTTGTTATTGCCCGCAATGCCCAGGGTCATGTTGCTGTTTTTCCAGCCGCCCGAAATGAGCATCGCAATGGCATTCTGCATACCAGCGATGTTCCGGCAAGCCTGCCTGCGCATGTTATTCAGCAGGCCGAGAAGCATGCCAAGACCATCACGCTTCGTCTGGGCTATGTGGGTGTCTTGGCGGTTGAATTTTTTTGGGTGGAAGAGCTTGGGCTTCTCGTCAATGAAATGGCACCAAGGCCTCATAACAGCGGGCATTACACCATTGAGGCCTGCCCCACCAGTCAGTTTGAGCAGCAGGCCCGTATTTGTGCCCATATTCCATTGGGACCCACACGCCTTCAGTTTGCATGCCGGATGACCAACCTGCTGGGCGATCTCTGGTTCCCCAATGGTCCTGACAAACCTGCCATTGAGCCAGACTGGTCGCAGCTTGTTCCCGCCCGCGATGCCTGGCTGCATCTTTATGGGAAGACCGAGCCTCGACCGGGCCGCAAGATGGGGCATATGACGCAGAAGCTTGGTGATGCGTGAACTCCACTGCATCTCAAGCGCCTCTTCTTTTCTTGTCTCGGACTCTAAGCAAGCGCCAAACGCCCTTAACCCCGTTACTGCAGGCTCTATAAATGAAGCGGCCCTTGCCCTAAGCCAAGGGCATTTGGTTGCCTTTCCAACCGAGACCGTCTACGGCCTTGGTGCAGATGGGTATAACCCAAGCGCGGTGTCCCGTATCTTCGAAGTCAAAGGGCGGCCCAAGGGTCATCCGCTTATTCTGCATGCGGCTAATCTGGTCAATGCCATGAAGGTTTCCAATCACTGGAATGACCTAGCGCTGGGCTTAGCCGAGGCCTTTTGGCCAGGGCCGCTTACGCTCGTTCTAAAGAAGGCCAACTCGGTGCCCCTTGAAGTTACAGGCGGCCAAGACTCCGTCGGTATTCGCGTGCCCAATCAAGTCCTCGCGCAACTCATGTTGCAGGCCTTTGCAGATCAGGGCTCAGGCCTTGTCGCAGCGCCTTCTGCGAATCGTTTTGGTGCTGTGAGTCCGACGCGGGCCCGCGATGTGGTCAAGGGCTTGGGCCCCTTTCTTTCGGGCAACGATTGCCTTTTAATTGCGGCGGACTGTGACGTTGGTCTGGAAAGCACCATTGTGGACTGCCGTGAGGCTGTGCCCCGTCTGTTGCGCCCGGGGGGGCTGTCGCGCGACAGCCTGAATACATGGCTGCAGGCCAATCGGTTTCCCTTGCTCGAGGAGGCCTTGAAACACGACTTGCGGGTATCGGGAAACCTTGCCTCGCATTATGCGCCCCGTTGCCCTTTGGTCGTTGCGCCAGGTGGCCAGATCGAGCAGGCTTTGGAATCGCCCGAGAGGTTTGACCAGTTTATTCGTCTGCGGGCAGCGTTGTCTTCGTTTCATCTGCCAGCAGGCGGGTTAAGGCTGGGTCTTTTGCTGCTTGAGTCAGCTTCGCCCGCAGCATTCCAATCGACAACTTCAATGTCTTCTAATCCTTTAAAGCCTTCCGATCCACCAAAGCCTTGTGTAAGTCATGTTGATTTGCAGTGGATGGCCCGTGATGCGCAAGCCTACGCACGGCTGTTGTATCAACGCTTGAATGACTGGGATCAGGCAGGCGTGGAGCTGATTTTGGTTGAAAGCCCACCCGAGAATTCCGGCTGGGAGGCGGTGTGGGATCGGCTCAGTCGAGCAGCAACTAAAAGATAAGGCTCATGCGACGGTGCGGAATCTCGCACTCAAGAAACTCCTCACTGTCGGCGGTGAAGCCAAGCTTTTCGTAGAAGCCAAGCGCCTGTACCTGACCGTGCAGGTAGACCGATTCAAAACCAAGCCTCTGTGCTTCGTTGAGAAGTGCGCGAATAAGAAAACGTCCTAGGCCCTTATTGCGGTGATCCTTTGCAACCGCAATGCGACCAATTCGACCGTCGGGCGCGAGTCTTCCGGTTCCTAAGCCTGCTTGATTCTCTGCAATAACAACGTGCCGACTTATGCTGTCAAAGCTGTCGAATTCCTCCTCCTCGGAAACCGACTGCTCTTGAACAAACACCGCCCGCCGCAATGGGCTGGCGAGATCCTTTAACTGAATCCAGTCGGAGACTGCCAAAAGAGCCGGTTCGGAATCGGACAAATGCTCTGTCGCCTCGGCAAAGCCTGTGGCTGAAATGCCTTGCCATTGAAGCGAAGGACGCTGGGACCAGGTTGATTCGGGCCACCAGGGGTCGGTTCTCCAGCGGGCAATAAAGTGAAAGTGAAGGTGGGGTACCTTATTGCCAAAGCTTGCAATATTAATTTTGTGGGGCTTGTGAAGGGTTCGAATGCGCAGGTCGGTCTCGTGAAGTGCCTGGACAAGTAAAAGGCGCTGATCCTCGTTGAGCTCGGAGAGCTCGGCCACATGATGATTCCAAATGACGCGCGCGCAGCCAGGAAGCTCTATGTCGTCAATGGCGACCACGCGAAAGTCTTCATGGTGCTGAAGCAGTCGTCCGCCGACTTCTTCACAGAAAACACATCCTGCAACAGGCTCGGCGGGAGCCTGTTGCAGCGGGCTTACACTGAGAAAGCCGGGGCGACCGGATGATGCGGGCATGAGGCCATTCTACTGCACACCCTTGCCTTGTGCCTGCCTTAATAGCGCCACCGCTCGACTTGGTTCGTTATCCATAGGTAGGCCTGCCTGGCTCCAGCCAATTGCAGATTCGGCGTAGAGACGCACCTGTGGTTGACCAAGAAGCTCGGACACCACAAACCAGTGGGTGGCAGCCCAGTGCCCCGAGTTGCAGAAGGCGACCTGCGGCCGAGGTTCTAGAAACCCTTCGGCTTTTGCAATGGCATGTAAGTCCTTCTTTCCAAGCAGGCGTCCTGTATTGGGGATAAACCATTCTTCGCTATCAAAGTGCAAAGCCTGAGGTAGCGTTCCCCACCGGGCCGCGGAGGCGTGACGAAGCTGCCCGGTGAAGAAATCCTCGGGCCTCGCATCGACAAAGAGTGAGGGCTCGGCTGCGAGTCTCAGCGCATTCACGTCTTGGGTTGAGATACCAAAGTCATATTTAAATTGAAGCTGCGCTAAGGGGTTCGCTGCCACGGGCTGTGCTGGACCCGTTTCAACGGGGTATTTGCTTGCAAGCCAGGCACCAAAGCCACCGTTCAGAATGGCGAGTTGGGTAAAGCCCAGCGACTTCAGAGTCCAGTAGGTTCTGGCAACCGCTCCGAACTCGGTTGGGTCGGAGCCACTTCCGGTAAGTACAACAGCGGTCGTCGGGCGAATACCCAATGGGGAAAGGATGCCCTGAAGCTCTACAAGTTCGGGGGGGCGGCCAGGATTCTCCTTTGGGCCTCGTAACAACGAGTAGGGCAGTGGCCTGGCACCAGGAATATGGCCTGCCGTAAAATTAGGCGTTTTGTTGTCGGCTTGTAAGAGCTCGCGGGTGTCAAGCACGACGACCGATTGAGCCCCTTTTTTCTTGGTCGATGGCAACAGAAGACCATGTAGTTCGGAGGCGTTAATAAGTGGCGACGAGAAGATGGCCTCTTGCTTGGGGTTCGCTTTGGCCACAGAGAGGGTAGACACGCTGACCATAGCCGTCCAAACAAGCGCCGCAGACAATTTTTTGAGTAGATAAGAAACCTTCATAGCAAATCCTCTTGAGGGGGTAGGGTCTTCAGACAAGACCTACGTCATTAACACTGCTTCGAAGTCTAGGCTGTCCACGGGCTTTCCATTTCGTTCATAGGAATAAACTTCTGAGTTGGGCTCATATCTCTCGAAAACCTCGAAAGGAGGCATGCAATATGGAAACAACTATTTTCGGCGGGGGCTGTTTCTGGTGCCTTGAGGCAGTCTTTCTGCGCGTGAAGGGCGTGAAGGCTGTGCAGTCGGGCTACATGGGCGGTGACATGGCTCGGCCAAGTTACGAGCGCGTCTGCTCGGGTCAAACAGGTCATGCTGAAGTCGTTCGAATTGATTTTGATCCTCAGGTCATTGGCTTTGAAAGCCTGCTTGAGATCTTTTTTGCTATTCATGACCCGACAACCTTAAACCGTCAGGGGCACGATGTGGGAACTCAGTATCGGTCCGCTATTTTTGCAGTAGGAGCGGCTCAGCATGCTCAGGCCCAATCGTTTATTCAGGGCCTTAGCGAGTCTGGAGCCTATAAGGAAAGAGGCCCGATTGTTACCGATCTTCATCAGGTCACGCACGATGACCTGATGGGCCGATCGGAAAGTGTCTCAAAGACATTCTGGCCGGCTGAGGCCGAGCACTACAACTACTTTGAGCGTAACCCTTATCAGGGCTACTGCATGGCTGTGGTTTTACCTAAAGTAGAGAAGGCTGCTCGTTTATTTACCGATAAAGTTTTTTAGACAAACAACTCTAGGTGTTTACGACTCGAACTGAAGAGCGTGGTACTCCAGGTCGGCAAGGGCAATCACTTCAAGGGCCCGTTCATGAGTAGATGCCAGCACCACAGGAGGAGCAACACCATGCTCGGCCGCCTCACGCCAACGTCCAGCGCAGACACACCAGCGGTCACCGGGCTTTAGTCCAGGAAACTTGTATTCCGGTCGCGCCGTTGAGAGGTCGTTGCCACGTTCCATCGAGAAGCTAAGGAAAGCCTCTGTCATTTGGGCACAGACCGTGTGACTGCCAAAATCGTCGGCGCTTGAATTGCAGCAACCGTCACGAAAAAAGCCTGTGAGCGGGTCGAGGCTGCAGGGCTCAAGCGCCGTGCCGAGTACGTTTTTTGCCTTATCAACTGCCATAACTACCAGTGTAGCCTTTAAAGACAGTCAACAACGCCCAATTAGGCAAGGTCTTTGACCAGTGAGGCACGAATTTCGGCGGGCACAGGGTCAAGCTTGAAGTTGTACGCGGGATGATCCACGCCGATGGTCAGAGCAACACCGTATTTCAGGGCAGCTGCCATGTCCTCATCGAGCTCGAACCGCATGAAATGCACGGAGGAGGTTTTTTCCTCGTTCTCGCGCTCGAGGTCTTCATCGGCAATAGCCCAGACCTTCTCTCGGCCCTCGACCTGAACGTAAACCTTCTCCTCGACACCCTTGAGTTTGCGCAGTTCTACCTTGCGAATCTCGGGGTCTGGGTACTCAATCATCATGGTGCACTTGAAGTTCCGACCATCGGGGATCAATGGGTTGTAGGCGTCAAGCTCGTCTTGAATGCCTTCTTCTTCAAACGTCTTCTCGATGCGAAGCATTTCTTGCACCTGGTAACGAATGGTTTTCTCATCTTCAAAGATGAGGGTCATGTTTTCTCCGAGTGCGACTCGACGCAGCTTTTTATGAGCCATAACTTCGGCGCGAAACTGGTTGCGAATGCGGGAGTAGTGCTCAAGGGTCCACAACGATTCACGACTGATTTTGTCCATCTGGGTATCTCCGTTCATACGATTTCCTTTACGTTGAGAAGACTGATTTTTTTGTAACGATAAACCTTTAGAGGCCGTAGGCGCGGGCCAGAAGGCTTAATGGGTGCTCGACTTTTCCGTCGGCTTTTCCTGCCATACCCTGTTCAATATGATGGCCTGCCAACTGGCAATCCGAGGCAATGTAATCAGGGTCGCCACCCTGTCCACCATTGGCTTTCGGGTGCTCAGCCATTTGGCGAAAGACCGGGCGCCCAATCTTCATTGCCATGTCGTGGAACTCCTTTTTGACGCCCCAGGTGCCGGCGTGGCCCGAGCAACGCTCAACCGTATTGACCTCTGTACCCGGAATCATTTCCAATGTCTCGCGGGTTTTCTGGCCGACGTTCTGAACACGTAGGTGGCAAGCTATGTGATAAGACACATTACCGAGCTCTTCTTTAAAGTCGGTTTTCAGGAGTCCGTCTTTGTGGCGAAGTTGAAAATACTCAAAGGGGTCAACCATCGCGGCCTTGACAGCCTGGGCGTCGGCATCATTGGGAAACATCAAAGGAATCTCTTGCTTAAACATTAAAGTGCAAGAGGGAATGGGTGTCATGATGGAATAGCCCTCACGTGCTAGGGCCGCCAGTCGAGGAAGGTTTTCCTTTGCAAGACTTGCAACCGAGTCAAGGTCGCCAAGTTCGAGCTTAGGCATGCCACAGCATGCTTGCTTTTCGACCACTACGTACGGGATCTCGTTGTGCTGAAGAACCTTAACGAGATCGTGGCCAATACCAGGCTCGTTCCAGTTCACGTAGCAGGTTGTGTAAATGGCGACCTTGCCTTTGGAACGATCGCCGTCTTTCACGGGAAAGCCTGCGGAGACCTTTGCGTTTTTCTCAAAGACCTTGGTCGTGAAGTCGGGAACCCAGGCGTCTTTGTG
>JALRJP010000040.1 GCA_023261135.1 Burkholderiaceae bacterium | reverse complement strand
TAGCGATGCATGTTCTGCACATCGGCACCTCGAAAGGCATAAATGCTTTGATCGTCATCGCCCACGGCAAAAACACCAGTGGCAGGTGAACTGAGCAGCTTGAGCCATTCGTACTGCAGGGGGTTGGTGTCTTGAAACTCATCGACGAGCACATGGCCAAACCGCTGCTGGTAGTGGCCTCGCAGGGCATCCGACCGCTTTAGGAGTTCCACCGAGCGTAGCAAGAGTTCACCAAAATCAACCACGCCCTCACGCTGGCATTGGTCGTCATAGGCCTGGTAGATCTCCACAAACTTGCGGTTATAGCCATCGGCATCGTCCACCTGCTCGGGCCGAAGCCCCTGCTCCTTGGCATTATTAATGAAGGACTGAACCTGGCGGGGCGGAAACTTCTGGTCATCCACGTTCATGGCCTTCAAGAGGCGCTTAATGGCAGAAAGCTGGTCTTGGCTGTCGAGAATCTGAAAGGTGGAAGGTAGCGCCGCATCGCGGTGATGCGCCCTTAGTAGCCGGTTGCACAGGCCGTGGAAGGTGCCAACCCACATGCCCTTGAGATTCACCGTAAGCATGCCGCCAAGCCTTGCCAGCATCTCGCGAGCCGCCTTGTTGGTAAAGGTCACCGCAAGCACGCCGTAGGGGCTCACTTGACCCGTGGCAATGAGCCAGGCAATTCGGGTGGTTAGAACACGAGTCTTACCACTTCCCGCACCCGCCAAAATAAGAGCGGGCTCTGCTGGGAGGGTAACGGCTTGGTGCTGCGGAGGATTAAGCCCTCGAAGCAAGGGCGAGTCGGAAAGCTGTTGCATTAAGGAGATTGTAGGCGAGCCGCTAAAATGTCGCGATGACCTCTCCCACTCTCCCATCCGAGCTCGGCCCCTATTCCGCCAAACGGCTTGAGGCCGACATTCAGGCCCACTGGGCTGCGGCCGAAACCTTCAAGGCCATTGAACACGATCCACGCTACCCCAGGGGCAAATACTACGCATGCTCCATGCTGCCCTACCCCTCGGGCAAGCTTCACATGGGTCATGTGCGCAATTACACCATTAACGATGTTATGGCCCGTAGCCTTCGCATGCAGGGCTATAACGTGCTCATGCCCATGGGCTGGGATGCCTTTGGCCTGCCGGCCGAAAATGCCGCCATGGCCAATGGCGTAGCGCCTGCGGCATGGACTTATTCCAATATTGAACACATGAAGGGCCAGATGCAGTCCATGGGGCTTGCCATCGACTGGTCCCGAGAATGCGCCACCTGCCATCCCGATTATTACCGCTGGAACCAATGGCTCTTTCTGAAGATGCGAGAAAAGGGCATTGCCTACTTAAAGACAGGCACGGTGAACTGGGACCCCGTGGACCAGACGGTTCTTGCCAATGAACAGGTGGTCGATGGCTGCGGCTGGCGATCGGGGGCTCTGGTAGAAAAGCGCGACATCCCCATGTACTACCTCGGGATCACCCAGTATGCCGATGAACTTTTAGATGACCTTGAGGGGCTGGGCTGGCCTGAGCGGGTCAAGCTCATGCAAGAGAACTGGATTGGTCGTTCCGAAGGCGTACGCTTTGCCTTTGAACACGACATTGCCGATGCCCAAGGCAAACCTATTCATGGTGGTCGGGTCTATGTCTTCACAACGCGCGCTGACACCATCATGGGTGTCACCTTCATGGCCGTTGCGCCCGAGCATCCCTTGGCCACCGTGGCAGCGCTGAAGAGCCCCGCACTTGCCCAGTTCATTGAAAGCTGCAAGGCGGGCGGAGTGGCCGAAGCCGATATTGCCACCCGCGAAAAGGAAGGCATGGACACAGGCCTTACCGTGCGGCATCCACTAACAGGTGAGTCGGTGCCTGTCTGGGTGGGTAATTACGTGCTCATGAGCTATGGCGACGGCGCTGTTATGGGTGTGCCCGCCCACGATGAACGTGACTTTGCCTTTGCCCTGAAGTACGGGCTTGGTATTAAACAGGTCATTGCGAAACAAGCATCAAACGCCAACGATGCATCGTCCAAGGCGTTTGATGAGACTCATCGCTTTGACCCAGCCCACTGGCAAGACTGGTATGCCGACAAAGACCAGGTTGTCTGCGTGGCGTCGGGTCCCTTTAATGGACTAAACCACCTTGAAGCGGTGGATGCCGTTGCCAAAGCGCTTACCGAAAAAGGCCTGGGTGAAAAACGCGTCACCGTGCGCCTTCGTGACTGGGGCATTTCACGTCAGCGTTACTGGGGTACGCCCATTCCGATTATTCACTGCGCACATTGCGGCGAGCAGCCCGTCCCCGAAAAGGACCTGCCGGTGTTACTTCCTGACCATCTGGTGCCCGATGGCAGTGGCAACCCTTTGAACAAAGACGATGCATTTCTGAAGGTGGACTGCCCGTCCTGCGGCAAGCCTGCGCGTCGCGAGACCGACACCATGGACACCTTCATTGATTCCAGCTGGTACTACATGCGCTATTGCTGCCCTGGTAATGACACGGCCATGGTGGATGAGCGGCTTGCCTACTGGATGCCCATGGACCAGTACATCGGCGGCATTGAGCATGCGGTTCTGCATCTTCTTTACGCCCGGTTCTGGACCAAGGTGATGCGCGACCTTGGTCTGCTGAACTTCAACGAGCCCTTTAGCAACCTCCTGACCCAAGGCATGGTGCTTAACGAAACCTATTTTCGTGAGGAAGCCTCAGGACGCAAACAATGGTTCAACCCGGCTGAGGTCGATCTCAAGTTTGACGACAAGGGCCGGCCCACGGAAGCTCTTCTAAAAGCGGATGGCAGGCCCGTTTCAATTGGCGGCATTGAGAAGATGGCTAAGTCGAAGAACAACGGCATTGATCCTCAGGCCCTGATCGACCGCTACGGCGCGGATACCGCGCGGCTTTTCACCATGTTTGCCTCCCCGCCCGAACAGACCCTGGAATGGTCCGAGTCGGGCGTCGAGGGCGCCCACCGATTCCTTCGTCGCCTCTGGTCTTTTTGTGACCAGCAGCTGCAGACCCTGCAGGCCGAGTGCATGAAGAAACCGAATGCCGAAGCCGAGGCAAAGGCTAACGGGCATACCAAGGGTCACACCAATACCCACCAAGACATTTTTAAAGGGCGGCAGGCCGACCTGCGGCGCGACCTGCATGAACTCTTTCGCCAGGCCGACTTCGATCTTCAGCGCAAGCAATACAACACTGTGGTCTCAGGCTGCATGAAGATGCTTAACCGCCTGGAGGAATCCAGCAAAGAGGCGGCGAGCCTCTGCCCCGAGGGGCTTGCTGAAGGACTGAGCATGCTGCTTCGCCTGCTTTACCCCGTGGTGCCTCACATGACCACCCGACTCTGGCAGGCCCTGGGCTTTCAAAAGGTCTATGGCTGCGAGCTCGCCCATGCCCCCTGGCCTGTGGTCGACGAGGCCGCGCTGGTGCGCGAGGAGCTGGAACTCATGATCCAGGTCAACGGCAAGCTGCGCGGCAGCCTTCGCATTGCGGCTTCGGCAACCGAAGAGGCTATTAAGCAGGCGGCGATTGCATCAGAGGCCTTTCAGAAATTCTCGGAAGGCCGGCCCCTGAAAAAGGCCATTGTGGTGCCAGGCCGACTGGTGAACCTGGTGGCCTAAATGTATACGCCTCGACGTCGTCTCCTGGGAAAAACAGCTGCCCTTTTAGGTGTCTTTGCGCTCGGCGCCACCGGTCTCTCGGGTTGTGGCTTTCGTTTTCAGGCGCGGCAACAGACGCTTTCGTTTCAACGCGTTCTGCTTGTGAACGAGTCGGTTAATACGGTCAGTCAAGGGCTTGCCGCCCTGCTTGAAGACCAGCTGACAAGCCTTTACGGCATTCAAATGGTAAGCCAACGGTCCGACGCCCAACTGGTGATACGGCTGCAAAAGAGCACGCTTGAGACCGTAGCTGTGGGCTTCTCAAGTGCCGGACGACCGCGAGAGCTGGAGGTACGTGCGAGCCTTTATGCACGGCTCGAGAATGCCGTGGGCGACCTGGTTCAGCCCGCTGCCTTGCTTGAGCTTCGACGCACCTATTCGGTCAACGACGCCGAGGTGCTTGCCGCCGCCGAGTCTGAGCGATTTCAAATTGAAAACATCACACGTGACCTGCAGCAGCAGCTCTTAAGACGTCTCATTCGAATTCAAAGCCTTGCAAATCCGGTTCGACCCCCTTCGTCCTGAGGCCTATCCGGGACTGATCGCCGCTGCGGCGGAAAAGCTCGCGGGCACGGGGGATTCTTCGCTTTGGGCAGTCTGTGGTGACGACCCTTACCTGGAAATTGAGGCCTCCGATCAGGTGCGTCAGTGGCTGACTAGCCAGGGCTACAACGAGCGTATTTCCGAAACACCGGACCGTTTTTTTCGCTGGCGCGACTGGTTCGGTCAGACCCAGTCGGGCTCTCTTTTTTCAAGCCAGAGACTTTTTGAGATTCGTTTGCCCACGGGCCGTCCCGGTATTGAGGGGGCGAAAGTTCTAAGCCAGTGGCTGCAGGAACCCCCCGAATCCACGGCGCTCTTGGTGCATCTGCCGCGGCTTGATAAAAAGCTTGCCGCAACCCAGTGGCTCTCGAAATGGCTAGAACGCGGAGCCGTCATTACCATAGAGACGCCTCGGCCCGAGCATATGGGCAGTTGGGTTGAAAAAAAGCTTCAGGCCAAGGGCATGCGTGCCAGTCGTGACGCGGTTGCGGTCATGGCCAGCCAGTTTGAAGGCAACTATGCGGCTGCCCACCAGGAAATTGAAAAATTAGCGGCAAGCCCCAGAGCAAATCCCAGCGAGCCGCTTACCCCTGAGGAACTTGCGCAGGCCATTTCCAACCATGCACGCTACAACGCCTTTCAGTTCGCGCAACAAATCAGTACCGCCAGCGCAGCGCGTTCCATCCGAGTGCTTCGTGGGCTTCAAGACGAGGGAGAGCCCCTGCCGCTCATTGTCTGGGCCTGTGCGCAGGCCATCCGTCGTCTGCCCGACAACCAGGCTGGGCCCGCCCTGCAACGGCTAAGCCGCATCGATACAATGGCCAAAGGCATTGCTCCCGGCGACCCATGGTCGGAGCTCGAGCGACTTGTTCTGAAACTGGCCCCATGAACGCACCTTCTTCCACACCCAACACCACCGACACCCTTGGTCTTCTTACCGACATGGGCCTTCGTGCGCGACGCGCAGCCCAGGCCATGGCGCGCGCCAGCGCGGCGGAAAAAAATGCGGTGCTCAGCCAGCTTGCCAATGCTATTGAGGCGCAAGGCACGGCCATAGCCCATGAAAACGCCAAGGACCTTGAGGCCGCGCAGAAGGTGGGTCATGACGCGGCCTTTGTTGACCGGCTTCGACTCACAGACAAGGTGATTGCAGGCATGGCCGAGGGCCTGCGCCAGGTTGCCCAGCTGAAAGACCCTGTGGGTGAAATTAGCATGCTGCGCCGACAGCCCTCGGGCATTCAGGTGGGGCATATGCGCGTGCCCCTAGGCGTGATTGGAATCATTTACGAGTCACGACCCAACGTCACCATTGATGCGGCTGCCTTGTGTCTGAAGTCGGGCAACGCCTGCGTGCTGCGCGGCGGCTCAGAGGCCATTCACTCCAACCGTTTCCTTGCCCAGCTCATTGGCGATGCTCTTGCGCACTGCGGGCTTAACCGCGACGCCGTGCAGGTGGTCCCCACCACCGACCGCGCTGCTGTGGGTGCCATGATTCAAATGCCGCAGTACATCGATGTCATTGTGCCTCGCGGTGGCAAGTCGCTGAACTCGCGCATTGCCAACGAGGCCACCGTGCCAGTGATTAAACATCTTGACGGCATCTGCCACATTTACGTGGACGACGAGGCCGACCTTGAAATGGCCGTGCGCGTCTGCGACAACGCGAAGACCCAACGTTACTCGCCCTGCAACACCATGGAGACCCTGCTGGTGCACCAGGGTCTTGCCCAGGCCTTTCTGCCCCGCATCTGCGCCATTTATGTCCAGAAAGGTGTGGAGCTGCGGGTCTGCCCGGCCACACGCCAGATTCTTGAAGCCTCTGGCTTTCAGCCTGCGGCGAGCCAGCCTTTGGTGAATGCCACCGAGGAAGACTGGTCCACCGAATACCTTGCGCCCATTCTCAGCATTCGTGTTGTCGAGACCATGGAGACGGCCATGGCACACATTGCCCAGTATGGCTCGGCCCATACCGAGGCCATTCTCACCATGAATCACGCCAAGGCCATGCGTTTTTTGCGCGAAGTGGATTCCTCCTCGGTCATGGTGAATGCCTCCACTCGGTTTGCCGATGGCTTTGAGTACGGACTGGGCGCCGAGATTGGCATTAGCACTAACAAACTGCACGCCCGAGGGCCCGTTGGCCTTGAGGGGCTCACAAGCCAGAAGTGGATCGTGCTTGGCGAAGGACAGGTTCGTGGCTAGTCTGGTGCTTGGTGTTCTTGGAACACTCACGGGCTACCTGCTTTACAGCTTTGCTGAAACCGGTGTGCTCTGGGTTAAGGCCTTGCATATTGTTTTTGTGACCAGCTGGTTTGCCGGTCTTTTTTACCTGCCGCGCATCTATGTCAATCTGGCCATGGTGCCCGAAGGTGACGAGGGTGAGTCGGAGCGCAACAGGCTCTTGCTCATGAGCCACAAGCTCTATCGATTCATGACGCCGCTCATGATGCTCGCACTGGTCTTCGGGCTCTGGCTCTGGCTTGGCTTTGGTGTTGGCATGCCTGCGCAAGGCAATGGCTGGATGCATGCCAAGCTTCTTATTGTTCTGGTGTTACTGGGCTACCACCATGTCCTTGGTCGTCAACTCAAACGTTTTAAGGCCGAGGCCAATACCCACAACCATGTCTGGTACCGCTGGTTTAACGAACTGCCCGTCCTTCTGCTCTTTGCCGCCGTCATTCTGGTGGTGGTTAAGCCCTTTTAGTGGCCTCGAACCCAAGGCTTTACTCGGTCTTTGCCGTCTGCCCTTCAGGCCTTGAGCCTGCACTTCAGGACGAACTGGGCGGTCAGCCGGGCATTACCGAAATCTCTGCGGGCCGCGGCGGAGTCTGGTTTCGGGCCGATGCAGCCGCAGTGGCTCGGGCCAACCTCTGGTGTCGCATTCCAACCCGACTCTTGTTGTGCCTGGATCAATTCCGACTGCGATCACCCGAGGATATTCTTGAAGCCGCGCGACGCATTGCCTGGGAATCTTTTTTCGATGTAAGCCAGACCATACGGGTGGATGCCAACCAGGGCCGCAAGCCGCTTTTCAAGCTACCGCTTTCACTGGCCGCCCTGAAAACCAAAGACGGCATCTGCGACAGGTTTCGCGAACAGACCGGTGACCGGCCATCAGTCAATACCCAGACACCCGACCAACGCATCTGGCTTTTTGTGGATGGCGAGAAGGCCACGCTGTCACTTGATACCAGTGGCGAGCCGCTTTTCAAACGCGGCTGGCGGCTCTCAAAGGGTGAGGCCCCCTTGCGCGAAAACCTGGCCGCAGCCCTTGTTCACTATGCCCTTCAGGCTTCTGCACCGGTATCCGCTTCGCAACCCGCACTGAAGCTCATGGATCCTTTTTGTGGAAGTGGCACGCTGATTATCGAAGCGCTTCAAAGGCAACTGGGCCTTGCCCCAGGCTGGCATCCATCGGCAGCGCGCAGCTTTGCCTGCGAAAAATTTAACCGCTCACCAGTCTTTCAAAAAGTGCCATGGGCCGCCTTGCGTCAAGAAATTCAGTCGCGCTGGCAATTACTCGAGGGCGCTCGCGGCAGAGCCCTTGTTGACACCGTTGTTGATCGTATCGAGGGCATTGATATGGACGCGGGCATGATTAAAACCAGTATTGCCAATGCCCACCGAGCCCTGCCCAGCACGGTCTCTACACGAATTAAGTGGACCTGCAGCAATGCCCTTAACTACACGCCCAGTGCGGGTGGTGGTGTTTTGCTTAGTAACCCTCCGTACGGCGAGCGGCTTTCAATTCAGTCTGACTGGCGCGAACTGAGTGCCTGGCTGAAGTCAGCCTGCACCGGATGGACCGCCTGGCTTCTTACCGACAACCCCAAGCTCGACAGCCTGCTTCGCCTTAAAGCCGCGCGACGAATACCGGTTTACAACGGCGACTTGGACTGTCGATGGATGCGCTTTGACATGGTGGCGGGCTCGGTTCGACCTAAGGCCTCGTTAACCGATGAATCTCACCGAACCGTTTGAACAGGTCCGTAGCCGAATAGGCCAGGCCTGCCAGCGTTTTGGGCTTGCGGCCGAACGCGCGCAGCTTCTTGCTGTAAGCAAAACCTTTGGGCCACAGGCCGTTCTGCAGGCCATCACCCAGGGTCAGCGCCACTTCGGCGAAAACTATGTGCAAGAAGCGGTCGAAAAACGTGCCACGGTGAAGGCACTGCTAGAAGAAAAAAGCGATGCCTACGAGACGCCAATGCCAACGGTGCATTGGCATTTCATTGGGCCGCTTCAAAGCAACAAGACGCGTGATGTTGCCGAGACCATGGACTGGATTCACAGCATCGATCGGTTAAAAATTGCGCAACGCCTCATTGACCAGCGCCCCCCAGGGCTTGCACCCCTTCAGACCTGCCTGCAAGTCAACATTAGTAAAGAGGCCAGCAAGTCCGGCGTGGCGCCGGGCGAAGAGGCAGTTGCACTGGCTCTGACCGTTGCCAAGCTAGACCCCAAAGGCGAGCGACTTGTCCTGCGAGGCCTCATGGCCATTCCGGAGGCAAGCCAAGACGAGGCCCAGCAGCGTCACTGGTTCGCAGAACTTCGAGAATTAAAAAAGACCGTGAATCAGGCGCTTACCGCCGAGGGGCAACTCGAGCTTGATGTGCTGTCGATGGGAATGTCGGCGGACCTGGAGGCTGCCGTTGCAGAATCGGACCCCGATCAGGGGTTCACATGGTTACGCGTGGGGTCTGCCTTATTCGGAAGCAGGCCGTTCAAACAGCCCCACTCAAAGACGTAACTAGGCTGCAATAGCCTTTACAGCAGCAGACAAGCGGCTCTTATGGCGGGCAGCCTTGTTCTTGTGAACAATTTTTTTGTCGGCAATGCGGTCGATCACGCTGGTGGCTGCGCGAAAAGCGGTTTTTGCAGTCTCGGCATTGCCCTCGGCAACGGCCTTACGGACCGACTTCACGGCAGTGCGATAGGCCGACCGAAGTCCGGCATTCACAAGCCGGCGCTGTGCGGCTTGACGAGCGCTTTTACGCGCGGAGGCTGAGTTCGCCATAGAAATCCTATACTGGTATTGAAGTGTGAGAAAAGCCCTAAACTATAGCCGTTCTTATGAATCTTCTCAAGACGGCCGCCACAGTAAGCGGTTTCACCTTCCTCTCTCGAATCACCGGCCTGGTGCGCGAGGTGCTCACCGCGAGCCTCTTTGGAGCGGGCGCCCAGACCGACGCCTTTTTCGTGGCCTTTCGTCTGCCCAACCTTCTGCGCCGCCTTTTTGCTGAAGGGGCCTTTAGCCAGGCCTTTGTTCCCGTGCTTGGCCAAGTCAAAGCCCAAGACGGTGAGGAGCCCGCCCGACTTTTGGCCAGCCGGGTGGGCCTGGGGCTCTTCATGAGTCTCGCGGGCATCACCCTTCTGGCGATTCTTGCCGCACCCGCGCTGGTCTGGCTCATGACCGGTGGGTTTTCAGGCGACACCACGCGGTTTGAACTCACCGTTGCGCTCACCCAGGTCATGTTTCCCTACATTGTTCTTATCTCAATGGTGGCACTTGCCTCGGGCATTCTTAATACCTGGTCAGAATTTAAGATCCCGGCCTTTACGCCGGTTCTTCTGAATCTTTCGTTTATTGGCTGCGCTGTCTTTCTTGCGCCCCAGCTTCATGAGCCGATCTGGGCACTGGCCATTGCCGTCATTTTGGGGGGGCTTGCCCAGCTTGGCCTGCAGGCCTGGGCGCTTGCGCGACGCGGCTTACTTGCCGACCTTCCTCACCTGCTTAGGAATCCCTTCCAGAGTCTTGGGCAGACCTGGAAGGATGAACGGGTGCGACGCATTCTGACCCTCATGCTGCCTGCAAGCCTGGCGGTCTCCGTGGCGCAGGTAAGTCTTGTCATTAATACCCACATTGCCTCACGACTCGCCGAAGGCAGCGTGTCATGGCTGAGCTTTGCCGATCGACTCATGGAATTCCCAACAGCCCTGCTGGGCGTTGCCCTAGGAACCGTGCTGCTTCCAAGCCTCACCAAGGCACACACTATGAACGACCCGGCCCGCGTCTCGCAACTCATTGACTGGGGCCTTCGTCTGGTCTTGCTCCTTGCCCTGCCCGCAGCCTTAGGCCTGGCGGTTTTGGCCCCAGCACTGACCGCAGGTCTCTTTCACTACGGCGCCTTTGACCTTGAAGACCTCAATATGACAGCCTACGCCATGCAAGGCTATGCCATTGGACTTCTAGGCCTCATTGCGGTGAAGGTTCTTGCCCCAGGCTTCTATGCCCAGCAAGACATTAAAACCCCGGTAAAAATTGCCTTGGCCACCCTTGTGCTGACCCAGCTGCTTAACCTTGTTTTTGTCCCCCTCATGGGCCATGCCGGGCTTGCTGTGGCCACCAGTCTTGCGGCCTGCTTCAATGCAGGCCTTTTGTTGGTTCGTCTGCGCCAACGCGGCACCTACCGGCCCGAGCCCGGCTGGGGAAAACTTATCTTGAAATGCCTCCTTGCGGCCCTTGTCATGGCAGGGCTCTTGGCCTGGCTGAACCAACCCCTAAACTGGGGTGCCGAACAGGCACGCCCCCTGCTGCGGCTTGGTATGCTCTTTGGGCTCATTGGCCTTGCGGTTGCCAGCTACTTTGCTAGCCTGCGACTCCTGGGTCTGCCTATTCGCGGCATGATGCGCCCGCCCTCGCTTGATGAGCCGCCGAAACCCAGACCCCCCAACGAAGGAAGTTCCGCACCATGAACCAGGCAATCCAAAAGACCGAAGCCCTTCGCCTTCTTATTCTTGGCGGGGGCAACATGGCCCAGGCCATCCTTGCTGGGCTTAAGCGCTCGGGCCTTGCCACTGATATTCGCCTGGTGGAGCCCGTAGAGGCCCTGCATGCAGCACTAAGGCAGGCCTGCGGACTGGCAGAAAACTCTTTGTTTACTAACCTTCCAGCGGTCTTTGAGCAGACCCCCCTTCACCAGTTCGACTGGCTGGTGCTTGCTGTAAAACCTCAGCAGGCCCAAGAGGCACTCAGGCCGGTCTTAACGCAGACCCAGTTGCCATCCAGTCAAATAGACAGCGCCAGCATGCCCGCCCTTTTGAGCATCGCGGCGGGGCTTTCCATTTCAAGCTTGCAGGCCTGGTCTGGGCTAAGCGCCACCGTGCGCTGCATGCCCAATACACCGGCCATGGTGGGCCAGGGTATCACCGGGCTTTATGCGCCCATAGATCTTGAGGCCAGTCATCGCCAGCAGTCCGACGAACTCATGCGCGGCCTAGGCCCAACGGTCTGGCTGACCAACGAGGATGAAATCAACACGGTGACAGCCATTTCAGGCTCTGGACCCGCCTATGTTTTTTACTTCGTTGAATGCTTTGTAAAGGCCGCTCAGGAAACAGGTCTTCCTGCAGAGACAGCCCAGCAACTTGCCTGGCAGACAGTTAAAGGGGCGGTGGCCTTGTTGGATGCCTCAGCAGCATCAGGGGAATCGGCGGAAAGCCTGCGCGCCAAGGTAACATCCAAGGGCGGCACCACGGCAGCGGCCATGGAGAGACTTGACGCAGCAGGCCTTCAACAGATCCTGGCAACCGCCATTGCAGCGGCTCAGACCAGGGCGCGAGAGCTCTCGTAATGCAGCAACAAGCCAAGCCAAAGAATAAGGCCCACTCGATGGCTCTTTGCAAAAACAGCAAAGCAGAGCTCTCGGTCACGCTGGCCTAAGGGCCGGAACAAGAGCAGGGAATAACCGCAGGCAAGACCCCAGCCTAGCCAGGCGAAGGTACCAAGGCCTTGGGCATAAAACACCAGGGCGAGGCAGGCAAGAAAAAGTGCCTGCGAGACCAAGACGGCTAGAACATCAAACCGTCCAAAGGCAATGGCACTGCTGTAGAGACCAAGCCGAAGGTCATCGTCGCGATCCACCATGGCATAGGCCGTGTCGTAGGCCAGCACCCAGAGCAGATTGCCTAAAAACAGCAGCCAGGCTGTCCATGGAACACCGCCCAGGGTGTCGGCATAGGCCATGGGAATACCAAAGCCAAAGGAAAGCCCAAGCACCAGCTGAGGAAAAGGAAAGAACCGCTTGAACAAGGGGTAACAGGCCGCAAGCACAGCCGCAACAAGGGCAAGGCCTATGGCAAGGTCATTCAAAAAGAAAAGCAGGCCCGCCGAGACCGAAAAAAGAATCAAGGCAAAAACGACAGCCTCGCGGGTCGAGACTTCGCCCGTGGTAAGCACCCTTTGGGCTGTGCGCTTAACGTGGCGATCGAATCGGCGATCGGCAATGTCATTGACCACGCAGCCGGCAGCGCGCATGAGGACGACACCAAGTACAAAAACAAGAAGTCGCCTAGGGTCGGGACTGCCTTGGGCTGACAACCAAAGGGCCCAGAGCGTGGGCCAGAGTAAAAGTAACGTGCCTACAGGTCGATCGAAACGGGCAAGGCGAAGGTAAAGCAAGAGGCGTGGAAAATGGGGCATCTGCAAATTGTTGCAGGAAATGCCCCTCACGGAGCAGCTTAGTTGCTGCTCTTTGCCGCCTCTAAGGGTCGCTTAGGCTCGGGCAAGGGCTTTGCGGCAATTACGAGCCCAGCCTCTTGGAAGGTCTTTAACTTCTTCGGACCCACCCCGGCCACACGCCGCGCAAAGTCTTGGGCACTAACAAAGGGGCCATTGCGCTTACGTTCGTCAAGAATGCGCTTTGACATGCTCGGGCCAATGCCGCGAATGGACTCCATCTGCGTGGCAGTGGCCGTATTGAGATCGACGCGTGCCATGAGCGGGCCAGAGGCCAGCAAGGAAAGACCCAGCCCAATGAGGGCCGTGCGTGCAAGACGAATAACATCGGGGGAAGCAAGCGAAACAGCAGGCATAAAGGTTCTCCTAAGGAAGTGAAGAACCTGTAAGGCTAGTGACTTAGCCTAGGCCTTTGTCTCCGCCATGGGTCTGTGACCTAGGCCTTTTAGGGTGTCCCAGTTCATGCAGCCCGGGCACTGCCAATAGTGCCTTTGGGTCTGAAAGCCGCAGGCCTGACAAAGGTGAAGGCCCTGCGCCGCAGTCTGAGCGGCCTCAATGGTCTGAACCGCCTTAAGTCTTGGGTGATCAGGCCAGAGGTCTTGTGCCTCTTGCTGTCGACCCGCCTCAAGAAGGCTATGAAACCGCAGTCGAAGCAAGGCGTCGTCCGGGGCATTCGGCAACGGCGACTGCGAGGCCTGCAGTTGATCAATAAGGCGAAGGGCTTCCACCCAATCGCGACGCAGCTGCGCAATTTCCAGCATGAGCCTCAGACACGGCTCGGCCTCGTCGCCCTTGGCAAGGGCGAGGCTGGCCTGGGCCGAAGCCTGGGCACGATCAAAAATACCCGCGGCCATGTAGTCGCTGGCAAGCTCAAAGAGCAGGGCCTGCTCCATGTCGGTGCTAATGGACTTGCGGGCCAAGATGGACAGCCGAACCTCAATGGCACGGTCAGACTGACCCTTCTGGCGGTAGAGGTCGGCAATGGCCCTTTGAAGCCCGAGCATGTCAGGGGCCTCACGCACAGCCAGCAAAAGTTGTTTTAGAGCCTCGTCGGGGTTGTGGGCGGCAAGCGCCTGAATGGCCTTCTCGAGAGGCAGCAGGTTAGCCTGCCGCTGGACCTGCTGCTGACGCCGGTCAAGCCGCGCCGAAAACCAGCCAAGAACAAAAAGAA
>JALRJP010000003.1:28404-50568 GCA_023261135.1 Burkholderiaceae bacterium | reverse complement strand
AATATTTAAAACTCAACGCTAAACGAGGTTTTAAAAAAACCTTATTTACTTGTTGAGCATTTGAATTTAAAGCTTGCCTCCGCTCTACAAACCCAAAGGCCTGAAAACGAAGGTTGTGCCGCAACCCAAATGCCCACACTTATCGGCTGTTAGTTGTTAAAGAGCGATTCACTTTTAGCCTTACTAGGTGTTTAACCGGATGTACCGCCAACTCACGTAGGCAGATATTTTATCGGTGTTACGCCGCAAGAAGCGAAGAAGCGGAATTATGACTGGGGTAATTTCCTATGTCAAATGGCCGGTAGATCAACCGCTATGAAACCCCGGCAAACAACCCCAATTGGACCCCCGAAAGAGCATGGGGCTTTCTGGTAAACGGCTTGGCTCCGCCACTTTGCCCTTTTTTTGAAAAAACTTAAGGGCAAGAAAAAATTTAAGTGGGAGCCAGAAACTTTCCAAAAAGTGACGCAAGTGCCAGACCGGGGTCTGGGGCGCGCATAAAGGCCTCACCCACCAAGAAAGCCCGAATGCCTTGGTCGTGCATGCGCTGGGCGTCGTCGGGCTGCAAAATGCCGCTTTCGGTGACTAAAAGACGGTCTGCGGGAAGTGCGGGCAACAGGTTAAGGCTTGTCTCAAGCCGGGTCTCAAAGCTACGCAGGTTGCGATTGTTCACGCCAACCAAGGCAGTTTTGCAGCTTGCAAGGCCGCGCTCAAGCTCCTCGGCATCGTGGACCTCAAGAAGCACGTCCATACCCAGGTCTTGCGCCTGAGCCTCGAGCTCCGAAAGCTGAGCGTTTGAAAGCGCTGCAGCAATGAGTAAAACGCAGTCAGCACCCCAGGCCCGGGCCTGAAGCAACTGGTAGGGGTCCACAATAAAGTCTTTGCGCAAAACCGGTAGGCTGCAGGCGGCACGAGCCTGCAACAGGTGGCTGAAATGACCCTGAAAAAACTGCTCGTCAGTGAGCACAGAAAGGCAGCTTGCCCCATTCGCCTCGTAGCTCTGCGCAATGGCCCCGGGGTCGAAGGGATCACGCAACAAGCCCTTGCTCGGGCTGGCCCGTTTGATTTCGCTAATAACAGCAACGCGGCCCTTGGCAATGCTTGCCTGCATGGCCCTGTAAAAACCCCGTGGCTTTTGATGAGTAGGCTGAGCAGCCAGCATGTCGCGCAGCATGATCTCAGGCTCTTGGCGCTTTGCTGCCGCGACCTCTTGGTGCTTGACGTCAATAATTTTTTTAAGAATGTCAGTCATGGCGCATCTCGCAAGGACTGGCTGAGCGCTTTGAATTCTTCAAACTTGGCCTTTGCAGCCCCCGAGCTCACCGCCTGCATAGCCATATCGATAGCCTGCGCCCAGTCTTTGGCCCTGTTGCTGGCCAAAATCCCGCCGGCAGCGTTGAAGATCACGATGTCTCGAGCGGGCCCAGGAATATTGGCAAGCGCGCTATTGAACCGATCCGAGGACTGCTCAAGGCTTTGGGCTCCAATCGCCTCAGAGACCTGCTCACGCGAATAGCTAGCGAAGCCAAACTGCTGCGCAGTGACGGTGTAGTGCTGAATCTCACCCTGCTTGAGTTCTGCCACATGCGTCTTACCCACCAGGTGCAGTTCGTCCAGCCCCTCCTCGGCATGGACCACAAGCACATGGTCGGAGCCAAGCCGCTTAAGGACCTCGGCCTGCACCCCGACAAGGCTCTGCTGATAAACACCCATGAGCTGACAGGGCGCGCCCGCAGGATTGGTTAGAGGGCCCAGAACATTGAAGATGGTTCGCAGACCAAGCTCTTTACGAATGGGCGCAATGTGCTTCATGGCTGCATGATGATTCGGTGCAAACATAAAACCCACACCACAACCTTTAAGGCATTGCGCGGTTTTTTCCGGTGAAAGCCCAATGGCCGCACCCATGTGCTCAAGTAAATCCGCACTTCCCGACTTGGAAGAAACCGAGCGCCCGCCGTGCTTAGCCACGGTAGCCCCGGCCGCGGCAACAACAAACATAGCGGCTGTGGAGATATTAAAAGTGTGTGCGCCATCGCCTCCCGTGCCGCACATATCAACCAAGAAAGGAAGTTCAAGTCGCACCGGTGTTGCGAACTCGCGCATGACCTGAGCTGCTGCGGCAATTTCGGTAATGGACTCACCCTTGGCCCGCAAACCCATTAAAAAAGCAGCCATTTGAACCGGCGAGGCTTCGCCCGCCATCATCTGCCGCATGCAGGCTGTCATGGTTTCTGCATCAAGATCGTGGCCGTCCACCAAATGCTGCAAAACAGTTGTTAATGAGACTGTCATTACGGTTGCGGGCTCCTTACACGAGGTTTAAAAAGTTCTGCAACAAGTCATGGCCCTGCTCGGTCAGAATGGACTCGGGGTGAAACTGCACGCCATGAATGGGGAGTTGCCGATGGGCAAGACCCATGATTTCTTGATCGTCTGTCCAGGCGGTGACCTCTAGCGAATCGGGCAGGCTTACCCGGTCGACTGCCAAGGAGTGGTACCGGGTTACCGTAAGAGGGTTATTCAACCCGACAAAAACACTTTGCCCAAGGTGCTCTACTTTAGAGGTTTTGCCGTGCATAAGCTGCTTAGCCCGAAGCACCTTGGCGCCAAAGGCCTCACCGATGGCCTGATGGCCGAGGCAGACTCCCAGCAAAGGCGTGGGTTCGGGCATTGCGGCAACAGCCTGAATCAGCGCCACCGAAATACCCGCCTGCGCGGGACTGCACGGGCCCGGAGAAATGACAATGGCATCTGCTTTTAGGTCAAGGGCCTCTTGGACAGACAGGTCGTCGTTACGCACGGTCTGAACCTGAGCACCGAGCTCACCGAAATACTGAACGAGGTTATAAGTAAAAGAGTCGTAGTTATCGACCATAAGCAGACGAGGTGTTGGTCGGGTCATGGCTCAAGCCCTCGCTCAGCAATTTCGGCGGCATGCAACACCGCACGTGCCTTGGTCTCGGTCTCTTTCCATTCGCTCTCGGGAATGGAATCGGCCACAATGCCCGCCCCCGCTGAAACATAGAGCGTCTTGTCTTTAAGAATGCCGGTACGAATTGCAATTGCAAGATCCATTTGGCCAGCAAAGGACCAATAGCCGCAGGCGCCACCATAAATGCCCCGGCGAACAGGCTCGAGCTCGTCAATAATTTCCATGGCGCGAATTTTAGGGGCTCCGCTAAGAGTGCCTGCGGGAAAGCTTGCCCGCAGGACATCCATGGCAGATAGCCTGTCATTGAGCTCGCCTTCTACATCGCTGACCAGATGCATGACATGGGAGTAGCGCTCAACAACCATCTGTTCATTCACGCGCACGCTACCGGTCTTGGCAATGCGGCCCACGTCGTTACGAGCAAGATCAATGAGCATGACATGCTCGGCGCGCTCCTTGGGGTCGGCTTTGAGTTCCTCTTCAAGTGCAAGGTCCTGCTCATGGCTTGCGCCCCGGGGACGTGTTCCGGCAATGGGCCGAATGGTAATGCGTGATGCGCCACCGGGCTCACAGTCCTGACGCACAAGAATTTCAGGCGAGGCGCCAATAATTTGGAAGTCCCCCATGTCATAAAAATACATGTAGGGGGAGGGGTTAAGCGCTCGAAGCGCACGGTAAAGCGTAAGCGGCGAACCCTGGTAATCGCGCTCAATCAACTGAGCAAGCACCACCTGCATAACATCACCCTGGCCAATGTAGTGCTTGGCGCGATCAACAGCCTTAAGGTAATCCTGCTTATTAAAGCTGCGACGAGTCTCGCCCGGCCCCGTGGCCTGCTCCGATACAGGGCTAAGAGGGGACTTCAGCCGTGTAACGGCTGCATCAAGCTCGGCCTGTGCCTTTTCAAACGACTGCTTTAAATCCTGATCAGTAGGCTCAGGGCCAACAGCCGCAAAGTGGAACAAGGAAAGCCGGCCGGCCAGATTGTCGAACACGGCAAGGCTCTCGGTAAGAAGCAGTTGCAGGTCCGGCAGGCCAAGGGTGTCGGGCCGGGACTTCGCAGCCTGGGTGTTCAGGCGTTTTTCAATATAACGGATGGTGTCGTAACCAAAATAGCCCGCTAGTCCGCCCGCAAATCTTGGCAGGCCGGGCACCGGCGCAAGCCGAAACCCCGCCATAAAGGCCTGAAGAAAAGCCAAAGGATCGTCCTGGCACTCAGAGACGAGGCTCAGCTTGCCCTGGTGAATGCTGCAGGTTTGTATCGTGCAATCAAAGGCGCGAATAAGCTGGCTTGCGGGCAGACCAATAAAGGAATAGCGGCCAAAACGCTCACCACCCACCACCGACTCAAGCAAGAACGAATAAGGACCTTCTGCAAGCTTTAGGTAGGCCGACAAGGGCGTGTAGAGGTCAGCATTAAGCAGGCGGCTTACGGGTATGCGGTTGTATCCCTGCCGCGCAAGGCTACAAAACTGCGGAAAGTCCAGGGTCTGCGTCATGAACGCGCAGCAACCAAGGCCTGGTTGAAGGCCTGAAAAACAGTGGTGTAGCCCTTGCCACCCGCATCGGGTGCGCCAAAGACCGCGGAGCCGGCAACAAAGGTATCGGCCCCGGCCTGCATGACCTTACCAATGTTGTCCACCTTAATGCCACCATCCACCTCAAGCCGAATAGGCTGCCCACCCTTGTTGCAGTGCTCGTCGATTTTCTGGCGCACGGCCTTCACTTTCTGAAGCGTCTCGGGAATGAAAGCCTGACCGCCAAAGCCTGGGTTCACGCTCATAAGAAGAATCATGTCAAGACTGTCCATGACCCAGTCGAGATGCTCGAGCGGCGTGCTGGGATTAAACACAAGCCCTGCCTTGCAGCCCTGATCTTTAATGAGCTGAAGACTGCGATGCACATGGTTTGAGGCCTCGGGATGAAAGGTAATGATGTCGGCACCGGCCTTGGCAAAATCGGCAATTAGACTGTCGACGGGCGAGACCATAAGGTGCACATCAATGGGGATACTCACATGCGGTCGAATGGCCTTACAGACCAAGGGCCCTACGGTAAGGTTGGGCACGTAGTGATTGTCCATAACGTCGAAATGAATGAAGCCGGCTCCCGCCGACTCAACCGCCTTCACCTCTTCGCCCAGTCGAGCGAAATCTGCGGAGAGAATGCTAGGCGCAATACAGTCAGGCTGACGGTGGGGCGATACTGCGGCATTGTTAGTCACGTGAAACCTCCTCCCGATCGTTTTTATTTGGCTTAAAAGCCCCTATTTTCACCCGAGATTCGAAAGGCGCTGCTACTTCTTGCCGCGCATGGTCCAATAGACGATCACTAATACCAAGGTCAGGGCGATGCCCGCTTCCAAATAAATGAGCCACATTGTTCTACGTTCTTTCCTGCGTTTGTCCTTTAACCAGCCCCGAAGCTCCTTTAACACCAAGGGGTTGGGTCACACCGCCAGCTCTAAGGGGGTCCTCCTGGCGCTGGGTTTCTTACTTTTAGCATCAGGTTGTAGCTTAACCCCTGTCGAGCAGGCGGCAGCCCCAATTGTTGGGGGAGAGGCCAGGGCCACGCCGGGGTCTATTGCGAGACCCGACCAGACCAGCCAAGAGCCGGCAAGGTCGTCCGAAGTGTCTGGCCAGGACGACTCCTCCGGCCAGACTGCAGCATCCCAGGCGGGTCCAGGGCCGCAAATACAAGAGGGCCAAGTAATTAAGGGGGTGGCTGAACCCGCCCGACCGGTCATTGACCCTAATCGTCAGGCCTCGCTTGGTCGTTCAATAGGCCAGCTCCAGGCCCTGGGGTTTGACCAACTGGAAGGCTGGAAAGAGGACCGACTGGAAGACGCGCTTCTTGCCTGGCGCAGGAACTGCGAGGCCATGATGATTAAGGGGCAACCCTTCGTGAGACTTTGCGAAGAGTCAAGCCGTATTGATCCTAATGAGCATGCGGCTGTACGACGCTTTTTCGAAACGCAGTTCGAGCCCCGGCGACTGGTCACGGCAGGGCCCTCGGGACGAAACCAGAACACCATCACGGGCTATTACGAGCCCGTACTCAAAGGAAGTCGCACCCCCTCGGAGGTCTACAAAGTCCCCCTTTACAAAACACCGGCCGACCTGGTGACCGTCAAACTCGACAAACAATACCCGGCCCTTCAGAGTTATCGGCTTCGCGGCAGGCTTGTTCAGACCGAAGCCGGAGCGGAGATTCAGCCCTACCCCAGCCGCGCTGAGCTAGACACTCAGGGCCTACTGAAGGGTTATGAGATTGCCTGGGTTACGGACCCTATCGAAGCCTTCTTCCTGCAGATTCAAGGCTCAGGAAAGATCAAACTCGAAGACGGCAGCTATATGCGTCTGGGCTACGCCAACCAGAACGGGCATCCCTATGTGTCAATTGGCAGATGGCTTGTTAGCCAGGGCGAGCTCACGCTGGCGCAGGCCAGCATGCAGGGTATTCAGGCCTGGCTTAACCGCAACCCTCAACGTCAGAACGAGCTTCTTCACCAGAACCCCAGCGTTGTTTTTTTTCGGGAGCTACCGCCTACCAACGACCCCACGGAAGGGCCCCTTGGTTCGCTTGGTGTGCCCCTTACGGCCGGCCGCTCACTGGCCGTTGATCCCCGCTATGTTGCCCTTGGGCTCCCGGTTGTTTTAAGCACACGACTGCCTGGCGAATCGGGTCAGAAGCCGCAGGCCGTCACGCGGCTTGTCTTCGCACAGGACACAGGCTCTGCCATTCAAGGCCCGCATCGGGGTGACTTCTTTTTTGGCTCCGGCCCTGAGGCCGGTCAGCGCGCCGGGCGTATGAAATACGACGGGGAGATGGTGGTTCTTATTCCAAAAGGCTTACAGGGCTACTAGTGCAGCCTTGGTGGTCTGGCTTTGCCCCCGAGTTGCTTGCGCTTTTGAATGAACCCTTTAAGTCGTTCCTAGAGAAAGCGAATGAATCAGCCAAAGCGCACAACCTAACATCCGCACGGGAACAGGCTCTTAAGTTCGTTGCCCAAGATGCGCTTTCGACCAAGCAGTTGGCGGTGGGCTACGAGGCCTTCATTGCCCAAACCGGAGCCGTGCCTACGCGAGACCTTCGTCATGATCGATTAAACGCCCTTGTCTGGCTGTCGGCAACGCGTTCAAAGCAGCGTCTTAATGCCTTGCACGATCGGGCTTTGCCTGAGGCGGGCGACGGTCGCGGCGCTCTTCGTGATGCGCTGACGCTTGTTGATGAAAATCTTATAGTCATTGCTTATCAGGCCCAGGGTACTGCGCTGAAAAACCTGCTTGTGAACCACAACTGGCAGAGTTTATTTTGGGACTGTCGTGATGCCTGGCAATCGATCTGGCAACCCTTTGTTTTTGGTCATGCCCTTTTAGAAAAACTGGAGACCCCCTTCAAGGCAATCACAGCCCACTGCCTTTTACTCGCTGTGGATAAGCCCATTTCTAGCTGGCGAGAGATCGACGGTATGCTCTGCAACACGCTTGACTCAGAGCTTCGTAGCCGTCATTTACTGCCGTTACCTGTTATGGGTCTTCCTGGCTGGTGCCCCGACAACACAAGCCTCGAGTTTTATAAGGACACTAGAGTGTTTCGGCCGAAACGACGCCAACGAGCGGAAGACGAAGCCCAAGAGGGGTAAGGTCGAGGCCAAGGTTGAGCCCCAAGACATTCAACTCAATGCCCTCCACCGGGCTAAGAATCATGCCGAACAAACCCCAGACACTTACCTGAACGCCCTGGCCTGAAGGTGGCAGACCAATGGGGTCGGCAAGGCCACGAAAGTCTTTTCCAATGGCGGTTGGCGGTAGGTCAAGGTCGAGCGCTGGAACACTGCGACCAATATGGGCTAAAAAAGTGTTGCTATTCGGGCCCGGGTAGGTTCGATAGCTCTCGGGGTAGGGGTAGGTTTTTATGGCGGCCTCAATTTGCGGAATAAGGTCTTCAGCCTTTTGTCCTTTGTGCGCCACAAGGACCTCTGGCGGCGCACCGAACCACAAGCCATCGGCCACGGAACGATTCTTGCGAACCACATTGCCGCCGCCCCAGCCAATGACTTCGTAGCGGGTGTAACTTTCCTCGCCCGCTCTTTTGAAGACAACCCAAGGATGCACAGCAAAATGCCCGCGCCAGCGGAAGGCGCGCGCTGCCAAAACGTAGACCATGGCCTCGTCTTGATGAATGGCCGGGTCGGGTAGAAGCTGCGCGGAATGCCTGGGCGCTGTGCGCCAGTCGGTGTAGCGCACAGCAACGGCGCTTGGCTCGGAAGAGGCCGTCTCGCTAGCGGCCAAGTTGGATGCAAAACCCACGGTCAGTAGAAAAAGTCCAACGAAAGTTGTGAGGCGTAAAAGCTTGGAGCCTCGGGGATCTTTATGTTTTTTCATTGCCCTGGAAGTTTAGAGGATGATCGCCCGTGCAAGGCGCTAAAGTGCGGGCATGGATTCTTTAACACAAGCAAGCCTGGGCGCCGCCTTAGGCGTGGCTGTTATGGGTCGCCGCACAGCGCCTTGGAAGGCAGCCCTTTGGGGTGCTGCCATGGGCAGCCTGCCTGACCTTGATGTGGTCTTCGATTTCGGCGACCCCATTCGCAACATGACCGAGCATCGCGCCGAAAGTCATGCGCTTTTTTACCAGCTGCTTGCTGCACCCCTTCTTACTCTTTTGGTAGCACGGCCAAGATCGTCCGTCAACAACTATTGGCGCTGGACGCTTGCGACCGCACTTGTTCTCTTCACCCATGCGCTGCTTGACGGAATGACTGTCTATGGCACCCAGCTCTGGCTCCCCTTCTACAAAGAGGCCGTGGGGCTTGGGAGCCTTTTTATTATCGACCCGCTGTACACGGTGCCACTTCTTCTGGGGCTTGCGGCGGCACTTTTCGCGAGGGGCCGTTGGGCATTTAGGGGACTCCAAACCTTAAAACTAAGTTTGATGATCAGCAGCCTTTATTTGGCCTGGTCGGTCGCGGCGCAACACTGGGTCGAACGAATTGTTCAAACAAAGCTACCCGAACCACAGGCTGCCTTGCTTGTGACACCTTCGGCCTTCAATACCTTGCTCTGGCGACTGGTGGCGGTGTCTGACACGCACTATTACGAGGGCTGGTACTCCCTGGTGGCCAATGAGCCACAAGCCATTCGTTGGCGGGCCGTGCCGCGAGATGCGAAGCTTTACAACGAGTTGAAGGGCCATCCCTCGGTGGCTCGGCTTGCGCGTTTTAGCGATGGCTTTTTTCAGCTGGAACGCATAGACAATACTGTCGTGATGACCGACCTGCGCATGGGCCAAGAGCCCGCCTATGTGTTCCGCTTCAAGATTGGGAGCCTCGGGCCCGGCGGCGAACTGATGGGCCCGGTTGAAAAAACCCCAGTGACCCGGCCTCCCCTGCGCCAAGGTCTGGCATGGCTTTGGCAACGCCTTCGGGGTGAAACCGTTCTGGATTTAATGGACTGGATAGCGACAACGTCACATGCTGGTCAAGGGACAAGAACGACCTATTAACGGTTTTGACTTGTCTGCTGGGTAACCCAATGCATGTAAGCCTCAAGACCGTCCACGGCGTTAAAAGCCAATACCTCGGGACAGTCGTAGGGGTGGTGCGATTCAAGCCAAACCTTTAATTCCTGCAGCTTATTCGCATGGGTCTTAATAAGAAGAAGGATTTCTTCAGAGGCTTCTAACTTGCCCTCCCAGATGTAAGTGCTTTTTGCCTTGGGCAGTTGGGTGACACAGGCCGCCAGTGCAGACCGAACAAGGGCTTGGGCAAGGTCATCCGCCTGCTGCGCGTTGGCAACCGTTGTAAGCACAAGTTGAATCATTTTGGAATGATAATGAACCTAACGTTATTGGTAAGTGCTTATGGGGCGTGGCATCGCCCTTAATGGCAACGGATGTCTTTCTTTTTTAATTCATCGAAGGGTGTGAAATGGTTGAACGTTTTGAAGTGGGTGCACGACTCTCAGAAGCCTCTGCACATGGTGGTCTGGTCTTTCTTGCTGGGCAAGTGGCAAACGACGCCTCGCAAGATGCGTTTGGTCAGACCCAGCAGGTCCTGCAGTCCATCGATCGGCTTTTAGGCCAGACGGGCTCTCACAAATCACGCATCTTGATGGCCCAGATTTTCCTTGCCGACCTTTCGGACTTTGACGCCATGAACAAGGCCTGGGACGCCTGGGTAGTGGCCGGTCAAGCGCCTTGTCGTGCCACGGTGCAGGCCACGCTTGCCAAGCCCGAGTGGAAGGTTGAGATTGTGGTGACAGCGGCGCGTTAGAAACTTAATTCGTATCGCAAAGAGGCCCGAAGCCTCCCGGGCTGGCGCGTGGCCTCGAACCTGCTTCCTTCATTAAAAACTCTAAGGCTTTCAGCCTCCGATGACCAGCGGGCAATGTCTTGCACCGTAAGACGCAGGCGCTGATGACGGTCGAAGGAATAAAGGCCATAGGCTTCAACAGAAAGGTCATCGTCTGCCTCAACCCAGGCCTGCGGCTCGGTCTGATAGCGTGCTGCCTTTGTGTAAGCCAGGCTTGCCCCATAGCGAAGCTTTGATTTCGCCGGCCGCGCATCAAAACCCAGCTTCAGTTCCCAGGCGGGCTGGCCGGGCAGTCGGTTGTCGGGTCCGTCAAGGCTTTCTAGTTTCGACCAGTAATGGCTGAATGACGCCCGGAACTCAAGCCCCGACGACGTGCGGCCGGCTGCACTGTCTGTTGGCTTTGCTTGCGAAGCCGCCCCCTGCCCCAAGCCCAGCCACTGCGTCCAATACCTTGCAGGCGCACGCGCCTCAAGCTCAAGGCCAATGAAATCGGCTTCACCTAGATTGCGCGGCCTGTTCACCCAACGAGGCACCGAGGACCACGAGACCGATTCCAGCTGAGTCTGTCGACGCTGAACGTCCTTAATCTGCTTCCAGAAAACACCTGCCGACAAGAGGCTGTTCGCGACCGGACTCTTCTCGAAACTGAAATCAAGACCCCAGGACTGCTCGGGCTTGAGGTCGGGATTGCCCACGCTGTCGGCGGCATCGGGGCTATTGGCGTCATTCGGGTTAAAACGAGTTGAAAGACTTGGAAGCGACGACAATTCACGAGCGCGAGCAGGCTTATAGGCATGGCTTAGGCTTAGGCGATACAGCAGGCTTGGATCCTGAGAAGGTCGATGCACAAGGCTTAACGAGGGCGAGGTTTGTTGGCTCTTATGACTTTGCGCAGCAAGGTTGGGAAGCGTATTAAGGTGCGTGCGAATGGATTCATGGCGTAAGCCCGCAAGGAGAGCCCATTGCGGGCTTGGGTTGAAGTCCCACTGGCCGTAAACGGCCCAACGCGTCTGGTCGGTGTCCAATTCATTGCCCACGCCCGTTTGGTAAAGGACGCCGTCCACCAGCCTTCTGTCTTCTTCGTTTCGCAGAGTCTGCTCAAGCTCAAAGCCAACGGTCTGCTCGTCCTCGTTGAATGCACGTTTAAGCTTTGAGCTAAGCAACAGACCGCGCTCTTGGGTGTTGGTATGGGCGAGGCGAGTAGTTTGCGTTTGTAGAAGAGTCTGCGCGAAGGAATTGTCGTCACGCTTGAACTCAAAGGCTGATCCGGTCAGGCCTGTCTCTAGTTTGAGCTGCGAATGAATATTCCACTTGTGCAGAAGTAGAACGCGGCCCACGGCATAACGAAAGCGCTGGTCGGAATCCTCCTGCAAATCGGGCGACGCAAAGCTCAAAGGGTCTGCGCCCTGCCAGGCTTCCGTTTGACGCAGGCTCTGCGTATCGCCCTTCACTGCAAAAACCATCGGCCGCACAGAAAAACTCGACTGGTTTTGAAGGTTCCAGCTGACCTGCCCCCGCAGGCTTAGCCCAAGACGCTCTTGCTGGGAATGCGTCTGCGATGTCTGACCGAAAGGAGTGGATAGATTGGCGGCGGGCGTAAACTGCAGCGACTGCCTAGACTCACTGTCTTGAGAGCGCCCAAACACGGTGGCGGAAATCATGGACTCATCACCCAGCCAGGCGCCTTGCTGGGTAAGGCCAAGCCGAAAGCCCTTAAGATCTCGCTCGCCCAGGCTTAGACCCAGGCTAAGGTCCTTGCGGCCGCGTGCCTGACCCTCGCGCGTAATAATATTGACGCTACCGGCGACGGCCTGCGCACCGGTCTCGGCGGTAGGCACGCGAATAATTTCCAAGCGTTCAACCTGTTCAGGCTGAATGGAGTCGATGGTGAACCCTCGGCCCGCGGGCTGGCCATCGATAAGAATCTGGGTGTAGCCCTCGGCCATGCCACGCAAACGGGGATTGCCGCCACCCGAGGGCACAGTGACACCGGGTTGACGACGCAGAACGTCCTCAAGGCTGCTGTCCCCATACTTCTGAATTTCTTCCCGGCCCACAACGGTTTTCGAGGCATTCGAGAACCGGCGTTGCTGAAGGTCGTTGGGGCGTTGAGCCCGAACCTCAACATCTTGCAGGCTGTTGGCATCCGGTTCGAAGCCTTCTGCCATGCCTTGAGCGCAAGCAAGGCCCGGGACACCACCCACCACCAAAAAAATCAATAAGACCCCCACGAGGGGGCCTTGGGTGGCATGAAACGTCGCTCTAATCACACCTCCTTGTTGAGAACGAACGACTCATCTTCCGTTAACGGGGAAGAGCCAAGAACCGAGCCATTGGTTCAAGAATGGTGGCCAAGGGCGGAATCGAACCACCGACACAAGGATTTTCAGTCCTCTGCTCTACCGACTGAGCTACTTGGCCAAGCTAGTAAGTATAACTCCAAGCGGTCAAAAGCCCTTGTCTTTACACTCACTTTTACAAAGCGGGCCTCAACATCTATAGTTTCAGGCTCCCCATCCGATTTTAAACATATTGAAGCGGGTTCGCGGGAACGTATTTCTTTCTTTTCAATGAGTTAGGTCAATCGATGATTCGTATCCTCATCACCAATCAGAAGGGCGGCGTGGGCAAAAGCACCATTTCGGCCAATCTGAGCCGGTACTTTGCCTCGACTCGAAAGCTTCGCACGACGCTTCTTGACTTCGATAGCCAAGGGTCATCAACACGTTGGGTGAAGGCCATACAGAAACAGGACGCCCCCGACGCAATACGTATTGAGCAGTTTCAGGTTCCCAAGACTGGAGGCTTCAACCGGGTTGTCATCGAGACCCGTCGGGTCATGCGGCAGCTGGAGCCAGACACGGACATTCTTGTTGCCGATCTCACTTGGAATGACTTCCTTAATAGCGAACTACTTTTTGAATTTGACTTGGTTGTACTGCCAACAGCCGTATCGGATGTCGAGCTTATTACGACGGTAGAGTTCGCAAAACGCCATCAGTGGGTTTTTGAGTCCACGCGTTATCACCCCACACTTGCCATCGCTCCCAGCCGAGTGCGCACCGATCAAACCAGCGCAGTGCATCGTTATTCCGAAGAGTTCCCTTTTTCGTTCGTGCTCACCCCGCCCATCCTTGATTCCATCGACGCGCGACGGGCATTCGCAAAACAATTTCTCGTTCGGCATCGAAATAACAGGTTGCAGGCCTCTTTTATGGCCTTTGCCCGTGCCATTGATCAGTCGATTGAGCTGCACATTGCCAAAAACGGACGCCGGTCTAAACCAACGGAGTCTCAAAACCCCTTTCTTCACTCCTTCCTTAAGTACCGCGTCGAGATTTCGAAAGCCGAGCGCAACGCGCCGGCAGAAAAAACCGTTATTCGTGCCGGTTACCCCAGTTCGCTAACAGCAGCTGCGCGCGGCTCGCAGCGTGTGCGCGATGAAAAACCTTGGCTGCGGCATGTTGCCCAGAAAAAAGAGGAGCAGCCACAGGCCGTTGAAGCCGTTTCAAACTCCGATACTCGTCAATCCCCGGGGCAGGATCAGGTGGCAGGCTTTCGGAAAAACAAGCCTCCCCTTGCGCTTGTGCCTAAGGCCTATGCCGCTAGCGCCAATGCTACTGGTCCGGGTAACACTGCCTCCCAAGAAAGTGGGTCGGAAACGCTAGACCAAAACAAGGCGTTTATGGCCTCTGGTTCAGAAACTTCATCATAGATCAAAGCCAACGAAGCGACCGCGAACTAGGCGCATCGCAGCGTTTTTTTAGTTTTCCCCCGACTCTTCAAAGCGCTTGGCAATGACTCGGGCAGCAACCGAACTAATGCTTGCGCGCATTGATGCGGCCTGAAGGTTTTGCTGCTCAAACTCACTTAAAGCCTTTAGCGTAACGAGAAGATCGTCACGGGTATTACGAATTTCGCGGTCAACACTGGAAAGCTCTTTGAGCAGTTGCTGGCGCGTGTTCAGTCGGCCTTCGAGATGTCGGCTGATGTTGGCAACATCTCGCCAACTGGGTGCCGAACCATCTACGGTATTTGCAAGGGTCGAGCGTTGAATAACGGTAAAGAGACCATCGAGAGAGTCGCCAACCTTCGCTAAAGCGGCAGCCTGACCCTGAGGAACCAATCCAGCAACAGGCTTACCTCCGGCAGGACCCACATAGCCAGAAACGGCACCCCCGAAAGAGAGATTGTCAGACAACGAGCGCAGCGCCTGAGCGGCAAACTCTTCCGGAGAATGAGCGCTCGACTCTGGAAAATCAGGCTGAGCCGGATTCGCATGGCCTGTGTTGTAGTGGTCGCCGGAATGCAGTTCATCAGCAAGCAATTCATCTTGCAAGTGATTTTGGTTGTCGTTCGGCACATCATCAGACTCGGGCTCATGACCATCGTCTAATTCTTGGTCCTCGTAGGCCTGGTTGTCGCGCTCATCATCATGGGCGTTATGTTCATGAGCCCCCTCAAAGTCATCAGGGTCCTCTTCATGCCGTTGCTCGGGATCCACGACGTCTGCAGGCGGTATTTGACCAAAGCCGCTCTGAGCAGAATCTTGCCAGCCCGATTTGGGGTCGTAGATACGCACGCCCTCTCGCGGAAGTTCAAATTTATTGTCCATAAGGCACGGAGTAAGAAACTGTTCGCATTGAAATTGGTGCTAATGTAAAGGCCTTATGTTGAATCGTATTGCCCTTGGTCTCAACCTTGTTTTGCTATTCATCGTTATTGGCGAGCGGTCCAACCTTGTCGACGGGTCTTTTGCGTGGCTACTAACCCTTCCTTGGTCAAGCTTCGTAACAGAGCTTGGGTCTCTCAGCCAAGAGTCAACGGTATCTTCAGGGGCGGTTCTAGCGACCTGGTTATTCATAACAGGGCTCTGGCTAACGGCAAGCGTTGGTGCCCTATTAACGGACAAGAAAAAGGCAGAACATCAACCATTCCCTCAGTCTACCAGCGATAACGCCGAAACAACCAGCCCTCAAACCAACGACTTATCTGCTGCGAAACGCGATCCGCTCTTAAACCGAGGCGCCTTGGAAGGTCAGCCAACCACCCAAGCATTCACGAGCGCAGGGCCTACACCAAGCCAAAAACAAGATCACGGCATTAGCGACCCAGCCCTGGGTTCCTTGTTCGACGACCTCTCGAGGCAGGTCGGTGCCTTCACTCCAGAAGCTCGTGCAGAGCTCGAGAAGGTTCAAAAAGCCCTTGCTGCCCTTGCTCAGAAAGACTCCGGCACAGCCACCGGCCCTTAGGGTTTACAGCCCTTCAGCGCTTGGAGGGCGCTTAATCAGGCACTCTATAGCCCAGGCCGCAGCTGTCATTCCCATGGCGGCCGTTACCGCAACACTTGACCCATAGCCCGCGCAGGCCAAGAAACCGCCCGGTGAAAGGCCTGAGGGTGAAGGCTGCTCACCTTCTAAAGCAAGAGGGCGCCTTACCGGCTCCTGGCTATAAATCACGGGAACATGCAGTCTTGCACCGGGAGCCCTTTTGGAGCCAAGTGTTCGACGAAGTTCGGTGCGCAGCCGAGCCAACAAAGGGTCGTGTTGGGCCTGCGCCAGATCGTCCCGACGTATGCGAGTGGGGTCGGTCTTACCGCCTGCGGCACCGCAGACTACCAGCATTTTGGTTCGAAGCTTTGTAGGCAGTGCCTGAATAAGAAGTTGTTTCGCCTTACGATCGTCGCAGGCGTCAATCCAAAAGTCGGGCCTCATTGCCAGAAGTTGCTCAAGATTCTCTTGCGATAAAAAGATGTCCATACCTTGAATCTGAACGGGCTGGCCAATACCTAAGAGACGCGCGCCAAGGGCATCAACCTTGGACATGCCAAGGTTTGCCTTCACGGCCTGAACCTGGCGATTCAGATTCGACTCCGAGACATGGTCGCTGTCGATTAGCGTAAGCCTGCCCACGCCTGAGCGAACCAGAGCCTCGGCAGCCCAGGAGCCCACCCCGCCTAAACCCACCACAGCAACATGCGAACTGGCTAGTTTGTGAAGGGCGCCGGAACCATAAAGCCGTGCAGTGGAAACAAGGCTCCGAGGAACGTCGTAAACCGGTTCACAACCCGTCGTGGACGTAGCAGCAAGGTTGCTCATTTTAGATCTGTCGAAGGTCATCGCATCATTGTGCTTGATCTGCCTAAGCCCGTCCGGCGAAGGCTTGCCCAATGGCTCCGTGCCACACAAAGACCGTTACACTCGGTGTCTCAATTGAAAGCCGTTCCAGTGAAAGGTGGCTAGAGCCACGGCAAGGTGTGGCCCACCCTTCAAAACCATAAAAACCAAATGAGCAACTAAGGCAGTAAGGAAGGTTAGTCAAGACTATGGCAGGACACTCAAAATGGGCCAATATTCAGCATCGCAAAGGCCGACAGGATGAGAAGCGCGGGCGTATCTTCACCCGCATCATTAAAGAGGTGACCGTGGCCGCCAAACTTGGCGGGGCCGACCCCAACACGAATCCGCGGCTTCGACTTGCCATGGATAAGGCAGGTGATGCCAATATGCCCAAAGACAAGGTTCAAGAGGCCATTAAGCGAGGAACCGGGCAGCTTGAAGGGGTGGACTACGAAGAAATTCGCTACGAAGGCTATGGCATTGGCGGAGCGGCGGTGATGGTGGACTGCCTAACAGACAACCGCACACGAACCGTTGCCGAGGTGCGGCATGCCTTCTCTAAGCACGGGGGGAACCTGGGCACAGACGGGTCCGTTGCCTTTCTTTTTAAACACTGCGGGCAGATGCTCTTTGCGCCGGGCCTCTCAGAAGATACTGTCATGGAGGCCGCGCTTGAGGCTGGCGCAGACGATATTCTTGTAAACGAGGATGGCTCCATTGAGGTGCTCACAGGTCCGGCAAGCCTTGCCCAGGTGCGCCAGGCAATGGCGGCAGGGGGTCTTCAGCCTGAGCTTGCCGAGGTCACCATGCGGCCAGAGACCCAGGCAGAGCTTCAAGGCGAGGACGGCCAGAAAATGCAAAAACTGCTCGATGCACTGGAGTCGCTCGACGACGTGCAAGAGGTCCACACCAACGTGGTGATTCTATGAAGCTCATGGTCATTGGCGGTGGCGGTCGTGAGCACGCCCTGGCCTGGCGTCTTTCAAAGTCAGCCCGAGTGCAAAAGGTCTATGTGGCGCCGGGCAATGGGGGTACGGCCTTAGAGCCCGACCTTGAAAACGTTGCCATTGATGCCGTGAAGGATCCCGATGGCCTGGTTCATTTCCTAAAGACAAACGACATTGCGTTTACGGTGGTTGGGCCGGAAGCACCCCTTGCGGCAGGCCTTGTTGACCGGCTGGAAGCCGAGGGGCTCAAGGTGTTTGGGCCCTGCAAAGCGGCCGCGCAGCTTGAAGCCTCAAAAGACTTTGCCAAGCAGTTCATGGCCAAGTACAACATCCCGACAGCGGGCTACAAGACCTTTACAAATTCTGCTGAAGCCTGCGACTACGCCACGGAGCAAGAGCGCCGTTTCCCAGGACTGCCAATTGTTATTAAGGCCGATGGCCTGGCAGCCGGCAAGGGCGTGGTCGTGGCGAGCAGCCTTCAAGAGGCGCATCAGGCCATTAAGGACATGCTCACGGGAAACAAGTTGGGCTCGGCGGGTGCGCGCGTGGTGATTGAAGACTTTCTTCAGGGTGAAGAGGCCAGTTTTATGGTGGTCTGTGATGGCCAGTCCGCCTTTGCGCTGGCTACAAGTCAGGACCACAAGCGCATTGGCGATGGCGACACAGGCCCCAACACGGGTGGCATGGGCGCCTACTCACCCGCACCCGTGGTGACACCCAAGGTCTACGCGCAAGTCATGCGCGAAGTCATTCGCCCGGCCCTTAAAGGCATGCAGGCCGAAGGCACGCCTTACAAGGGCTTTCTTTACGCAGGCCTCATGATTCATAACGAACAGGCCAAAGTGGTGGAGTTCAACTGCCGCATGGGAGACCCCGAGACTCAGCCCATCATGATGCGCATGAAGGGCGACTTTGCCAGCCTACTAGAGGCGGCCATTCAGGGGCGCCTGGAGCAGGCGGAGTCAATGGCCGACAACCTCTGGGATGGCAGGCCTGCCGTAGGTGTGGTTCTTGCGGCGGCCAATTACCCCGAGACACCACAGCTAGGGGATGCTATTGCAGGCATTCCTAAGGACAGCCCCGACACCAAAGTCTTTCATGCAGGCACAAGCCTTAGTGAACAGGGCCTGGTGAGCTCAGGTGGGCGTGTGCTCTGCGTCACTGCACTTGGTGGAAAACTGAAAGAGGCGCAGGCCCTTGCCTATAAGGCCCTTGGCCCCATTGCGTACAACGGTATGCAATACCGCAAAGACATTGGTGCAAAAGGCATCAGCTAAGTGACCCACCCGACAAGGACCACAGGCCGAGCCACGGCCAGCAACCAAGAGACTCCCATTGCCATTGCGGGCGGGGGTATTGTTGCCGGCTGTGCTGCACGTCTTATGGCGGAGTTAGGGCATGACGTGCTTTGGCTAGGGCCGCAAGAGCCCACCCAACGTGCCGATGGGGCTGACCAGCGCGCTTATGCGCTTGGGCCTCAGGCCATTGGGCTTTTATCTAGGCTCGGCCTCTGGCAACGACTGCAACCAAAGGCCCGGCCTATTACTCGCATGGAGATTCGCCAGGCCAACGACCGGCGTGGCATTACAAATCCACAAAAAGCTGGCCCGACCCCTACGAATGAGCCCGACCTTTGTTTAAAGGCCGAAGACCTTGGCGAAGACTGGCTTGCCTGCATCGTCTCGCATGCGGACCTTCTTGCTGCCACGGAATCTGTGGACGTCTGGCCCAAAAACCTGCATCGGGTCGATGGCTCCGTGGTCCAGGCCAGACCAGGCGGTCCCAAGGAGCCGGTTGTATTGCATCTTAGTAACAACCAGACTTACACCGCCAGCCTTCTGCTTGCGGCAGACGGTCAACGCTCCACGGTTAGGCGACGACTTGGGCTTGGCTGGGGCGTTCGTCAGTACCAACAGACTGCCCTGGTCTGCAGGCTTGACTGCCAGAAACCCCATGAATCGGCTGCCCTTCAGTGGTTTGAACAGGGTGCCGTTCTTGCACTGCTACCGCTTTCAGACCCCCATCAGGTCTCGCTCGTTTACAGCCTGCCCAATGAACGACTTGCCCATTTTCAGTCGCTTGCCGACGCCGCGTTTGCCAATGCGCTCAGCCTGGCAAGCAGTTATCGGCTCGGTGAGTTAAGCAACCCGAGCCCTCGGGTGGCAAGCCCCCTTGCCATGACACTTGTGCCCGAGACCAGCCTTGGTCGCGTCCTTCTTCTTGGCGATGCCGCCCACACGGTCCACCCATTAGCAGGCTACGGACTCAATCTGGGCTTTCAAGACCTTCTTGCCTTTGATGTGCACGTTAAGCAGCGGCTTGGCCAAGGCCATAAAGATCTTGGCGAACCCAGCATGCTTGCCCAGTTTGCAGTCGGGCGACGCCAGAGTGTCCAGCGGGTACAGTGGGGGCTTGATGGGCTGTGGAGGCTTATTCAGCCCGGTCCCGGCCTGCTGGAAGTCAGCCGCCAATTGGGTCTGCGGGCCATACAAAAAGTGGGGCCACTGCGCCATCAACTGATTCAACTTGCCCTTCGGGGCGCCTAACCCTTTTCGGAGCATAACGCCATGCGTCTTCTTCTAAGTCTTGCCCTTGTTACCAGCCTATCCTTGAGCCAAGCCTTTGCGCAGTCAAAACCTACTGGTGTGAGCCCAAACGTGCAGGAGGCCATTAGCCAGTCGGTGGAGCAGTGGCTCGGCGGACGATTTAAGGTAACGGCGATTGCCGCAACACCTATGCCCGGCATTTACGAAGTTCAGATTGGCCAAGACCTTTTCTATGTGAACGAGAAGGCAAGCTTTGCCATTGTTGAAGGCCAGATGATTGAACTCAAGAGCGGTAAAAACCTAACCGCAGCTCGGCTTGAAGAGATTAGCCGTATCGATTTCAATACCCTTCCGCTTGAATTAGCCATGAAGACCGTGCTTGGCGATGGAGGCAAAGGCAAGCGCAACATTGCCGTTTTTGAAGACCCCTACTGCTCGTTCTGCCGACGGTTCCGGGCCACCCTAATGGAGCTTGAAAACGTCACCATCTATACCTTTTTCTACCCCATCCTAAGGCCCGAGTCCGTGACGGTTTCACGCAATGCCTGGTGTGCCAAAGACCGCCAGCAGGCCTGGGATGACTGGATGCTCTCGGGCAAGGAGCCCCCTGCCGCCCAAGAGCCATGCAATTACCCACAAGCCAAGATCACCGAGCTCGGACGCAAGCTTAATGTGCAGGCAACACCCACATCGTTTGTAAGCTCAGGAAAGCGGCTTCAAGGGGCGCTGGGCAAAGAAGCGGTTGAGGCGTCCTTTAAACCTTAAGCCTTTTACTTAACCGGTCGATCCCTTCGCGAAGCGTGCGCAGGCGAGCGGCCTGCTGACGCAGATCGGCCTTTGAGACAAAAGGAAGCGTGCTCGGGTCCTGGTCTGCCTGGCCCAAACGGGGCTTCAATAAGCGGAAAAAAGCAGAGCCCTGGGGTGCGTGATCTTTAAGGCTTTGAATAAGCGGCATAAGTTTTTGGGCAAGCGCCGCATCGCCCTGAATGCGGACGCCCTTTAAGGAGGGACCTGCGGCAGATGCCCCCTGCTCCGAGCCGCCCGTGGGCAGAAAGGAAGCAGCAAACTGGGCAAGCCCGGTGGAGGCAGTCTCGACAAAAAAACTAGGCCCGAGATGAATGATTACCTCAGGCTCAGGATTCGCCAAGGCATCAAGGCTAAATGCGCCCAATAACCCATCGGCCTCGAAGGCGGTGAAGACCTTAAGTTGGCTTGCCTCTAAGCCCAGGGGATCAAGCACAAAACAAAGACGGCGCCCCGCAAGAGGCTGGCAGGCCTGGTGAAGGTCGGGACGCGACTCAAGAAGGCTGTTCACCCACCCTAAAAAACCAGACTGACCGTAAGCCGACCATTCGGGACTAAAGAAACGCGAAGGCATGGGTTCGACCTGAAAGGCGTTAATAAGAGGTCCGGAGCAAAGGCCAAGGCGGTCTTGCTCCGGGTCTGCGCTTAATGCGACTGCCCGCCTTGCTGGGTAATGCCTGCAAGCAGCCAGCCCGAGGCACCGTCAACAGGCTTCTGTAAGAGCCAGACCTCATCGAAGGCACTGGCCGTTCCATTGGACTCTTCGCGAACAAGCCCATAAAAGCGTATGTAGGCCTCTTCCACGGCAACACCCTCATCATCTGTGGCCGACTCTAGGCCAAGCCATTCCAGGTCAAGCTGAACCACCGAGGTCTGATTGGGTGCATCACCGCGCTCTTCAAGCTGGCGACGTATCTCAAGCGACATTGCCGGCGTGCAGAAGGCTTCAATCTGGCCAAGATCACCGGAATCCCATAGTTTTTGCATGGCCATAAATTGCTGGCGCGCCACATGCAGAAAGGCATCGATATCGTCTTGAGCAATCCCGTGGGCTGCTGGGGCGGATGATTCGTAAGCGGAATCATCAGGCTCACCAGGCTGAGCACCCGCGGATCGATCAAAACGCTGTGCGGACCCAGACCGAGGCTCCGTCTCGGACTGGGAGGACCATTGCCCACCCGACATGGAACCCGCGCTGTGCCCTGACGAAGACCTTGCCATGGCTGGCTCTGGCATGCCCGAAGAGGCCCTGGCGCGCCCCATGACCAGGCGAACAAGAAAAACCGCCGCGACAACAAATAGGACAATAAGCAGCAGACTCATCAGCTCTTCGCCAAGACCAAGGTGCGAGGCCAGGGCGGCAAGGCCAAGTCCGGCGGCAATACCAACCAAGGGGCCCATCCAGCTGCTGCGGGTTGCGGCACCTGCAGCTGCGGCTGTGCCTGCTGCACCTGCTGCAGGCGCGGCGGCAGCCTGACCGGCTGGCGCATTACCGGGGGTC
>JALRJP010000003.1:0-28394 GCA_023261135.1 Burkholderiaceae bacterium | reverse complement strand
GGCGTATTGGCCGATGGGGCTGCGGCAGGAGGCGGTGCTTTTTTAACGGGCGCGGATTTGCCAATGGACATGCCGCCACCAAATTTCTTGGCCTCGACTTGAGAAACCGGCACAAGGGAAAGTGAGGCCACTGTCAGAAGCCCCGTAAGCAGCGCCCCCCCTTTTTGCATAAGGGCCTTTGGCGTTTTGAAAGCATCCAGCATTTCGATCTCCTAAATTGTTTTCACACCCTGGTGAATCGCCACCACACCTACTGACATTTGTTGAAATCGAACCACCCCGAAGCCAGCCTGACGCATAAGCTCGGCCAGCTCGTCGGGGCCGGGATGCATACGAATCGATTCGGCTAAATACCGATAACTCTGCGCATCACCTGTGACCCAACGGCCGATACTTGGTATGACTTTGAATGAATAGTGGTCGTAAAGTTTCTCAAACGGGGGCAAAACCTTAGAGAACTCAAGAATGAGGCATTTGCCACCGGGTCGTAAGACCCGCAGCAGCTCCGCCAGGGCTTTGTCCTTATGTGTCATGTTGCGAAGACCAAAGGCAAGGGTGACGCGGTCGAACGAGGCGTTTTCAAAGGGCAATTTCTCAGCATCGCAGACCATGGCAGTCACCGGGTAGCCAGCGTTAATTAACCTGTCGCGCCCCTGGGCAAGCATGCTGGGGTTGATATCGGTCATGACGAGGCGTCCCGTCGGGCCCACCCTTGGTGCCATAGCAAGTGCAAGATCACCCGTGCCACTGGCCACATCGAGAACCGCCTGACCCGCTCGAATTGCTGCCTGACTAATCGCCATGGCCTTCCAGACCCGATGCAGCCCCAGCGACATGAGGTCGTTCATAAGGTCGTAGCGCGGCGCAACGGAGTCAAAAACAGCCTTCACCCGACGGGCTTTTTCGTCCTCAGGAACCGACTGATAACCAAAGTGCGTGGTCGCGGGCTCGTTGGTCTTGTCGGTCGAGTTTGTCATTGACATGTCATATAGCTGGAATAGAGTTGGGTTATGTCAAGTACTATTTTAGTCGTTGAAGATGAACCCGCCATTGCAGAACTGGTTGCGGTTAACCTAAGCTTTGCAGGTCACAAGGTATTGCGTGCAGCAGACACCTTTGCGGCCGACACTCTTATTCGGGCCGAACTCCCAGACCTTGTTCTTTTGGACTGGATGCTCCCCGGTACAAGTGGCGTTCAGTATGCACGACAACTTCGAGCCCACGAGCGAACAGCCAATATTCCTATCATTATGCTCACGGCGCGGTCCGAAGAGTCGGACAAAGTCGAGGGTCTTGACAGTGGGGCTGACGACTATGTCACCAAGCCCTTCTCCCCCAAAGAACTGCTTGCACGCATTAAGGCGGTCATGCGGCGCAGGGCCCCCCAGCTCACCGACGATGCGGTTGAGGTGGCGGGCCTAAAGCTTGACCCCCTTACACATCGAGTCAGTGGCCATGGAAGCCCGCTTGAGCTTGGCCCCACCGAGTTTCGCCTGCTTCATTACTTCATGACGCATCCCGAGCGCGTGCACAGCCGAAATCAGTTGCTTGACCATGTCTGGGGTGACCATGTCTTTGTGGAAGAGCGCACGGTGGATGTCCATATTCGCAGACTGCGTCAGGCCTTGGTGCCCTCGGGACACGACCGCCACGTTGAAACGGTAAGGGGCAGTGGTTACCGATTTACCTCCCAGCCCAGCAGCATCGCCGCTTAAAAAACATCGCCTGTCTCGCTGCTCCCTAGGCCGACTTTGCAGTCAGCTGAACCCCCGTCCTGGCTGCGTAGGTTGCTAGCCATCCACCCTTTTTCAAGACCCTAGACCGCACCTCTAAAAGGCCGGCCATAATGCTGCCATGACAGGTTTTTGGATTCGCATCGGTCTCACCCTTCTTGGCGTTACGCTCCTAAGTCTTCTTGTTCAGGCCAATGGGGGAGGGTTCTCCGGGCTCATCACAGTCCTTCTCTGCATGAGTGCCTGGGTAGTCTTTCAGGTCTGGCATCTGCAGAAGATGGCGCTCTGGCTGCAAGACTTTCGGCTAAACAAAACACCCTCGGGCTTAGGGACATGGGACATTTTGTTCTCTTCCATTTACCGGCTTGCCCGCTCCTACGAACGCCAGCAATACCAGTTGCAGGAACTGCTCACCAGTTTCCGTGGGGCCACCGAGGCCATGCCCGACGGCGTGGTCTCGCTGGATAATCACAACCAGATCACCTACGCCAGCCAGAAAGCCCAGCAGCATATTGGCCTGAAGGGCGACATGGACCTCGGGCGCAACATTGTGAACCTGCTGCGTCATCCCCAGTTTGCGCGCTACCTTGAAAAAGAAAACTGGACGGAGCCTCTGCTGCTACGCGACGTCCCTCAGATTGGACAAATATTGCAGGTTCAAGTGGTGCCGTATGGAAAAAGCGAACGACTTTTACTAAGCCGAGACGTCACCCAGATTGAAAAGCTTGAGACCACACGGCGTGATTTTGTGGCCAACGTCTCACATGAACTCAAGACGCCGTTGACTGTACTCGCGGGCTTTATTGAAACCCTGCGCGACCTTCCCCTCGACAATGAGCAGCGTGCAAGCGCTTTGTCCACCATGGCTGGGCAGGCCGAACGTATGCAAAGACTTATTGACGATCTCTTGGCGCTTGCGCGACTGGAGTCTGACCAAAAGCCCGTGCCCAGCCGATTCTTCAAGGCCCTGCCCCTTATTGAACGTACCCTGGGCGATGCCCGTCAGCTAAGCCGTGATCAGCATCAGATTCGTTACCAGGAGCAGCCCGCACCCTTGGAGATCTCGGGTGACGAGCAAGAGCTGGCAAGTGCCTTTGGTAACTTGGTGAGTAACGCGGTGCGCTACACCCCAGACCAAGGCAGCATTAGCATAGGCTGGCAATGGATTGAAAACGGTCGTGCAGCCTTCTGGGTGCGCGACACCGGGCCCGGCATTGCACCGGAGCATTTATCGCGCCTGACCGAGCGCTTTTACCGCATCGACAAGGGCCGCTCCCGAGCCAACGGCGGTACCGGCCTTGGTCTTGCCATAGTGAAACACATCGCCTTGCGGCATCAGTTGGAGCTAAGCATTCAAAGCCGTCTGGGCGAAGGCAGCCAGTTCTCGCTGATTTTTCCTGCTTCACGCATTCGCTTAGACCGGGCTAGAACCAACGACACCCCTGGCGAGACAACAACGCCCCCTGGCTAGACCAAGACGCGCTCGATGCCACCCTGGTTTGCTTTGGCAACATAACCCTCAAGCCAGTTCTCGCCCAGAATATGGCGTGCAAGCTCCACCACAATGTAGTCGGCTTTCACCTCGGTGTCCTCTTCGTATCGATTCAGACCCTGCAGACAGGATGGGCAGGCCGTAAGAATTTTGACCTCGGGCGTGGCTGTTGAGGCAGGTATTAAACCCGAAGCCGAACCCAAAGGCGTGGTCAATATGGGCTGCTGCCCCACAGCTGCTGCACGAAGTTTGGCGACACCTTTACGCATCTCTTCTTCCTTGCGGAAGCGAACCTGGGTGGAAATGTCGGGTCGGCTAATGGCCAGTGTGCCCGACTCTCCGCAACACCGGTCATTCTTTTCAACCCGACCATTAAGGTCGCTGTTCACCAGTTGATTCACAACTTTTAGGGGGTTATGACGCTTCATGGGGCTGTGGCAAGGGTCGTGGTACATATAACGCACGCCCGTTACACCATCAAGTTGCACACCCTTCTCGAGCAGAAACTCGTGAATATCAAGAATGCGGCAGTCAGGGAAGATTTTTTCAAACTCATAGCCTGCAAGCTGGTCGTAACAGGTGCCACAGGAGACCACTACAGTTTTAATGTCGAGGTAATTCAGGGTGTTGGCCACACGATGAAAAAGAACACGGTTGTCAGTAATGATCTTGTCGGCCTTATCGAACTGACCCGAGCCACGCTGCGGATACCCGCAACACAAATAGCCAGGAGGCAGGACAGTCTGCACACCCACGTGCCAGAGCATGGCCTGGGTTGCAAGACCTACCTGCGAAAACAAACGCTCGGATCCGCAGCCCGGAAAATAAAACACAGCCTCGGAATCGGCTGAGCTTTTCACTGGGTCTCGAATAATGGGCACATAGTTGGCGTCTTCAATATCAAGCAAGGCCCGAGCAGTCTTTTTGGGAAGGTTGCCAGGCATCTTTTTGTTCACAAAATGAATCACCTGCTCACGCAGTGCAGGCTTGCCCAGCGTGGCCGGGGGCTTGGCTGTCTGGCGCTTGGCTAGGCGCTTGAATAAATCGTGCGCAATACCCTGAGCCTTATACCCCCAGTCCATCATGACGGTGCGCGCAAGCTTAATGGTCTGCGGGTTCGTTGCGTTAAGAAAGAACATGGACGCCGCCGTACCCGGGTTAAACGACTTCTTGCCCATGCGACGCAGAAGATCGCGCATGGCCATGGAGACCTCACCGAAGTCAATGTTGACTGGGCATGGCGAGAGGCACTTGTGACAGACCGTGCAATGGTCGGCCACGTCTTCAAACTCCTCCCAATGGGCAATGCTTACACCGCGACGGGTCTGCTCTTCGTATAAGAAGGCTTCAATGAGCAACGAGGTTGCAAGAATTTTATTGCGCGGCGAATAGAGCAGGTTGGCACGCGGCGAATGGGTGGCACAGACAGGCTTGCACTTGCCGCAACGCAGGCAATTGGCAAAGGAGTCGGCAATAGAACCAATGGCGCTTTGCTGAAGAATAAGACTCTCAGCATCCATAAGACCAAACGACGGCGTGTAGGCCTTGGAAAGGTCGCCTCCTTCGAGTAGCTTACCCGCATTAAACCGATGATGGGGGTCCACTTGTTGTTTGTAGTCGGCAAAGGCCTTACGTTCACCCGGCGTCAGGAATTCAAATTTTGTAATACCAATGCCATGCTCGCCCGAGATCACGCCATCGAGCTCTTTGGCAATGTCCATAATGCGTGCAACAACCGCATGGGCCTCTTGCAGCATGTCGTAGTCATCGGAATTCACAGGCAGGTTGGTATGCACATTGCCATCGCCTGCGTGCATATGAAGAGCCACGAAGACGCGCGAACGCAGCACCCGGGCGTGACAGGCTTCAAGCTTTTGCATGACATTGGCAAAGGCAAGCCCGGGGAAGAGTCGGCGGAATTCATCGCGCAGCTCACGCTTCCAAGACACCCTTAGGCTACGGTCTTGAAGGCATTCGCCAAGGCTGCGGCTCGCCTGGTCACTGGACCAGTGCGTGAGATCAAGACCAAGCTCGCCAAGCGTTTGGCGGTGTTCAGCCACGGTGTCATTCAGGTGCGCCGCCATTAAAGCCCAACGCGACTCCGTTTTCTTAAGAATATCGCCCGCCTCATCGAGCCTCTGGTCCAGGCTGCGCTGCTGGGCTTCAGGGCTTTCGCCCTCTTCCGTTCCGTTTAGAATGCGTACGCCTTGATCGGCAATGTCGTTTAGGGCCTGACGCAGGGCTCGCGTGAGCTTGAGCTTGTTGTTAAGGGAGCACTCAATATTGATTCGCTCAATGGCATTGGTGTACTCGCCCATGCGATTCAGCGGAATGACAACGTCTTCATTGATTTTGAAGGCATTGGTGTGCCGCGCAATGGCGGCCGTGCGGGAACGATCGGCCCAGAAGGTCTTGCGCGCCTCGGGCGAGACCGCCACAAAGCCCTCGCCAGCGCGTTGATTCGCAAGCCGTATGACTTCCGATGCTGCTCGAGCCACAGCATCCTCGGTCTCGCCAACAATATCGCCAATAAGCACCATCTTCGGAAAGGCCCCGCGCTTGCTCTTGGTGCTGTATCCCACCGCACGCAGATAACGCTCATCCAGATGTTCGAGTCCAGCAAGAATGGCACCATCGGGCCGTTGGTCAAGGTAGGCCTTAATGTCAACAATGGAAGGCACTGCTTCTTGGGCATTGCCAAAATACTCAAGACAGACCGTGCGAACGCAAGGTGGCATGCGGTGCAGAACCCAGACCGCGCTGGTGATTAAGCCATCACAGCCCTCTTTCTGAATACCGGGTAGTCCACCAAGCACCTTGTCGGTGACATCTTTACCCAGGCCGAGCCTGCGAAATCGATGCCCCTCAAGCTTAAGTTGACGCGTTTCAAGCGGCTCGCCTTTGAACTCAGGAAGGCCGTTCGTGCCCGACACAAGCTGGCGTGGACCGTAGCGATGAATGGCAAATTCCACCCATTCTTCGTCGTGGATCTTGCCCATGTTGTGATGATGCCGAACCACCTCGAGCCAGTCGCCGTTGGGGTCCACCATGCGCCAGCTAAGAAGGTTGTCAATGGCCGTGCCCCAGAGCACCGCTTTTTTACCACCGGCATTCATGGCAATGTTGCCGCCCACACACGAGGCATCGGCCGAGGTGGGGTCCACCGCAAAGACAAGGCCATGGGCTTCGGCCGCCTCGGCCACCCGACGCGTGACCACCCCCGCGCCAGTGAATAGGGTGGCAATGGGCTGATCAAGGCCCGGTGGCTGCAGCTTTGTAACAGCGCCAATGGCTTCAAGTTTTTCGGTATTAACAACCACCGAGCGGGGCGTAAGTGGCACCGCACCCCCCGTATATCCGGTACCGCCGCCTCGAGGAATGATTGTGAGCTCGAGCTCAATACAGGCCTTGACCAGCGCAGCCACTTCAACCTCGGTGTCTGGCGTCAGCACAACAAAGGGGTACTCTACGCGCCAGTCGGTCGCATCGGTCACATGCGAGACGCGAGACAGACCGTCGAATTTAATATTCTGAACATCGGTCACGCGCGCAAGTCGACGACGCACTTTTTTGCGGAGGCCCTGGGCTTCATCAAGGTCAAATTCAAACTGCCTTATGGCGGAGGTCGTTAGGCCTATAAGCTCTGCAACACGACGGTCGCGAACTTGTTCGGGCTTCAGCTCCTCGGTCAACGATGCCGTGGGCGGCCTTGCTATTGCAGCAGCGGCCTCAGGACTGTCGCGGCGGCGATCAATTTCTTTTAATCGATGAAAGAGGGCGTCCACCAGCTGTTTGCGCCGCCGAGGGTTGGCAATGAGATCGTCCTGCAGGTAAGGGTTGCGGCGCACCACCCAAATATCACCCAAAATCTCGTAAAGCATACGGGCCGATCGGCCAGTTTTACGCTCTTGTCGAAGTTCTGAAATCAGTGCCCAACCGCGCTCGCCAAGAAGGCGCCAGACAATCTCACGATCGGAAAACGAGGTGTAGTTGTAGGGGATCTCTCGAAGCCGCGACTCCGAAGGATCGGCCACCGAGGCAGGCGAAAGAAGTGCCGGCAAGACAGGAGCGTTCATAGTGGGTCTAGTGTAATGGACCCCTAGGGCCAATGCGGCTTGAAAGCCTCTTTCTTGCTAGAAAGCCCAAAAACCTTAGGCGAATTAAGATACACCGATGGGCGCAGACTATTTACGACGAATTCTTACGGCCCGGGTCTACGACGTTGCTATTGAAACCGACCTCGACCCGGCTCCCAACCTCTCTCGACGGCTTGGCTGCAAGGTGTTGCTTAAACGCGAAGACAGTCAGCCCGTTTTTTCTTTCAAGCTGCGCGGTGCTTACAACAAAATGTCGCAGCTCAGCCAGGCCCAGCTCTCGAAAGGCGTTATTGCCGCATCGGCAGGCAACCATGCCCAGGGCGTTGCCCTTGCGGCACGGCAGTTGGGCTGCAAGGCGCTTATCGTCATGCCCGTCACCACGCCCAGCGTCAAAATCGACGCCGTTCGTCAGCGAGGTGCCGAGGTCGTGCTTCATGGCGACTCTTACTCGGACGCCTACCTGCATGCCAAAACGCTCGAAAAAGACCAAGGCCTGACCTTTGTCCACCCTTTTGATGATCCCGATGTCATTGCAGGCCAGGGCACCGTTGGTCTTGAAATTCTGCGCCAATACGCAGACCCCATTGACGCCATTTTTGTGGCGGTGGGCGGTGGAGGCCTAATTGCCGGGGTTGCGGCCTTGGTGAAACAACTTCGGCCCGAGACCCTTGTCATTGGGGTGCAAACTGAGGACTCCGACGCCATGGCCCAGTCGCTTGAAAAGGGCGAGCGGATCTATCTTCCCGAGGTTGGCCTCTTCTCTGACGGCACTGCGGTGAAGCAAGTGGGTGAAGAAACCTTTCGACTCAGCCAAAAGTATGTCGACGGCATGCTGAGGGTCGATACCGATGCGGTCTGCGCAGCCATTAAAGACGTCTACGAGGACACACGCGCCATTCAAGAACCCGCAGGTGCGCTAGCCATTGCAGGTCTGAAGGCCTGGGTGGCCCAACATGGCGCGATCCGCCCAGACGGTAGCCCCAGAACTCTTGTGGCCATTGCCTGCGGGGCCAACATGAATTTTGACCGGCTGCGTTTTGTCAGTGAACGCAGCGAGATTGGCGAGCAGCGCGAGGCTGTCTTTGCCGTCACGATCCCCGAGGAACGCGGCAGTTTTAAGGCTTTTTGCCAGGCGCTCGGCGGCCTTAATGTCACCGAGTTCAACTACCGCATTTCAGACCCTCGACGCGCTCATATTTTTCTGGGCCTTCAGGTGAAGAGTCGAGAGCAGGCCCATGCCATTGCCAAGAGCCTGTCGGAGGGCGGTTTCCATACGCTTGATTTATCAGATGACGAGCTTGCTAAGGCGCATCTTCGGCACCTGGTAGGCGGTCGATCAGAACTCGCCGAAAATGAGCAGCTTTTTCGTTTTGAGTTTCCAGAGCGGCCCGGCGCACTGATGACCTTTCTTACGGCCTTAAACCCCAGTTGGAATATCTCACTCTTCCATTACCGCAATCATGGCGCGGACTACGGACGTATTCTTGTGGGCCTGCAAGTACCTCCGGCCGACCAGGGCCGCTTCCTTGAATTTCTTGCCACGCTTGGCTATCGGCACTGGAATGAATCCCAGCACCCCGCCTACCAGCTCTTTCTGGCTTGTCAGAATTCCTAACAAGTCTGGGCTTACCTTCGTTTTTGAGTTTCAAAATAGCCTCACATAGCCGCAAGCCAAAGCTATAGTTTGAGCCCGGTAAGCCCTGGCGCAAACAGTCTTCCTAAGCACACGAAGCCACCAGACGAGAGTGGTTAACGCGTCAAGGCCACACTCAGAAGCAACCAGAGGGGGTCATGATGACAGTCGGATTGAATGCGGCAAGCCGCATTGCAGTTGTTGAAGACGACGAGCCTTTGGGCCGCAGGCTCTGCGACGTCCTCGCGCTTGAAGGCTGGACGGGGCGCTGGTTTCGGCGTGCCGAGTTGTTTATTGAGGCTCAACCTCGGCATCAGTTCGACGCCGCCATAGTTGACCTGCGCCTTCCCGGCATGTCGGGCCTTGACTTGCTTGATGCCCTGCATGCAAAAACTTCGGCCTCTCAGAAGCCCGTGCTTTTCATGCTCACAGGTGACAGCCGCGACACCACCTTGGCCGAGGCCTTTGCAAAGGGTGCCCATGACTTCTTGCTTAAACCCGTTCGCGCGGCCGAGCTCGTTGCCCGCCTGGCCGCCGCCCTTCGACGTAACCGGCCTTTGAAGGCTCAGGAGCCCTTATCTGAACGACTAAACGACGGCGATCCCCCTCGGTCTGTGCTTGAAGTGGGCGCGGTGCGGCTTGAGGTCAGAACGCAGCGGGCCTTTCTTAGGGGCCAGCCTGTCCCACTCACCTCAAGAGAGTGGGCGCTTGCGCTTTTTATTTTTCAGCATATTAATCAGGATCTTAAGCGATCACTGCTGCAAGAAGAAGTCTTCCGCTTGAATCCTAATGTGCAGACACGCACGGTGGACACCCATTTATCCAGACTGAAAACCAAGCTGCGACTGCAGCCCGAGAATGGCTTTTGCCTTCGCTCCCTTTACGGCAGCGGCTACCGTCTCGAACAGCTTGCAGACGAAACTGTCAACTAAATTAGATTTGCGCTGGTGAAACCCCGCCATATTCTCGTAAAATCAGGGGCCTATGACATTCCAGGTCGTTGCCTTTGGACTGAACCATCAGTCGGCCCCCGTCTCGCTGCGCGAAAGGCTTGCCTTTCCGGCTGAGATCATTCGCGCCAGCCTGTCCGAACTGCGTCACGTCATGGGCAGGCTTGCACCCGAACAAGCCTTGGTCTCGACCTGTAACCGCACCGAGTTGTACATGGCAAGTCACAACCCCGAAGAGGCTCGCCAACAGGCACTCGACTGGCTTGCGACTCGTTCCCAAGTCGGTCAAAGCGACCTCATGCACCACCTTTACCAGCATGAGGAGCCTGCCGCCGTTCGGCATGTCTTTCGGGTTGCAAGTGGGCTTGATTCCATGGTTCTTGGGGAGCCCCAAATTCTTGGTCAACTCAAGGAGGCCGCGCGCCAAGCGCAAGAGGCAGGTAGCCTTGGCTCCAACCTACATCATCTTTTTCAGCAGGCGTTTTCAGTTGCCAAAGAGGTTCGAAGCAGCACTGAAATTGGCAGTCATTCGGTGTCTATGGCGGCGGCCTCGGTGAAACTTGCCCAGCGTATCTTCGGAGACCTCTCGCAGACGCGCATGCTGTTCATTGGGGCGGGCGAAATGATTCAGCTCTGCATCGCCCACTTTGCCGCTCAGTCGCCTCAAAGCCTGGCCATTGCTAACCGCACCATTCAGCGTGGCGAGGCGCTGGCAAAGAACTATTCCGGCGAGGCCTTTGCGTTATCTGATCTTCCGCGGCGCCTTTCCGACTTCGACGTGGTGGTCAGCTGCACGGCCTCAAGCCTACCCATACTAGGACTTGGCATGGTGGAGTCTGCGCTTAAAAAGCGACGATTCAAGCCCATCTTTTTTGTTGACCTGGCTGTCCCGCGCGACATTGAGCCCGAAGTCTCTAAGCTTTCTGACGCCTTTCTTTATTCAGTCGATGACTTGGCCAGCCTGGTTGAGGTTGGCGTTCAGGCAAGGCGTGATGCTGTGACCCATGCCGAGGCCATTATTGACCACGGGGTGCAACGCTACCTTCACTGGAAATCAAGTCGTGAGCAGGTGCCGTTAATTCGAACCGTAAAAGACCACGTAACCGCCTTACAAGAAGCAGAGCTTGCGCTTGCGCAACGGCGGCTCGCCCGAGGTGACGATGCCAACGATGTGCTTAAAGCACTTGCCCATGGACTCAGCCAAAAGCTGCTTCACGGTACGTACTCCGCCCTTTCCGATCCCGATCCTCAAACCCATCAGCGGGCTGCGCAGATTGTGCCCAGCCTCTTTAAGCTGCACGAACCCACAGAGTCCAAGGCAGACGGTCTGGCGAGCGAGCCTGACCAATGATCAAGCCTAGCCTGCTGACTAAGCTTCAGCAGATTCAAGAGCGTTTTGCAGTGGTCGAGGGCCTGCTCTCCTCGCCCGATGCTGCCAACGACCTTCAGCAGTTTCGGGCCTTGTCCAAAGAACGTGCCGATCTTGCACCGGTAGTCGAACATTTCGGTGAACTGCAAAAATCAGAGCGCGACCTTAAAGAGGCCGAGACCTGGCTCACCGACCCCGACCTAAAGGACTTCGGTCAAGAGGAGTCATTAAGGCTCAAAAAACTTCTTGAAGATCAGGTGGTGGAGTTGCAGCGTCTGCTTCTGCCCAAGGACCCCAACGACGGCAAGGCCATTCTGCTCGAGATTCGTGCCGGCACGGGGGGCGACGAATCTGCTCTGTTTTCGGGTGACCTCTTGCGCATGTACCTACGATTCGCCGAGCGCAATCGCTGGCGAACCGAAATGCTCTCTGCAAGCGAGTCCGACTTAGGCGGCTACAAGGAGGTCATTGTGCGGTTCGAAGGGTCTGATGTGTACTCCAAGCTTAAGTTTGAATCGGGTGGCCATCGGGTACAGCGTGTGCCGGCTACAGAGGCCCAGGGGCGTATTCATACCTCGGCCTGCACGGTTGCTGTGCTGCCCGAGGCCGACGAGCTTGCAGAGGTTGTCTTTAGCCCGGATGAACTTCGTATAGATGTCTTTCGTGCCTCGGGCGCTGGCGGGCAGCACGTGAATAAAACCGAATCGGCGGTGCGCATTACACACCTGCCCACAGGCATTGTTGCCGAGTGTCAAGACGACCGGAGCCAGCACAAGAACAAAGACAAGGCCATGAAGGTTCTGGCCGCTCGGGTACGCGACCGTGAACTTGCCGCTATGCAGCAGAAGGAGGCCAGTGCACGAAAGCTCATGGTGGGCTCCGGTGACCGGTCTGAACGCATTCGAACCTACAACTTCCCTCAGGGCCGTATCACCGACCATCGCATCAACCTCACCCTTTACAAGATCGACCAGATCATGGACGGCGACATGTTCGAGCTCACCGAGGCGCTCTCGGCCGAACACCAGGCGGAGCTTCTTTCCTCGCTTGGCGACGAGTCCTAATCTTTCTCGCAGGGAAGATCTCGCGCTTCGAGAGGCGGCTTCAGGCCGAACTCGTACCCAACTTCTTGCGAACGACCTGCAACTCTCTCCTACGGAACAGGCCCTTTACGAGAGGCTGTTAAGCCGGCTTGCACGCGGGGAGCCCCTAAGCTACCTTCTGGGCTTCAAAGAATTTTACGGCCGCAGGTTCTGGGTGAACTCCGACTGCCTTATTCCACGGCCCGAGACCGAGACCCTTGTCGACCTTGGCCTACAGTGGGCGCTTGAATTGAAAGGGTTCAGCGATCCATTGGGCTGCGAAGATGGCAAAGAAGGAGATGCGCCAATTCGACTGCTTGACCTTGGAACCGGGTCGGGCTGCCTGGCCATAAGCCTTGGTCTTGAGCTTCAGGCAAGAGGGTTTTCAACGCAGTGCTTTGGCACCGACCTTTCGGAGGGCGCATTAAGGCTTGCAAGAAACAATGCCGCATGGCTTGGAGCAGATGTTCAGTTCTTACAGGGCTCCTGGATGAACGCGCTCTCCGAGGTTGATAAGAGCGAGGGGTTCGACCTGATTGTGTCCAACCCACCCTATGTGGGCAGCGAGGACTGGGAGTTTGCATCGGGCAGCCTCTCCTGGGAGCCCAGGACCGCGCTGGTGGGCCATGAACCCAGCAAAGACGGCATGAACGACCTACGAGAGATTGCAAGACAGACCATTAAGCGGCTTAGGCCCAACGGCCTTCTTGCCGTGGAACACGGCTATCGCCAGCAAGAGTTCGTGGTGGACTGCTTTCAGCAGGCAGGCTTTTTTAGAATTACACCCATGAACGACCTGGCTGGTCACCCCCGTTACGTCCTAGGTCGTCTATGATTCAAACAAGGTGCTGTGTCTCAGAGCGCCCTAAGTGTTTCAGTCATTTCCTAAACTCAACGTTTAACTTACGCTTGTTCGAAAGGAGCTTCGGCCATGGATGCCAAAGCATTTGTTGCTCAGACCATCAATGACAACCCGGTTGTGCTTTTCATGAAAGGTACGGCGCAGTTTCCTCAGTGCGGCTTCTCGGGTCGAGCGATTCAACTATTAAAGTCCTGTGGCGTGAGCCAGGTTGCAACCGTTAATGTGCTTGAAGACGACGAGGTTCGGCAAGCTGTAAAAGACTTTGCCAACTGGCCCACCGTGCCGCAGCTTTATGTCAAAGGAGAGTTCATTGGTGGCTCGGACATCATGGGTGAGATGTACGACTCGGGCGAATTAAAAAAGCTTTTCGAGGACGCCGGAATTTTGGGGGCTGATTCGTAAAGAATGGTGCCGCGTGTCGGATTCGAACTGACGACCTACCGCTTACAAGGCGGTTGCTCTACCAACTGAGCTAACGCGGCGCAACACTACGCAAACAACCTCTCGATTCTAATGCGTTCCTGCGATCATTTTACCCGCCGCAGGCTCGGCTTGCCCGACGCCTTGCTTGAACGCACAGGCTTGAGTCTTTGCCCCGGTGACGACTCAACCCCCACCAAGCCCGAGGGGCTTGTAGGAGGCGGGTCTTCGTCGTCCCCCTGACCCTGAACAGAGCCTTCGGTCACCAAACCCAAAGGTTTAGCGACATCGAAGGCCATGCCGTGACCTGTCTCTTTGGCGTAAATAGCAACAATCTGAGAAATGGGCACTCGAAGGTTTTCAACAACCCCTGAAAAACGTGCTGAGAATCGTACGTCCTCATTGCTAATAACCAATTGATGCGTCGCCAGCGGGCTGATGTTCAAAACAATTTCACCATTTCGCACGTGCGCAGGAGGTACACGCGTGTCGTCATTAACGGACACGGCAAGGTAAGGCGTAAAGCCCTGGTCGGAACACCACTCGTAGATGGCCCGGACCAGATAAGGCTTGGTGGAGGCGATGTCGCCTGCGCTTGCTGTCATGTTGTTTTAAAGTTGGTTGCGGCACGCATAACAACGTGAGCAGTAGGTCAGTGGCTAAGCCAACAGGCCCCCTGCTACCCCCTTGCTAGCGACGCATAACCTTTTCGGATGGGGTAAGGGCCTCGAAGAAGGCCGGACGCGAGAAGATGCGCTCTGCATACTTTAGTACGGGGGCCGCTGCTTTTGGTAGCTCAATGCCATAAAGCTCAAGCCTCCAAAGCAAAGGGGCAAGGGCCACATCAATCATGGAAAAGTCTTCACCCAGCATAAATTTGGACTTCGCCACCACCGGTGCAAGCTGCGAAAGCCGGTCTCGTACCACCATGCGCGCCTTGTCCATACGCTTTGGATCCTGCTTTTCAAGCGGCTCAATGTTGATAAACAATTCGCGCTCAAAGTTAAGCAAGAGCAAACGCGCACGGGCCCGCTGCACGGGGTCTGCAGGCATAAGCTGCGGGTGTGGAAAGCGCTCATCGATGTACTCGTTAATGATGTTTGATTCATAAAGAATGAGATCCCGCTCGACCAAGATAGGGACTTGGCCATACGGGTTCATGACAGAGATATCTTCTGGCTTATTGAATAAATCAACATCACGAATATCGAAGTCCATGCCTTTTTCGAACAATACGAACCGGCAGCGCTGACTAAAAGGGCAGGTCGTGCCCGAATACAAGACCATCATGGGTAGAAATCCCTAAAAAAGTATGGCGGCAAGAAAAAGGAGTTAGCGAATATCACGCCAGTAGGCGGCGTTCAAGCGCCATGCGAATACAAAGAAGATGCCGAGAAAAAGCAAGACCCAGACCCCGACTTGTTTACGAGTTTGCGCAACCGGCTCTGCGGCCCAGGACAAAAAAGCAGTGAGGTCGGCTACCGCATTGTCGTACTCTGCAGATGTCATTCTGCCCGGCGACTTTTGAACATATCGATCGAAAACAAGCTTTTCTTCACCGTGGCTCGCTACCTTTTTGAACTCGGCGGTACGCTCGCCCTGAAGATCCCAAAGCACATGGGGCATACCCACAGCCGGGTAGACAATATTATTCCAGCCTGTGGGCCGACTTGGGTCTAAATAGTAGCCGCGCAGGTAGGTGTAGATCCAGTCGGCGCCCGAACCTGCGCCCGAGGAGCGAGAACGTGCTGTAAGGGATAAGTCGGGTGGTGCCTTGCCAAACCAGCTTGCGGACTCTTTAAGCGGCATGGTGGTTTTAATAAGATCGCCGGGCTTTGCGTCGGTAAGAATAAGGTTGGACTTGATCTGGTCTTGGGTGAGGCCTAAGTCAGCAAGTCGACTGTAGCGAACCTGAGAGATGCCATGGCAGCCCAGGCAGTAGTTCATGTAAAGCTTGGCGCCATTTTGAAGCGCCGCCCGATCGGTGAGCTTTTGCTTAGGAAACGAGTCGAGGGCCACAGACGGGCCGGCAGCCCTTACATCTGACATGCCCAAGATCAAAAACAAGCCGACGCCGGCTAGAAGAGCCGCGATTAGTCGACCGACTCCACGACTTGAGCCAAGGGCTAAGCTGCCTGGTTCACCTGAAAGCTCTGCAATGCGCACCATAATTCACCTTCAAAAAAAGACGGGCCCGGAAAAACCTGCCCGCCATTATTGTTAATCGTCGCCTCGGCTACCTAAGAATTAGTGAGGCTGGAACTGAACTCGTTCAGGCACGGGCAGGTAGTCGCCCATACGCGTCCAGATAGGCATCAGTGCAAAGAATGCGAAGTAATAAACCGTGCCGATCTGCGAAATAAGCGTGCCCGCCGGTGTTGGGGGCAAAACACCCAGATACCCAAGAACAAAGAAATTAACCACAAAAATGCCGTAGATCCATTTCTGCCAACCAGGCCGCTGTCGGATGGACTTAACCGGCGACTTGTCGAGCCAGGGAAGCGCGAACATGATGAGCACAGCACCACCCATAACCACCACGCCCCAAAACTTGGCGTCGAACACGCGGAAGAGAATGGCGAGAACCACCATGGCGCCTATGCCAGCAACTTTAATAAGCGCATTGCCTGACATTCTAAGAAAGGCCAGTGCTCCCAAACCTGCACTGGCAACCATGACCCACATAAAGACGTCGGTGGTTGCACGCAACATGGAGTAATAGGGCGTGAAATACCAGACAGGAGCAATGTGCGGAGGCGTCACCAGGGGGTCGGCCGGAATAAAGTTGTTGAACTCGAGGAAGTAACCACCGAACTCAGGGGCGAAAAAAACCACCGCAAAAAACACAATGGCAAAGCCCGCAAAACCAACGATATCGTGCACGGTGTAGTAAGGATGAAAAGGAATGCCATCGAGCGGAATGCCGTTGCTGTCTTTCTTGGCCTTAATTTCAACGCCATCGGGGTTGTTCGAGCCAACCTCGTGCAGGGCAATAATGTGGGCCGCAACAAGCCCAAGCAACACCAGGGGAATGGCAATAACGTGAAAGGCGAAGAACCGATTGAGCGTGGCGTCGCCCACCACGAAGTCGCCACGAATCCAGATGGCTAGGTCAGGGCCAATAAATGGAACAGCTGCAAACAGGTTCACAATGACCTGAGCGCCCCAGTAGGACATTTGACCCCAGGGAAGCAGGTAGCCAAAGAAGGCTTCCGCCATAAGGCACAAGAAGATAAGGCAGCCAAAAATCCAAATTAATTCACGAGGTTCGCGATACGAGCCGTAGATAAGTCCACGGAACATGTGCAGGTAAACCACAACAAAGAAGGCAGATGCTCCCGTGGAATGCATGTAGCGGATAAGCCAGCCAAACGGTACTTCGCGCATGATGTACTCGACACTGGCAAAGGCAACCGGAATACCGGCAGCATTTAACGAGGCATCGGGCTTGTAATGCATCACCAAGAAAATGCCGGTGACGATTTGAAGCACCAGCACCAACATCGCAAGACTTCCAAAGAAATAAAAGAAATGGAAATTCTTTGGGGCGTAGTATTCAGAGAGATGCGCTTTGTAAAGGGAGATAAGCGGGAAGCGTCGATCGACCCAACCTAAAAGCCCATCGGCCTGAACTGTTTTTTCTGCTGCCATTTGCAAATACCTCAATAAGAATTAAAACAATAATTTGGGGCCAAGGCCCAAGACATAGAGCGTTCTTTTACGCCTCGCCCTGCTCGTCCTGACCAATGACAATGCGACTGTCCGACAAATACATATGCCTTGGAACTTCAAGGTTGTCGGGTGCGGGCTTGTTGGCAAAAACCCGGCCTGCGCTGTCGAAGGTAGAGCCATGGCAAGGACAGAAAAAACCGCCTGGCCAGTCAGCTGCAATGCCTGATGCCTCACCCGTCTCAAACTTGCTAACGGGGGAGCAGCCCAGGTGAGTGCAAATGCCCACGGTTACAAGCACTTCGGGCTTAATAGAACGGTGGATGTTCTTCGCGTAGGCGGGAATAGGTACCTCTTTGCGTTCGGAATTGGGGTCAGCCAACTTGCTATTAAGAGACTCAAGGCCCTTCACCATTTCCGGTGTGCGACGAACGACCCAGACGGGCTTCCCACGCCATTCAACGATTTTCACGCCACCCACGGGAATATCGGAGATATCGACTTCGACAGGGGCGCCGGCAGACCTAGCCTTCTCAGAGGGCGCCATGGAACCCAGAAAAGGGACCGCCACAGCTGCGGCCGCACCCGCACCTACGGCGCCACAGGCAATCATCCAGTTACGACGGTTGGGCTCGGAGGCAGGCTGCATATCAAAGGATTCACCCTTCGTGACTGCAGATGACAAACCAAGCAAAGGTCCAGAAGAATTGGGGGAGGAGCTACTCATAACGGGACACTTTCGACAGTATTAACAGCCTATTGTTGAGGAATACCCTGATTTTAGCCCAGCCAGTCAACCCAAATCCAGCCATAATCCTCTAATGATCAGGCGTCTCTGGCTTCTTTTTGCTCAAGCAACCACATTAGCGCTTGCGATCTTATTTGTTCTTGCCACTCTAAGACCTGACTGGATCACGCCCAATTCCTTGCCCGGCCATAGCGTAGGGGCGCTTATGCCTGGCCAGAGCCCAAGCCAGGCGAGTGTTGAGGCCCCAACCGACCTGCCCAGCTTTCGCCAGGCCGCCGCCAAGGCCATGCCAGCCGTGGTCTACGTCTTCTCTCGCCAGAACCAACAGACCCCTCGCCACCCACTCTACGACGATCCTTTTTTTCGTCGATTTTTTGGTGAGCCACCGGGGGACTCTCCTCGCGATCGTGGACCGAGGGGTTCGGGCCTAGGCTCGGGGGTTATTGTGAGCTCCGACGGCTATGTCCTAACCAACCACCATGTCATTGAGGGAGCCGACCAGGTCCAGGTTGCACTCTCTGATGGGCGCAGAGCCTCTGCCCGAGTCGTAGGCACTGACCCCGAGACTGACCTGGCCGTGCTGCGGATTCGGCTTGAAAGCCTTCCCACTATTGAGTTTGGCGAACCCGGTCTTCTGCGAGTGGGTGACCCCGTATTGGCCATTGGTAATCCCTTTGGTGTGGGTCTCACGGTGACCCAGGGTATCGTGAGCGCTCTGGGCCGTAAGCAGCTCAACATCAACACCTTCGAAAATTTTATTCAGACCGATGCTGCCATTAACCCCGGCAACTCGGGCGGTGCGCTGGTGGACACCCAAGGTAAGCTTATTGGCATTAATACGGCTATCTATTCACGCGATGGAGGCAACCTGGGCATTGGCTTTGCCATTTCAGCCGATATGGCTCAACAGGTCATGAGGAGCCTCATTAAAGATGGCAAGGTGAGTCGAGGCTTCATAGGCGTTGAGCTACAAGATGTCAACGCCGCCATTGCAGAAAGCCTGAGTCTGCCTGCGGCAGAGGGCAGCATTGTGGCCTCACTTCAGCCGGGCGGTCCTGCAGAAAAGGCGGGCATGAGAGTCGGTGATGTCATTATTGCCGTTAACAAAGCACCAAGCCGAAACACAGCCGAACTGCTTAGCTTAGTGGCAGCGTTGTCACCGGGTGAGAAGGCAAACATTGAAGTTGTAAGGAACCGTCAAAAGACCCAGCTCGAGCTCACTGTGGCCGAGCGACCCCAGCGCGACTAAGAAGCAGCTTCGTCCTGGTTCTCTTGGGGTGTTACGTAGCGAGCGAGGAAGATGCCGAACTGATAGAGCAGGCACAGGGGAATCGCAAGCATAAGCTGCGAAATGACATCGGGCGGCGTAACAATGGCCGCGATGACAAAGGAAATAACAATAAAGTAGGGGCGAAAATCAATCATTTTTTGCATCGAAACAATACCCATACGCACAAGCACCATCTGAACCACAGGCGTCTCAAAAGACAGCCCAAAAACCAGGAAAAGACTTAAAGCAAAGCTTAGGTATTTGTCGATGTCGGTCGCCATTTGAACTCCTTCTGGGGTGTAGCTAGCAACGAAACCAAACACCGCTGGGAACACTAAGAAATAGGCAAAGGCCATACCGACCAAAAAAAGCCCGAAACTCGACACGATAATGGGCATGGCCAACTGACGCTCGTGCTTATAAAGGCCCGGAGCAACAAAGGCCCAGGCCTGGTAGAGCACATAAGGAAGGGCAACCACAAAGGCCACCATCATGGTGACCTTAATGGGAACAAAGAAGGGCGCTGTTACATCGGTTGCAATCATGCTGCTGCCCGCAGGCAGCGTTGCAATGAGAGGTTCTGCAAACACGCTGTAGATTTGGGGAGCCCAGTAAACCAGGGCTAGAAACACAACCAGCACGGCAAGAACTGCCCGAATGAGTCGGTCGCGCAGCTCCACCAGGTGGGAAACAAAGCCCTCTTCTGCAAAGCTCGAGCCAGAAGATGCCTCGGGGGGCTCCAGTACCTTTTGCGGGTCCTGAGCCTGCTTAGCATCTTGCGAGTCGTTAGGTTCCGTTGCCACGATTAGTCCTTGGGCCGCTTGACCAGATAACGCTTACGAAGCCTTGCCCGAAGCCGGTCACGTAGCCGATTGTCGGCCTGCTCTTGGGCCCAGCTTCGACCGGGTGCGCCCATGTAAAGCCCGGCGCGCTGGTCGTAGACCGATTGAAAGTCACGATCAGAGTCAAACGATGACGAGACATCGGTGGCAAGGGCGTTGGCTTCGGATTCAAATTTAGACGCTTCAGAGGCAATGGATTCGCCAAGATTTGTCACAGTGTCCTTCACCTTACGAAGCTCTTCGAGCTCCATTTGACGTTGAATGTCGTTCTTGACGTCGCTGACGTATTTTTGAGCCCGGCCCAACAAGGTGCCTACGGTCCGGGTTACGACAGGCAGGCGCTGAGGGCCAAGAACCACAAGCCCAATTCCTGCAATTAAGACAAGCTCTGAGAACCCAATATCAAGCACGATTCACCGAATAAGGACCAACCATCGAAGGCTGCCAAAAAGGCTGCCGCGAAGGGCGCTTAAGAGCCCGACGTGGTCTTGTCCTTTGCCTGTACATCGATGGTCTGCGAGGACTCGACTTTTGCCGTAGGTGCAGACGCCTGTTGACTTTCGGGCTTGGCATCTTCGGCGGTTGCCTCTTTCATGCCGTCTTTAAAACCCTTAACCGCACCCCCAAGATCTGAGCCAAGGTTACGAAGTTTCTTGGTCCCGAAGACAAGCAAGACGACCAGCAGAACAATAAGCCAATGCCAGATGCTAAAGCTGCCCATTACGATGCTCCAATAGAACTTGGTGAGTTGATAGCTTGCTGAGTAGCCCAATTTGGCCAAGTAACCATAGGGGGCTGAGGTCGTTAAGCATCAACAGGTTAAAAAGAGGCCGGGGCACCCAGTGGCTCTGAGCCCCCAAGCAGATGAATGTGAAGATGATACACCTCCTGCCGACCAACTTTGCCGCTATTCACCACAGTGCGAAAGCCATTGGGAGAGCCATTGTCAGCGGCAATACCCCGCAACCGGGTCATCATTCGGCCAAGCAGTTCGGCATCAGACGGCTCAGCCGTCGCCAGTGACTCAATGTGACGCTTGGGTATGACCAGCAGATGCAAGGGGGCACGTGGATGCAAGTCATAAAAGGCGAGCATCTCCTCGTCTTCGAAGACTTTTTTCGCAGGGATCTCACCTTTCGCGATTTTGCAAAACAAACAGTCAGACATCGCGGCTCCTTTTAAGGTCTTGAGCCCGGGCATCGGCCTGTCGGGCTGCTTTCTCGTCGAGGCCTGAGAGCCCCTCGCGGCGTTGCAGTTCAGCAAGAACTGAGGCTGGACCAAGCCCGAAACGATGCAGCGTCACCAGACAGTGAAACCAGAGATCGGCCGTTTCAGCAACGATACGGTCTTTATCGGCGTCCTTACAGGCCATGACAGTCTCGCAGGCCTCCTCACCAATCTTTTTTAGAAGGCTGTCTTCGGGGCCTTGAAGCAATTTGGCCACATAGCTGGTCGAGGGGTCGGCCAACGCACGTTGTTCAACAACCTGCTGAAGACGCGCAAGAACAGGCCCGAGAAGCGCCTTATGAGTTGGGGGCTGAGATTGCTCGGCCTGAGTTGTGACTGCGCCTTCAGCATAAATAAGCGCGGGGTCTTTATGAACCGGCTCTATAACCTGCCAGCCATGGCCATCGGAGAGTTGCTGGAAAAAACACGAGGGGCGCCCGGTGTGGCAGGCAAGCCCGCCGACCTGCTCAACCTCCAACAGCACCACATCCCCATCACAATCGAGTCGAATGGACTTTATATGTTGAAAGTGGCCTGATTCCTCGCCCTTGTGCCAGAGCTTTTGCCGCGATCTCGAAAAATAAACGGCCTGACCTGTCGCTAAGGTCTTTTCAAGTGCCTCCCGATTCATGTGGGCAACCATAAGTACGCGCTGAGTTGAGACCTCTTGCGCAATGGCAGTGACCAGACCCTTTTCATCAAAGCGCACCTGACTAAGCCAGTCGGACACAGACCCCCCTTTTTGCCATGTGCTGCTTGGCCTCTTGAATAGTGTGCTGTCCAAAATGAAAAATACTAGCGGCAAGTACAGCGTCTGCACGACCCTCGGTCACCCCTTCCACCAAGTGATCAAGCTCACCCACGCCACCCGATGCGATCACCGGAATACCCACAGCACTTGAAACCGCCCGGGTAAGCTCGAGATCAAACCCCGATTTCGTTCCGTCTCGGTCCATGCTGGTCAGAAGAATCTCGCCGGCCCCGAGCTGCTCCACCTGTTCGGCCCAGTCCAAAACGTCCAGTCCTGCTGCCTGCCGGCCACCATGGGTATAAACCTCCCAGGCCGAGCGATGCCCTTGTCCGGCATTCGATGGGCGTCGCCGAGCGTCAATGGCCACCACAATGCACTGACTGCCAAACCGATGGGCTGCATCGGCAATTAAGCGAGGTGATTGAACTGCGGCCGTATTCATACTGACCTTATCGGCTCCCGCATTCAAAAGACGCTGGACGTCCTCTGGGGCGCGAACACCACCCCCGACGGTAAGCGGAATAAAGACCTGATTGGCTACGGCCTCGATCATGGGCAAGATCAGATCGCGGTTGCTGGAGGATGCCGTAATGTCGAGAAAGGTGAGTTCATCAGCGCCATCAAGATCGTAACGACGGGCAACTTCCACCGGGTCGCCCGCGTCGCGAAGGTCGATGAAATTGGTGCCTTTCACTACCCGCCCTGCATCGACGTCAAGGCAAGGGATGATGCGCTTAGCTAACAAAACGCGCTAGCTGCCACCAAGCTGGTCCGCCAGCTCTTGGGCTTTTGCGAAATCAAGCTGGCCCTCGTAGACGGCCCGACCCAGGATTGCCCCCATGACACCATCGTCCTCAAGCCCCGCAAGAGTCTTGATGTCATCGAGCCCTGAGATGCCTCCCGAGGCAAGAACAGGAATGCTCACCGAGCGAGCAAGATGCGCTGTGGCCTCGGCGTTCACACCGGCAAGCATGCCGTCGCGACCAATGTCTGTGTAAAGAATGGCCTCGACGCCATCGTCTTCAAACTTTCGTGCAAGGTCGACGACCTCGTGGCCCGAAAGCTTGCTCCAGCCGTCGGTTGCGACCTTGCCGTCTTTGGCATCGATAGAAACAATGATCTGGCCTAAGAAAGCCGCACAGGCATCTTTAAGCAAGCCGGGATTCTTAACGGCTGCGGTACCCATAACCACGTAACTTGCACCACCATCGAGCATGCGCTCAACCGTTTCAAGGTCGCGAATGCCCCCGCCCACTTGAACAGGAATATCGCCAGCCGCTTTGATGATGCTTTTTAAGGCAGCGTCGTTTCGAGGCCGGCCGGCTACGGCGCCATTAAGATCGACAACATGGAGGCGTCGCGCACCCTGGGCAATCCAGCGCCTTGCCATTTCACCTGGGTCGTTTGAGAAAACCGTAACCTCCGAAAGATTGCCCTGTCGGAGCCGAACACACTGACCGTCTTTCAGGTCGATTGCAGGTATAAGAAGAAGGGACATGGGTTCAGGTAATTTAAAACAAAAACGACCATTCGTGCGCAGGCTGCATTAGGGCTTCCAGCCAAGAAACTGTTGAAGAAGCTGCAGACCTGCAGCCGCGCTCTTCTCGGGATGGAACTGCGTTGCCACGATGTTATCTCTGGCAACGGCACAGGTAAAGGGTATTCCGTAGTCCGACTCGCCGAGACGATCGCTCAAAAGGCTTGGCTCTGCATGAAAGCTATGCACAAAGTAAAACCATGCCGACCCCTGCACCGTGGCTTCGGGACCCGACTGGGCTGAGAGCCCCTGCGTCACCGGATGATCACGAAGAAAGCGAACGCGATTCCAGCCCATATGCGGCACCTTGAGTGGCAAGCCCTGCGCGTCGTTCGCTCCGCGATCGGCATGAAACCGTACGACGTCTCCCGGCAGGATGGAAAGGCCTTCAGTGGCCTTTTCTTCACTGCGCTCAAACAACATCTGTTCGCCCACGCAGATTCCAAGAAAGGGCTTGGCCTTAACGACCTCGAGCAAGGCTTGCTTTAAACCCGAGCCTTCAAGGCTTGTCATGCAGTCATTCATGGAACCCTGGCCAGGAAAAATGACCCGCTCGGCTCTACGCAGACGATCGGGGTCGGACACACGTTGCACTTGGTCAGCAGTCTCGCCACGCGCATGCAATGCGGCATGAACCGCCCTTTCAACGCTGCGGACGTTTCCAGACCCGTAGTCAACAATGGCAATCATTGGGATGACGCGAGAAGCCTAAAGTTTTCCCTTGGTGGATGGAATAGCGTCGTGCGGCAGGCGTGGGTCGAATTCGACGGCCATACGAAGGGCCCTAGCAAAGGCTTTAAAAAGCGTTTCGCACTGATGGTGAGCATTGTCACCACGCAAGTTATCGAGGTGCAGCGTGACCTGTGCATGATTCACAAAGCCCTGAAAGAACTCATGAATGAGATCAAGGTCGAACTGACCCACAAATTGACGAGTCCAATCACAATGAAATTCAAGGCCAGGACGGCCCGAAAGGTCGACCACCACGCGCGAAAGGGCTTCATCAAGTGGCACGTAGGCATGACCATAACGACGAACACCCTGCTTGGTTCCAATGGCCTTTGCAAAGGCTTGTCCAATGGTGATACCAATGTCTTCCACCGTGTGATGCGCATCAATTTCAAGGTCACCCTTGGCCTCGACCTGAAGGTCGATCAGGCCATGCCGGGCAATCTGATCAAGCATATGGTCAAAGAATGGAATCCCTGTATTGAGTTCTTTCTTCCCTGTTCCATCAAGGTTCAGGCTCACGAAGATTTGGGTTTCGGCCGTATCTCGGCGTAGTTCGGCGGTTCGCATGGCGCAATGATACAGTTCGGCGCATGTCTGCGTCACCGAATACGCCGCTTGGGGCCGAATCCAAGAGCACCGAGCCCGCGATCTCCAAGTTCTGGAGTCCCTTGGTTCACAGTCTCTCACCCTATGTCCCAGGTGAGCAGGTCCTGAATGGGCAGCTAATCAAGCTCAATACGAACGAGAGCCCCTACCCGCCCTCAGCCCGTGTACTTGCCGCCATTCAGCATGCCCTTGGGGAGGACGGCGCAAGGCTCAGGCTCTATCCCGACCCAACAAGCCGGAGCGTTCGCGAGGCTGCTGCAGAGCTGCATGGGCTTTCGTCAGACCAGATCTTTGTGGGCAACGGTTCGGACGAGGTGCTGGCCTTTGTTTTTCAGACGCTACTTAACCAGCCTGCGAAGGGTCCCGTTTACTTTCCCGATATTAGCTACAGCTTCTACCCAAGTTACTGCCGGCTGTATGGCGTTGCGCACAAGACGCTTGCGTTAAACGAGGCCTTTGAGATCCCGCTTGAAGCGCTTGATGAAGAGGTTGCTGCCGTTATATTTCCGAACCCGAACGCTCCAACAGGAAAGGCTCTTGCGCAAGCCCGAATTGAGGCGTTTGTGCGCTCCCACCCAGAGACCCTTGTAGTGGTGGACGAAGCCTATGTGGACTTTGGGGCGGAGAGCTGCGTTCCATTAATAAACCGCTATTCCAATTTGTTAGTGACCCAGTCGCTCTCGAAGTCACGAGCACTTGCTGGCATGCGTATTGGGCTTGCCTTTGGTCAGGTGGGCCTCATTGAAGCACTGGTTCGCGCAAAGGATAGTTTCAACTCCTATCCCATTGACCAGCTGGCGCAGGCTGCTGCCACGGCTGCTCTTGAAGACCAGGCCTGGCTCAAGGATTCTGTGGGAAGAATTGCTGCAGACCGTGACTGGCTTACTAGCTCCCTGCAGCAAATGGGTTTTCAGGTTCTGCCTTCAAAAGCCAATTTTGTTTTTGGCCGATACCTTCCGCCTGGAGGCAAGGCAGACCCTCGGCTAACAGGGCCCGCACTTTATCAGGCTCTAAAAGAAAATGGCATTCTTGTTAGGCAGTTCAACCGGCCCCGCATTGAAGACTTCCTGCGCATTACAGTAGGAAGTAAATCGCAGACGAGAGCCGTGGTTGAGGCCCTTCGACGTATTTTGGCAGGGGACTAAGAGGCGTGCCGAACAAGGGGTTCGGCAGCCAAAGGGCTACAGGAACGGCGCTTTAGGGGCGCCGCGTTTTATTCGGCAGCAGGCGTTGCACCTGTTTCAGGACGATCAACGAGCTCCATGAGTGCCATGGGCGCGCAGTCGCCCGCACGAAACCCCCACTTCAGGATACGGCAATAACCGCCAGGCCGGCTTGCATAACGTGGACCAATCTCGTCGAAAAGCTTAACAACCGAATCACGGTCACGTAGCCGGTTAAAGGCAAGTCTACGATTGGCCAAGGTCGGGGTCTTGGCAATAGTAATTAAAGGCTCAACCACTTTACGAAGCTCTTTGGCCTTAGGCAGTGTCGTTTTGATGGCCTCGTGCTGAATGAGCGCGTTGGCCATGTTACGGAACATGGCCGTTCGGTGGGCCGAGGTCCGGTTGAGCTTTCGCAGTCCATGACGGTGACGCATACAAGTTCTCCTAAAAGATTCTTAGCGGTCCATACCCACAGGCGGCCAGTTCTCGAGCTTCATGCCCAAGGTGAGGCCTCTGGATGCAAGGACTTCTTTAATTTCGTTAAGCGATTTACGGCCGAGATTCGGTGTTTTGAGGAGCTCGTTCTCGGTGCGCTGAATAAGATCGCCAATGTAATAGATGCTTTCGGCCTTCAGGCAATTCGCCGAACGCACGGTGAGCTCAAGGTCGTCAACTGGGCGCATTAGCATGGGGTCCACCTGCGAAGCACGGCCCGCTTCGGCTGTGGGCTCAGCACCCTCAAGGGCTGCAAAAACAGAAAGCTGGTCCACCAGAATACGGGCCGCCTGACGAACAGAGTCTTCGGGCTCCACCACGCCGTTGGTCTCGACTTCAATAACCAGGCGGTCAAGGTCGGTACGCTGCTCCACGCGGGCACTTTCAACTGTGTAGCTCACGCGGGAAACCGGTGAAAACGAGGCATCAAGCACGATACGGCCGATGGACCGGGTGGATTCATCACCCAGGTTGCGCAAGGACCCAGGCATATAGCCACGGCCTTTCTCAACACGAACCTGCAATTCAAGGCGCACATCATCAGAGAGATTGGCAATGACATGGTCAGGGTTGAGAACCGTTACATCGTGAGGAAGGTCAAAATCAGCAGCCGTTACGGGACCCGGGCCTTGCTTACGCAAAGAAAGCAGAACGTCGGCACGGCCCTCAAGGCGAAAGACCACACCTTTGAGGTTCAGAAGGAGATCAACCACATCTTCCTGAACGCCTTCCATGGTGGAATATTCGTGCACAACACCTGCAATTTGAACTTCCGTCGGGGCGTAGCCCTCCATGGAAGAGAGCAAAACCCTGCGAAGGGCATTGCCAAGAGTATGGCCAAAACCACGCTCGAAAGGCTCCATGACAATCTTGGCAGAGTTTTGCGAAATGGGTTCAACTTCAATAATGCGTGGCTTGAGAAAGGCATTCAGCATTGGGAGTCCTTCTTAGGAAATGACAGACAATTAGCGCGAATAAAGTTCGACGATGAGGCTCTCATTGATTTCAGCCGATAGGTCAGAACGGTCGGGCACTTGCTTCAGGACGCCTTCCATTTTTTTGGAGTCAACCGTGACCCAGGAAGGAAAGCCTTGCTGCTCAGCGAGCTCGAGCGAGGAAACGATTCGTGCCTGACCACGGGACTTCTCGGTAACGGCAACGACATCGTTGGGCTTGATTTGCGCCGAAGGTACGTTAACTACGCGACCGTTTACCGTAATGCTCTTGTGGCTCACAAGCTGACGTGCCTCGGCACGAGTTGAGCCAAAGCCCATGCGGTAGACCACGTTATCGAGCCTGGACTCAAGAAGTTGAAGCAGGCTCTCACCGGTATTACCCTTGCGGCTCGAAGCCTTGGCGAAGTAACGACGAAACTGGCGCTCAAGCATGCCGTACATACGCTTTACTTTTTGCTTCTCACGTAACTGCTTGCCGTAGTCCGAGGTACGAGCACCCGAGGTGCGGCCATGCTGGCCTGGCTTGGTGTCCTGCTTGCACTTGGATTCAAGCGAACGTCTTGCGCTTTTGAATCCAAGATCTGTGCCCTCTCGACGAGAGAGCTTACAACGCGGTCCTGTATAACGTGCCACTTTTTTTCCTTTCGAAAGTATCGGGGGAGCTAGCCCGCCTTAGTAGGCAGGCGCTGCATTCCCCCAGATGTTCTGCCTGTTTAACTTGGCAGAACGGTGGGCTTATTGATTGAAAATTAAATTC
>JALRJP010000039.1 GCA_023261135.1 Burkholderiaceae bacterium | reverse complement strand
ATTGTCGATGAGTTCACCGGCCGACTCATGGCAGGCCGGCGTTGGTCCGATGGACTGCATCAGGCGGTCGAGGCCAAAGAGGGTGTGGCCATTGAGCCCGAGAACCAGACGCTTGCTTCCATTACCTTTCAAAACTATTTCCGTATGTACGGCAAGCTGGGCGGCATGACGGGTACGGCAGACACCGAGGCCTTTGAGTTTCAGCAAATCTACAGCCTTGAAACGGTTATTGTTCCGACCCATCGGCCCATGATTCGAAAGGATCTGCAAGACCAAATTTTTCGTACGGTCGAAGAAAAGTTCGAGGCCATCGTGGCGGATATTAAAGACCGCCATGCCAAAGGCCAGCCCATCCTGGTGGGCACCACCTCCATTGAAAATTCCGAATTACTCTCGGCGGCTCTTCAGAAGGCGGGCCTTGACCACCAGGTGCTTAATGCCAAGCAGCATGAGCGCGAAGCCCAAATTGTTGCCCAGGCGGGTCGACCCGGCATGATCACCATTGCTACCAACATGGCGGGTCGGGGTACTGACATTGTGTTGGGCGGCAACGTTGAGAAACAGATAGAGGCCCTCGAACACGATCCCTCGCTTGACCCGGTTAGCCGCGAGCAACAAGCCGAGAAGCTCAGGTCAGAATGGCAGTCGCTGCACGACCAGGTCATTGCAGCGGGCGGCCTTCATATTATTGGTACCGAGCGTCACGAATCTCGCCGTATCGACAATCAGCTTCGAGGCCGTGCGGGCCGCCAGGGTGACCCAGGCTCCTCCCGGTTTTATCTGGCCATGGACGATCCTTTGCTGCGTATTTTTGCAGGCGATCGCATGAAGGCCATCATGGACAAACTCGGTGTGCCCCGTGGCGAGCCCATCGAGGCTGGTATGGTGTCGCGGTCGATTGAAAGTGCGCAGCGCAAGGTTGAGAATCGTAACTTCGATATTCGTAAGCAGCTTCTCGAATACGATAATGTTGCCAATGAGCAGCGGCAAATTATTTATTCGCAGCGTAACGAGGTGCTCGAAGCCCAAGACCCTGCGGAACTCATTACAGGACTTCGCATCGGTGCGGTTGAAGCCCTTGTGCGCCGGTATGTGCCGGTCAATAGTATTGAAGAGCAATGGGAGCTTGAGCCTTTGCAAGAGGAGCTTGCCCAGCAGTTCGGCCTTGCGCTTGACCTGAAGAAATGCGTGGACGAGCAAGATGAGCTTGATGATCAGGGTGTTGCCGACCTGGTTGTTCAGGCGGCGACACAGGCCTACGAAGAGAAGTGGAAGCAGGTTGGGCGTGACCCCTTCATCGACTTCGAGCGCTCCATCCTAATTCAGACGGTTGACCAAAGCTGGAGGGAACACCTGGCCGCTCTTGACCACCTGCGTCAAGGCATTCATCTGCGCGGCTATGCCCAGAAAGATCCCAAGCAGGAATACAAGCGCGAGTCCTTCGCCCTTTTTGAGCAACTGCTTGAGCGGGTTCGCGATTCGGTCACGCGGGTGCTCATGAATGTTCAGGTGCAGTCACAAGAAGAGGCGGAAGAGGCGGCACGTCTAGCTAACGCGCGGGCACAGGCTCTTGCCGACGCCGCCAACACCCTGCATGCCTCTTTCAATCCCGAGGCCGCGTTTTCATCCGACGACCCCGAGGCCCTGGCCTTGGCCGTCCAGGATCTCGCTGCTAATAATCTGTCAGGCGAGCCCGCTGGCCTCTCTCAGGGGCCTGTGGCAGGCCAATCGCTGGGCTCGTCCACCGGCGTTGATCAGGCCCAGCCGGTCCGACGAGACCTTCCGAAGGTGGGCCGTAACGAGCCCTGTCCTTGCGGCTCTGGAAAAAAGTTTAAACACTGCCATGGGGCTCTCGCCTAGCCATGTCCGTTAATCTGCCCCTTCCAAGGGCAGACGACCTCCTGCCCATTGCGGGTCTGCAACTACGTGCCGTGAGCGCAGGCATTCGTAAATCCAATCGGCTTGACATGCTGGTTGTTCAATTCGGCCCGACCACCACTATGGCGGGTGTTTTCACTCAAAACGCCTTCTGTGCGGCGCCTGTCCTGCTCTGCCGCCAACACCTGGCTTCAGCCCCTTTGGCTTGGCTCGTGAATACAGGCTGCGCCAATGCGGGCACCGGCGAGCAAGGAAGGTTTGACGCTCTGCAGTCCTGCCAGTGGCTCGCTGAATCTCTTGGTCTTCAGCCCGAGCAGGTCTTGCCCTTTTCAACCGGTGTCATTCTTGAACATCTACCCATGCAAAAAATGCAGGCAGGCATTCAAAAGGCCACGCAAGCCTTGCAGGGCCAAGCTGGTACGGCGGGCAGCACATGGCTTGAGGCGGCTCAGGCCATTATGACCACCGACACGCAGCCTAAGGCCGCCTCACGACGCATTCAGCTTAAGGGCCAGACCATTAGTCTTACAGGTATCTCAAAAGGTGCCGGCATGATTCGCCCCAATATGGCCACCATGCTTGGCTTTGTTGCCACCGATCTCGGTCTTGAACAGGCCCACCTTCAGGCTCTCATGGCCAAGGCCACCGATCTCTCGTTTAATGCCATTACAGTCGATGGCGACACCTCAACCAACGACTCGTTTGTCTGCGCTGCTACAGGGGCAAGTGGGCTCAGGCTTACCCCGCAAGACACTGACTGGCCAGTCTTTGAGCAGGCCTTTATTGACCTCTGCCAGGAGTTGGCACAGGCCATTGTTCGTGATGGTGAGGGCGCAACCAAGTTCATCACCATCCATGTTCAGTGCGCAAAGAGTAGCCATGAGGCCAGGCAGGTGGCCTATGCCATTGGACATTCGCCCTTGGTCAAAACGGCTTTTTTCGCAAGTGACCCCAACCTGGGCCGCATCCTTGCCGCCATTGGCTACAGCGGCGTTCCCGGACTTGATGTCAGTGCTATTGAACTTCGCCTCAATGGGCTATTGGTTGCCCAGGCTGGCGGTCGTGCAGCCTCTTACACCGAAGAAGCGGGTAAGGCGGCCATGGCCGAGTCTGAAATTACCGTTGGTATTGACCTGCATCGCGGAAGTCACCAGGCCACTGTCTGGACCTGCGATTTTTCACACGACTACGTTTCCATTAATGCCGACTACCGATCCTAGCGCCACGCTGCAAGCCCTCTTGCGTAAGCTCGATGCCTTGTTGCCCGAGCCGCCTGCTCAAGCCGACTTTGAAACACAGCTTGCCTTTCGGTGGGTGCGTCGGGCTAGCCTTTTAGGCTCCTTGGGCTACCTTCAGTCGGTTGGGCCTTTTGCCCGCATTGCCCTTGACGATCTCTTGCATGTCAGTGCCCAGCTTGAACGCTGTGTGAACAACACCCGCCGTTTTGTGCAGGGGCTTCCCGCCAACAATGTGTTGCTTACTGGCGCACGGGGTACTGGCAAGTCCTCTATGGTCAGAGCCTGTCTTACCGAGTTCGCCTCACAGGGCCTTCGTCTTATTGAGGTTGACAAGGCCGACCTGGTTGACCTGCCTCAGATTGCCGAGCTTGTTGCCAATCGTCCGCAGAAATTTATTGTCTTTTGTGACGACCTCTCTTTCGAGCCTGGGGAGCCTGGCTACAAGGCGCTTAAGACTGTCCTTGATGGCGGCCTGGCGGCACAGGCTTCGAACCTTCTGGTCTATGCAACATCGAACCGCAGGCACCTTATGCCCGAGTCGATGAAGGACAACCTAGGGACTCGGTACGATGCCGACGGCGAGATTCATCCGGCCGAGTCGGTTGAAGAAAAGATTGCGCTCTCCGAGCGTTTCGGGCTCTGGGTCTCGTTTCATAGCTTTAGTCAGAACGATTACCTCGACATTGTTGCCCATTGGCTCGAGGTCTATGGCTTGGGCGGCGAGCAGGCGCTTGAGGAAGCACGACTGCCTGCCCTGCAATGGGCACTCGAGCGCGGTTCACGCTCAGGCCGCATTGCCCTTGCCTTTGCCAAAGACTGGGCGGCAAGTCGTCAGGCGCCTTAATTGTTTGACGCCCTGTACGGGATGCTTGGCGCTAGCTGTCTAATTCTTCGTGTGTAGACCCTAAAGCGGCTTTCGCCTTCTGTCCATACAGTCATGCCCGATTCCTCTCCGGCTCAGCCACGCACCGAGGTTGCTGTTGGTCTTATTGAAGATGGCCATGGCCGACTGCTTATGGCAAGCCGACCTGCGGGCAAGGTCTATGCAGGATGGTGGGAGTTTTCGGGCGGCAAGTGTGAGCCTGGGGAGTCCGCCGAGCAAGCTTTGAGTCGTGAACTTAAAGAAGAGCTCGGGATGGAGGTCTTGCATGCCACGCCTTTTGATGCCGTTGACTATGACTACAGCCATGCCCGGGTCGCCCTTCGATTTTTTAAGGTCAAAGGCTGGCGTCCTGTGCATACCAACAAAGGTCTTGAGGCGCGCGAAGGCCAACAACTCCTTTGGGTTTCACCCCAAGGACCACTTCCCTTCCCGCTGCTTCCGGCAAGTCTCCCAGTTATTAAAGCTCTGGCTCTTGAGGCCTTGACCTCAGGGCTCTATTCAGATGCTAGGCCTAAGGCCTAGCGCTCGGCCTAAAAGTCGCAGAGCGTTAGCTCAAACTCTACGCGGGTCTCGATGGCCTTAGGCCGCAGTTGCTCATCGAGCGCGCGAAAGCGCACAGCGACAACGTATTTGTTGGCACTGACCTCGCAAACAAGTTCGGGCTCACGAGGAATGCGCACGCGTATAAGCCGCGCAAGTCGGCCTTCGGGGTTGAGTTCAAAGACTCCCTGATTGGCCTGGTAGTTTGCAGGTTCTGCGCCATCGCGCAAGATGCGCAGGCAGAGTGCGGTGGCATCCATAAGCGGCGCAAGCGGAGCCACCCATGCATCAAGTGAGGCCTTGCGAATAGCAACAGGTCGATGCAGCCAGACAAAGTAGCTGGGCAAGTCGAAAGGGCAACTGCCCGCCGGTATGCCCACGCGGCCTTTGAGGCCCTGAAGAAATTCAAACTCGGCCAGATGCGGGCCGAGCCTCACTGGCACTTCGGTGAGGTTGGCGTGAGCCACACTGATTTCGCTAAGCACCTCGTGCAGCCTGTCATTCGACACACCCGGCTGATCGATAAAACGATTCAGCTGCGCGCGCTGCCGATCGAGTTCTTGCAGCAGTTCGTTCTTAATATCACCGCGGCTTGAGAGCAGTTCGTAGAGTTCAAAGAGTGCATGCAGGCAAGACTCATGCTCGAACTGCGACTGCTTTTCCGAGAAGTATCGAATGCGGCGTGTCATGCAGTCCACGCGCATCAAAATGCGAATGCGCTCGTTGCAGGGGAACTCAAAGACGCGGTCGCTGCCGTTTAAGGCCTCGTCAAGGCATCCTTCAGTTTCTTTCGTTTGCAAGGCACTCGTCTCTGAGGAAGGTGGTGAATCCGACATAAACTTCATTATGGCTGATCAGCCCTGCCTTTGCTCTGTCTTGCCTCGGTCTATTCGGGTTTAATGCGAATCCCTTTTTCTCAGTTGACTAAGGGCGAGCGCAGGGTTCTCTGGTCTTCATTTCTGAGCTGCTCAAGCAGTTGCTCGTGAAGCGCTTGCACCTGCTTGGCCAAATCGTCGTGCCCGTCGTTGTTGGTAAGAACATGGTCCGCAAGCGAGAGCCTTTCGGTGCGTGTGGCCTGCGCGGCAAGAATGCCTTCAAGCGTTGCCTCGGGCATGGCGGTTCGTTGAAGAACCCTTGCCCTTTGGTGTGGCTCCTCGATGTCCACGACGATAACCTTCCAGACCCATTCGGGTCGGGGGGTCTGCCGATGTGTCTCGGTCCAGAGTGGGACCACATAGACACTGTAAGGCCCCTGGGCCTCAGTCAGGCGCTGCCGGGCCAGCGCCTGAACTCTGGGGTGAAGAATGGCCTCCAGGCGTTGTCGCAGGCTGGGTTTAGCAAAAACAGCCTGGCGAACTTTGGCGCGGTCGAGACCTTGCGAGGGGCAAATAGAGCCTTCACCGAACAACAGCTTAAGGTCGGCCAAAGCCTCACCCTGAGGGCCTGTGAGTTCATGAACCAAGGCGTCTGCATCGACAACAGGAACACCAAGCGTTTCCAGCTGATGGGCCACGGTGGATTTGCCTGATCCGATCCCACCGGTTAACACCACCACCGGTGTGGCCTGCGGCGGGGTCATAGGCCTGCGGAGCTTGCCATGGGGGCAAAGGGAGCAACGGCCATAGCCGCAAGGCAGAGCGCAGGCCCAAACGGAAGGGCTGTTGAGAGTTGCCAGCCGCGTCGTAAGAATCCCCAGACCGCAAGGCTAAGCATGCCCAGACTGGCAAAGACCAGCACAAAGGCAAGACTTGAAAAGCCAAGCCAACAGCCAATGGAGGCAATGAGCGCGAAGTCGCCTCGCCCCATACTTGGCTCCATGGGTTCATCATGAGCAAGCCGGGATCGACGCCGCCTGTCTGAGAACTTTGCAAGGGCCCAGGGTAGACAATAGCCAACCACTGCGCCAGCCAAGGCCTCGGTTAGGCTGACTGTCACGCCCATTGCGGCCAAGCCAAGCCCTAGAACAACCAGCCCCAGCGTGAGTCGGTCGGGAAGTAAACGACTGCGAAGGTCGATCATGGCTGCAAGGCTAAGGACACCAGCAAACAGCCCCATGGCAATCGCCTGGGCAGGCCCGAGTCGATAGCCAAAGCCAACGAAAAAGCCCAGGTAGGCGAGCAGACCGAGACCCCGCCAGCCCGCGCAACGGGCGAGCACAAGACGGGCCGGCCGAGACCCGAGCCAGTGCCGCATTTCCGCAGCCACCAGCCAACGGCTCAGCTCGAAGCCCAAAAGGACTGTTATTGCACCGGCAAGCCCTTGAATCAGAATGGTTGTGCTTAGTGTCATGGCAGCTCGTGTCTTGCGATCATCATGAAACCGCGCGTTCGGCCTTCTCATCGCCGGGCAGTCCGCCTGCGGTCTCGTCGGTAGACTCGTTAGACGGTTCGCCCAGGGGGCGAAGAATTTTCACGCGTCGAATGACACGGCCCTGAACCTGCAAAATTTCAAGGGGGACGTTGCCAATTTTTAGGCTGACATTGGCTTCAGGAATGTCTTGTAGCACCTCGAGAATAATGCCATTGAGCGTTTTGGCCGAATCCAGCGGCAGGCTGAGCCCAAGGCCACGGTTGAGTTCGCGCAGACTGCTCATGCCATCCACAAGCGCGGTCCCATCGTCTTCCCAATGCAGGGCCCGACGAACCCGCGGCCCCTGGGTGGAGAACTCACCGACCAATTCCTCAACGATGTCTTGCAAGGTGACCAGTCCTTCGACCTCGCCATACTCGTCAACCACAATGGCAAGCCGTTGCCGGTTACCCTGAAAAAACTGCATCTGCGTGTAGAGCTGGGTGCCGCTTGGAACAAAGTAGGCCGGCTGCACGGCCTGTTCGATCATGGCCTTCTGAAACCCACCCTCTTTGGTTAGAAGGGCAAGGGCCTTGCGAACATGCAGAATACCAACGATCTGGTTCAGCTCGCCTCGATAGACCGGAAGCTTGTTGTGAAAGCAGGTTGAGATCTGGTCCAAGAGCGAGGACTCGTCGTCTTCAAGGTCAAGGGCTTCAATACGCCCACGGGGCACCATCACGTCATCTACACGCAGATCTTCCAGGTCAAAAAGATTAAGAAGAATCTTGCGGTGTTGGCTTGGAATAAAGCCCGAGGACTCAACCACCGCAGAGCGCAATTCCTCCGTGGTTAGCCCGGACGATTTGTCATCCTGGGATTTCAGCCGAAGCAAAGACAAAAGCAGGCTGACCAGTCGATTCACCACAGCCACCAAAGGCCGCGCAACCCAGACCACAGGACTTAACCCAAAGCTCGCACCCATGGCAATGGTCTCCGGGCGATTGGCCGCAATGACCTTAGGAATGATTTCGGCAAAAACAATAAGCAGTGCCGCGGCCACGCCGGTGGCAATGGCAAGCACCTCGTCGTTATTGCCAAAGGCCTGAATGGCAAAGGCGGTAATAAGGGCCGTTAAGGCCGTATTGACGATGTTGTTGCCAATAAGAATGGTAGCCAGCAGCTGGTTGGTCTGGCCGAGAAGCTTAAGAACTTGCCTGGCGCTGCGACGGCCTTTCTCTGCCAAATGCCGCATGCGATAGCGATTGACGGCCATGAGGCTTGTCTCGGACATGGAAAAGAAGGCCGAGGCCAGTAACAAACCAAGCAGGGCAAGGGCCTGCGCCCATGGGGGAAGGTCGCTCAAAGATTCCTAGAAATAGAATTGAGACACCCGAAGTTTAACGCGGGTTTCATGCCGATGTTGGTCGGGGTGAGAGGATTCGAACCTCCGACTCCTGCGTCCCGAACGCAGTACTCTACCAGGCTGAGCTACACCCCGATTCACAAGCAAGCGGCAGTCAAGAACGCCGCGACACCACAAAACGCAGCAAGTCTAGCAGGGAAGTGAGGTAGACAGACGGGCGCACGGGCTCAAGGGCTTGCTCGCCCAGACTTGCCTCGCGCTCGGCTGCGGCCCGGGTGTAATCGAGTGCCCCGGTGGATTGCACGCGCTGAATCACCGCTGCCAGGTCCGCCTGCTCGGGCTCTTCAATGGCCCGCCGTACTAATGCCCGGTCCGCCTCCTCACCTTTTTGCAGCAAATAAATTAAGGGAAGCGTTGGCTTACCCTCGCGAAGATCATCACCAAGCCTTTTGCCAAGATCGTCCTCGGATCCTGCGTAATCCAGAAGATCGTCCGTCAATTGAAACGCCGTGCCCAGATGACGTCCATAAGCAGCAAAGGCCTCGACGATCTCGGGCGGGTGACCATGAAAGACGGCAGGTAGGCTTGCTGCAGCCTCAAAAAGTTTGGCAGTTTTGTAGCGAATGACCTGCAAATAGCGGGCTTCATCGACCTCGGGGTTCTGGCAGTTCATAAGCTGTAAAACCTCTCCTTCGGCAATGATGTTCGTGGCCTCGGCAAGAACCGCCATCACGGGCATAGAGCCTATTTCAACCATCATTTGAAAAGCCCGCGAATAAAGAAAGTCACCCACCAGAATGCTTGGCGCGTTGCCAAAGACTGCGTTGGCGGTCTGACGCGATCGGCGCAGGCCCGAATCATCGACCACGTCGTCATGCAGCAGGGTGGCCGTGTGAATGAATTCGATAATGGCGGCGAGTTCAGCCATTTCGGCCGGCGTCTTTTCAGCGCCAGCCAAGGATTCGTCAAGGGCCTGGCTGCAAAGCAGCAGCAGGGCGGGCCGCATACGCTTGCCACCGGCCTCAATGATGTAACGAGCGACTTGCTCAACCAGCACGACCTCGCTCGCCAGTCGCCGTTGAATCACCCGGTCCACCTCGTGCATGCCTGGTCTAACCAAGGCAAGTGCCTGACTGTAAGCGTCGTTGGCAGGGAGGGATGGACTTAGGGACACCGTTTCATTATGCCCGATCCCCCTCTGACCACCTGCCGGACCCCGAGGGGGCCTTGATCAAATGCCAGAAAAGAGCCATACTTTCGGGCTATTCTTTTTGTTACCTATTTATAAGAAGCGAGAAGGCCATGGGTGCCGAAAATCAAACAACTGTTGCTTATGCTGTAGTACGCACGGGCGGAAAGCAATACCGAGTCTCAGTGGGCCAGACCTTAAAAGTTGAATCCTTGGTGGCTGACGTTGGTAGCGAACTGGTTTTATCCGAGGTGCTTGCCCTGGGTCTCGGTGCTCAACTCGATATCGGACGTCCAGTGCTTGAAGGCGCCAGCGTAAAGGCACGTGTGGTCTCGCACGGCCGTGGCGACAAAATTCGCATTTTTAAGCACCGTCGTCGTAAGCATTACGCTAAGACACAGGGGCACCGTCAGAACTACACCGAAATTGCGGTGGAGTCTCTGGTGCGCCCCGACGGCAGCCAAATTTAAGGAGACCTTAGGCAATGGCACAGAAAAAAGGTGGCGGCTCGACCCGTAATGGCCGCGATTCAGAAGCCAAACGACTTGGTGTCAAGCGTTTTGGCGGCGAAACCATTCATGCAGGTAGCATCATCGTGCGTCAACGTGGCACCAAGTTTCACGCCGGTGAGAACGTTGGCATGGGCAAAGACCACACCCTGTTTGCCTTGGTCAACGGTCGCGTTCAATTCTCAGTGAATGGCCCTTTAAAAAAGTCCACGGTCTCCATCATTCAGTCTGAGGCCTAGTTCGTCTCGGGCTTGCGTCTTTTTGCGCAGGCCCGCGTTTGAATAGGCATTTCGGTAGTTTGTAGGGGTTTCCTTCTTCGACGTAAAGACCCCTAGCCATGAAATTCATTGACGAAGCCTTTGTAGAGCTCCACGCCGGCAAGGGTGGCAATGGCGTAGCCGCCTTTCGTCGTGAAAAGTTTATTCCTAAGGGCGGCCCAAGCGGCGGCGATGGCGGTAAAGGCGGGTCCATTTGGGCGATTGCCGACGAAAACGTCAACACGCTTATTCATTTTCGCTACGCCCGAATCCATCGAGCCCGTAACGGCGAGCAGGGTCAGGGCTCCGATCGTTACGGTGCGGGTGCCCCCGACATTGAGCTGAAAATGCCTGTGGGCACCATGGTCTTTGATGCCGAGACCGACGATCTTTTGTTTGACCTTTCTTTGCATGGCGAGAGGGTCTTACTGGCCAAGGGTGGCGATGGCGGACTTGGCAACTTACATTTCAAGTCAAGCACCAATCGCGCCCCCCGTCAGTGCACACCGGGCTGGCCGGGTGAGTCGCGACGTCTGCGACTTGAACTCAAGCTGCTTGCCGATGTGGGTCTTCTCGGACTACCCAATGCGGGCAAATCCACCCTCATTGCTGCGGCCTCCAACGCCAGGCCAAAGGTTGCCGACTACCCCTTCACCACACTGGCCCCGCAGCTTGGTGTGGTGGAGACCAGCCTGGAAAAGAGCTTTGTTATGGCCGATATCCCGGGTCTTATCGAGGGTGCCGCGCAGGGGGCGGGGCTTGGCCATCAATTTCTTCGCCACCTGCAGCGCACGCGACTTATTCTGCATCTGGTGGACATGACGGGCGCGGGCCTTGATATGTCAAGCTCCTCTACCAGCGAGGACGATCAACCTGACAACACCATGGGACTCGCGCTGGCTCGGCAGGTACAACTGCTTTCCAAAGAACTGCAAAGCTATGACCTGGCGCTCGCCGAAAAACCATGCTGGCTTGTTCTTAACAAGATCGACATGCTGACAGAGGCTGAGCGTCAAGCGCGCTGGAAGGCGATGAAGAAAAAGCTTGCCTGGAAGGCGCCAGTCTTCGAGATCTCGGGTCTTACGCGCGAGGGTGTCAAGCCATTAATGTTCGCTGTTCAAGACTGGCTTACTGAGCAGGCAAAACGCGACGCGGTCGCCTCGGCGACTGCCGTTGAGAGCAACGAAGACAGCCTGGACGTTAGAAAAGAGGTCAGACAGAGGCCATGACCATACAACAAGACCAAGAGGCGCAGGCGTTTCCAATGAAGCCGCGCGCCGAGCAGTCATCTGCAAGGCGTTGGGTGGTTAAGCTTGGCTCAAGCCTTGTTACCAATCAAGGCCGTGGCGTTGATCGCCAGGCCATTGAGGCCTTTGCGGCGCAGGTGGCCGCCCTTGCTGCCAAGGGCCATCAGCTTGTGGTTGTCTCAAGCGGTGCCATTGCAGAGGGTATGAAGCGGCTGGGCTGGTCGCAGCGCCCGCATGAAATTCATCAGCTGCAGGCCGCAGCGGCAGTGGGCCAAATGGGCCTGGCCCAGGCCTATGAGGCAGGTTTTCTAAGCCATGGACTCAAGACCGCCCAGGTCCTGCTGACCCACGAAGATATGCGTGACCGTGGTCGCTACTTAAATGCCCGGGCGACCTTGACCACCCTACTTGAGCTTGGTGTTGTTCCTGTAGTTAATGAGAACGACACGGTAACCACTTCTGAAATTAAGCTTGGGGATAACGACACGCTTGCCGCCTTGGTGACGAATCTGCTTGAGGCAGAGCTTCTGGTCATTCTTACCGATCAAAAGGGTCTCTACGAGACCGACCCTAGGCGTAATGCCAATGCGCGGCTCATTGATCGTGCCCGTGCCAATGATCGGGGCCTGCTTGCCATGGCCGGTGGTGCAGGATCGTCGATTGGCACAGGCGGCATGTCAACCAAGGTCTTGGCCGCGCAGCGGGCGGCGCGCAGTGGCGCCCATACGGTAATTTCAGGTGGGCAAGAGCCGCAGGTGCTTCTTAGGCTTGCCCAGGGCGAGCCGCTTGGAACTCTTCTTACCGCAGATATTCCTGTGCTCACTGCGAGAAAGCAATGGATGGCGGATCAGTTGCAGCTCAAGGGCAGACTCGTCCTTGATGACGGCGCGGTTGCCGTGCTCCTTGAAAAAGGCAAATCGTTGCTACCCATTGGAGTCAAGGCGGTCGTGGGCAGCTTTGGTCGTGGCGACGTTGTGCTCTGTGTGGACGCAGCCGGACGTGAAGTGGCCCGAGGCCTGGTGAACTACGCCGACAGCGAAACCCGCCGCATTATGGGCAGGCCTTCAAGTCAGATTGAAGAGCTGCTGGGTTTTGTTGAGGAGCCCGAACTCATACACCGCGACAACCTGGTGCTGACCTCTTCTGGGCTAAACAGATAGCCCGCAAGCTCATTTAGCGCGAGCCTGTAGACGTCGCGTTTAAATTCAATGACAGCATTAAGAGGCACGAAGAAATCGTGCCAGACCCAGGCATCGAACTCCGGTCGTTCAGCACCCGACTTCAACTGAATGTCGTCGTCGGCACCAAGCATTCGCAGCAAAAACCAGATCTGTTTCTGACCTCGGTAGTGACCACGCCATTCGCGACGGATCCAACGGTCGGGGACATCGTAATGGAGCCAGTCTTGGGTTCGCGCAATGAGCTCGACATGCTCGGGCTTGAGGCCCGTCTCCTCGAAGAGCTCACGGTACATGGCCTGTTCGGGGTCTTCCCCACGCTTAATACCACCCTGGGGAAACTGCCATGCCTGCTCGCGTACGCGCTTGCCCCAAAAGACTTGGTTGGTTTCATTAACCAGAATAATGCCAACGTTGGGGCGGTATCCAAATTCATCCAGCATAATGCTTTCCATTATACGAACGCCTTTCTCCTTATCCCCCTCATGAGCCTATGCGTGCCTCTGCTTATCACTTCCAGACCCTAAAAGAAGACCCCTCGGATGCCGAGGTGGCAAGCCACAGGCTGATGCTGCGGGCCGGCCTTATTCGTAGGCTGGGCGCGGGGATATACAACTACATGCCCCTGGGTCTTCGGGTCATTCGAAAAGTTGAGGCGATTATTCGTGAAGAAATGAATGCGGCGGGCGCCATTGAGCTCTCTATGCCTGTGGTTCAGCCTGCCGAGCTTTGGCAAGAGACAGGTCGTTGGGACAAGATGGGCGCGGAGCTTTTGCGATTTCAAGACCGCCATGGCCGAGACTTTGTGGTGCAGCCCACCAGCGAAGAGGTGATAACCGATATTGCCAGGCAGGAGCTTAAAAGCTGGAAGCAACTGCCTAAGAATTTCTATCAGATTCAGACCAAGTTTCGCGATGAACGCAGGCCTCGGTTTGGGGTCATGCGTGGCCGAGAATTCATTATGAAGGACGCCTATTCCTTCGATAAAGATGTGGCGTCGGCCGAGCAAAGCTACGACCGCATGTTTGCCTGCTACAGCAAGATCTTCGATCGGCTTGGCCTTGCCTATCGGGCGGTCGCAGCCGATACCGGTGCCATTGGCGGCTCTAGGTCGCATGAGTTTCAGGTGATTGCAGAAACAGGCGAAGATGCCCTGGTTTACAGCACAGCCTCCGACTTTGCGGCCAACCTTGAACTGGCCGAGGCTGTCAGCCTGCTTTCTGGCCGTGCTCAGCCCTCGCAGCCTATGCTCAAGGTGGCCACCCCGGGGCTTACCCGTTGTGAAGACGTTGCCAAGCTGCTTGGGCTTGCGCTTGACCAGACGGTGAAGTCCATT
>JALRJP010000038.1 GCA_023261135.1 Burkholderiaceae bacterium | reverse complement strand
CTTTGATCTTCTTTGTGTCCTCTAACCCATCAATTACCCCTCGATACCCACCTTATCTTGCAGGAAGATATGAAGACTCATATTTTAGACAAAGCCTACAACGGACTACTTCTTCTCTGCTTTGGAACGTATAGACGCCCAGGTCCACAAAACCCTACCCGGCCTCGAGCTTTTATACGTAAAATCATTGCGCGGGTGATTGTGATGAAAGAGAACGTTGCTTCCACGTGTATCTCCTCAAGAGTCAACTAAAATACCAAGCATGAGATAGGTTCCCTAAAATGTTAGTGCGAGCTACTCTGGTCGTATTGGAAAACACATAAAAATGCTATCCAACAATGAGCGTGCTCTTACCGTCACGGCGTGACTTTCTTGTTTTTTCAAGCATCTGCAGCTTTGCCTCTATCTGCAAAGGGGGAGCGATCTCCGATATCTCCAAGGCTGCTCTTGGTGGTCAGGTTACCAATACCGATTCTGTTTTCAATATAGTAGCGGCTCCTGATTCTGTACAGCTTGGTCCTCAGGGCCATCAGCCCACAGCAATGTGGTGTTTCAACGGGAGCTATCCCGGACCCTCTCTACGTGTCAGAAGAGGGGATGAGGTTCAGGTTAAGTTTATTAATTTACTCCCAGAGCCTAGTAGCATTCACTGGCATGGCATACGACTTCTCAATGCTATGGATGGGGTGCCAGGTTTAACACAGCCACCTGTGGATCCCGGGGAAAGTTTTGTCTACAAATTTGTATGCAAAGACGCAGGGACTTTTTGGTATCACCCTCATCTAAACAGCTCTGAGCAATTAGGGCGAGGTTTAATAGGGTCTCTCATCGTTGAAGACGATACCGAGACTGAAGTAGACCACGATTTAATCTGGCTCCTTAGTGACCTTCGACTTGATCAGAAGGGCCAGATCCACGAGAGCTTCGGAAGTATTCATGACCAAGCGCACGCCGGGCGACTTGGTAATGTAGTCTTCATTAACGGGAGCCTATCCGACTCTTGGAGTGTTCCTTATGGCGGTCGTATTCGCCTGAGACTTATCAATGGGAGTAATGCACGTCTATTTCGACTCAGGTTGAATGGGCCGTCCGTGAATCAAGTGGCGATTGACGGTCATCCCGTACCTCCTAGGGTTATTAGGGAGGCAGATGTTCTGGCCCCTGGACAACGTATCGATCTTATATTTGATTTACATACTGCGGAAGAGTTGGAAATTGAAGACCATGGCAACCCCGACAGAGCTTACTTCTTAGCCAAGATTGGCATAGCAAAGCCGTCCATAGGCAGGGGGCAGTGGTATGGACAAAACTTAAAGCCCCTCCCCGCCAACGATATTCCTCAATTCCAGATAACTGAAATTCCCAGGCTTCGAGAAATACCTTTAGTACTAAGTGGGGGCGCTATGAGCCGACAAATGAGTCCTCAGTCCGTTTGGCAGATGAATGGTAGAGCACCGACGATGGGCCACGGACCAGATCACTTTGGGCGTGAACCATTATTTTCGATTAGCCTAAACGAATCAGTCGTCCTCAAACTTATAAATCAGTCCGCCTGGTTCCATCCCATGCATCTTCATGGAGTGGTATTTCATGAACTTCTTGGTAGTGATAGCCTGGGCCCAGCTCGGGATACGTTATTACTTGCGCCCGGACAACAAAAAAGAGTGGTTCTTAAAGCCGAGTTTCTTGGGGACTGGATGGTTCACTGCCACATACTCGAGCATCAACACAGTGGTCTGATGGGATATTTTCGCGTTTCGGCGTAGGTCTAACCTTTTCTGAGGGTTTCAGTCGTGTGTCGATGGATGTGAAGAACGCACCCTCTTTACAGTCGATTGATTACCAAAGGTTTTGGATAGCCTTAGGTCAACTCGGTTGGAATCGATGCTCCCCACTGAACAGCAAGAAGTGCTCACCCGAGCAACGACCAAAGAGGGTGAGGCCAACGCGCCTCGCCATATCAAGGCCCATCTGAGTCACCCCCGAGCGGGAAAGGAGAAAGGGGATGCCCATTTGAGCACCTTTAATAACCATCTCGGAGGTTAAACGCCCAGTAGTGTAGAAAACCAAATCTTCCCCTGAAATGGCCTCAAGCCACATACGACCAGCGATCGCATCAACGGCATTATGGCGCCCGACATCTTCAACGAACATGATCATCTCGGCTCCACGAAACAGAGCACAACCATGGACCGACCCTGCTTGCTTGTAAATTGATTTGTGCTGCCTGACCTTATCGACAATAGAAATCAGTGTTTCTTGATCGAGACGAGCCTCATTGTTGAGTGCGATATCGTTCAAGTCCGTGAGAATATCTCCGAAAATTGTCCCCTGGCCACACCCCGTCGTCACGGTCCTTTTCTCCTGTCGTTGCTTTAACTCCTTGATCCCATCCCTTGTAACCACAGCCGCAGACTCGACATCCCAATCGACTTGAATTGATAAGATTTCATCAAGAGACTTAACAAAGCGCTGATTCTTTAGGTACCCAAGCACTAGAGCCTCTGGTGCCCCCCCAATGGTCATAAGGGTAACGAGTTCTTGCTTGTCAACATAAACGGTTAGGGGTCGCTCGCCTGGAATAGATATAGTCTTCTGTCGGCCAGCCTCATCAAGCACTAGAACCTCTGAGACGAGAGGCACTGCGGAATCAGAAATATCGGGGATTTGCCTGCGTTTATCCATGAATCAATCTGCACAAAAAATTACGGAGAAGACTTTGTCTTCTCCGTTGGGCGCTAATTTGGTCAACGAATGACTTCGTACTGATACGTCGATGTCACTTCCTAGGTGTCACGCCCGGTGACCCCTGTGGTCGCCCCCTGCTTTAACATCGTTGTACCACAGGTCATGGTGCTCCTTACCCCAGTTCTCATCGACCTCGCCCGTCCTCATTCCCTGATAAGCCCCCTCCATACCGACGGTACCGATATAAATGTGGCCGATCGACATTGTGATAAACAAGACCGAAGAAATTCCGTGAACGATGTTAGCAGTCTGCATCTGTTCTCGGGTAAGCACGTCCATTCCAGGAATAGTTGCATTTAGCGCCCACCCCGAGATAGAGACCACGATCCCTAGAACGGTCACGCCGGCCCAGAACCATAGCTTCTCACCACCGTTAAACCGATGAGAGGGGCCCTTCCCCCCTGCGAGCAACCACTTGATGTCTGATCCGTTCGGTACGTTATCCCGGACGTACAACAAAAAGAACACAACAACGCTTATCGTGAAAAATGGGCCAACAATGTTATGGAGATTTTTTAATAAAAATGTCAGCGGGCCGTAGAGGCTACCTCCAATAACCGGGAGCAAGAAGTAACGGCCCCACAAGATAATGATCCCAGAGACGGCAAGTATGCAGAAACTGATTGCCATAGACCAGTGCGACCACCTCTCAAGTTGGGTGAAGCGCAGCATGGTAGTACCCGAGGCACCATCCTTCAGTGGAATCGTTCCCTTAAAAAGGTAAACCAACGCAGCGGCACAAAAAGCGAGAGCAACCAGCCATCCGCCATACACGGTGATCACGCCGTCACGAAACACCTGCCAGGCATGCCCTCCTTGCTGGATTAATACCCCCGCCTCAGGCGTTTTGATTGCGCTGTAGTGCTCAACGGTGCTGTTGACTTCTCTCCATACCGGGGCGTTATTCTGAGGCTGAGATTGCTCTCGAGTGATTTGGTCTTGGGCCGCCTTAGGCAAGTCAAGAACACTCTGCGACGTAATGCCTGGCAAGGCACCACCGGTTGACGAAGGAGACTGCTGGGCGGATGCCGATAGGGCAATCAGTCCAAACACTAGCCCCGAGCACAGGTTTCGAATACGCCCCGCCCCGCTCATAATGACTTCGACCTTACGTAGTCATTTTGACCAACGGCCCTGTCTTTAAGTGCCTTTTCCCAACTTCCCTTATCACCCGATGTAAAGGTCTTCTCAAGGTACGCGTTGTCAGCAGCCACCGACGACTTCTGATCGGCCTTAGGCCCAGAGGTTATCTGATCCTGCTGACTACAGCCCACTAAGGCTGCAGCACATACGAAGGTTGCAACCACCTTAATCGTATTCACCCTCATGGTTAACCCCTCTTTTCTTGAGAGCTCGCAGGAGGCTTCTTACCATAGGCCGTTCCCCACCCAAAGAGTTCTGCACCCGCCGCCTTTCCATTGGTCTGACGAACGGTCACCCTAGTGCGGAAGATATCAGCGATGGTGTCACCATCTCCCGCCAACAGCGCCTTGGTTGAGCACATCTCGGCGCAAGCTGGAAGTTTTCCCTCAGACAATCGGTTACGACCGTACTTGTCGTTCTCAGCCTTCGAGCCATTTTGCTCAGGGCCACCAGCACAGAACGTGCACTTGTCCATTTTACCCCGCATACCAAACGCGGCCCCAGACGGAAACTGAGGTGCTCCAAATGGACACGCATACGAACAATAGCCACATCCAATGCAGACGTCCTTGTCATGAAGAACCACGCCCTCATCCGTCTTGTAAAAACATTGGACGGGACAGACGGCCATACAGGGTGCGTCCGAACAGTGCATACATGCTACAGAAATGGATTTCTCTGCGCCCGCAACACCATCGTTAATGGTCACAACACGCCGCCTATTCACCCCCCAGGGCACGTCGTGTTCAGCCTTACAAGCCGTAACACACCCGTTGCATTCAATACACCGTTCCGTATCGCAGATAAATTTCATTTGAGCCATGATTTATGTTCCTTTTCCGCGCTAGGCTTTAACGATCTGGCAAACAGTGGTCTTGGTCTCCTGCATATTCGTGACTGAGTCATAGCCGTAGGTGGTTGCTGTATTGACCGCCTCACCACGAACAATCGGGGCCGTACCTTCCGGGTAGTAGGCCAGCATATCTTTACCCTGCCACCAACCAGAAAAGTGGAAGGGGATAAACACCGTATCGGGGCCAACACGCTCCGTAACCATGGCCTTAACTTTGATCTGAGCCCCTGTCGGAGACTTCACCCAGACCCACTCACCGTCTCGGACACCCCTAGCCGCAGCCGCCTTTGGATTCATCTCAACAAAGTTATCCTGCTGCAATTCAGCGAGCCACTTGTTAGAGCGTGTCTCCTCACCACCACCCTCATACTCCACAAGGCGACCGGAGGTCATGACCAACGGGAAGGCTTCATAGACCTTGTCAGCAATATTTTTGTCTTGGATGGACTTGTAGAGTACAGGCAATCTCCAGTGACCTTTCTTGTCCTCGTAAGTCGGGTATTTCGCAACCAAATCCGGACGGTTGCCATAGAGAGGCTCACGGTGGACCGGGACGGGGTCTGGGAAGTTCCACACGACAGTCCTTGCCCTCGCGTTACCGTAAGGGTGACATCCATGATTCTTCATAATCACCCGGATCATGCCTCCGGAGACGTCGGTCTTCCAGTTCTTACCCTCCGCGTACTTTTTCTCCTCCTCAGTAAGTTCATCCCACCATCCGAGCTTCTTGAGAATCTCGTGAGTGAACTCGGGGTAACCATCTTTCAGGGCTGCACCAGGTGTACTCACCCCTTTACCGGCCAAGAGGCTCTGCCCGTCCTTTTCGACACCGAAGCGGGCTCGGAATGGTGATCCTCCGTCCATCACATGGCGAGAGGGTTGATAGAGATTCGGTGATCCAGGATGCTTGAGCTTGTCGTTGCCCCAACACGGCCAGGGCAAACCAAAATAGTCCCCCGCAAGGTTGTAGCCAGTCTCCTTATCCTTGCCAGCCTTAGCCCTAAGTGTCTTCACATCGAACAGGTGCATGTTACGCATGTGGGCCTTCAACCTCTCAGGACTCTGACCCGTATAGCCGATTGTCCAGACTGCCTTATTAATTTCTCGCAGCACTGACTCGATCTCGGGCTCACGCCACTCCTTACCGTGAAACTTGGTCTTCAACATTTTGAAGTTCTTAGACCAATCACCACCGAAGCCCAGGCGATCAGCAAAGGCCTGCATAATTACATGGTCGGGCAGTGACTCAAAGAGAGGATCAATCACCTTCTCACGCCACTGAATCGAACGATTCGAGGCGGTAATAGAACCCGCACACTCAAACTGAGTCGCTGCTGGCAGTAAATAAACCTGTCGATTTGGGTTGACCTTATTGCCATCAATTTTCATCGCCGCCATTGAAGCTGTGGCCGTCGGATAGGGGTCCACAACCACCAGCAGGTCAAGGAGATCCATGGCTTTCTTCTGATCAATGCCACGAGACTGGGAGTTAGGCGCGTGACCCCACATGAAGAGGCCCTTCACGTTCCCACCCTGAACATTTTCCTTTGACTCGAGTACCGCATCAAACCAACGGGAAACGGTGGTTCCCTTGGCACCCATCATGTCTGCACCGAAGCGCGCCTTCATCGCCTCGTAGTCGACACCCCAGACGCCGCAGTAATGTTTCCATGAGCCCTCAGCCAACCCGTAATAGCCAGGCAACGAATCCGGGTTCGGGCCGACATCCGTAACGCCCTGCACGTTATCGTGTCCACGGAAAATGTTTGCACCGCCCCCTGAGACACCTACGTTGCCAAGTGCCAACTGAAGGATACAAGAGGCCCGAGTCATATTGTTACCGATGGTGTGCTGCGTCTGACCCATACACCAGACAATCGTCCCGGGGCGGTTAGTCGCCAATGTTTTCGCAGCCGCATACATCTCCGCCTCAGAGATCCCAGTGACCTCAGTCACCTTCGCCGGAGTCCACTTCTCCATGACCTCTTTCTTGATCTGATCCATACCCCAGACGCGGTCATTGATATATCGCTTGTCTTCCCAACCATTCTTAAAGATGTGATAGAGCAAGCCAAAGAGGAAAGGTACATCCGTGCCCGAACGGAGCCTGATGTACTGATCAGCTTTTGCCGCAGTGCGCGTGAAACGAGGGTCAACCACAATGACCTTGCAGCCGTTTTGCTCTTTGGCCGCTAGCAGGTGGAGCAAAGAGACCGGGTGGGCCTCGGCAGCGTTTGAACCAATGTAAATGGCAGACTTCGAGTTACGCATATCGTTATAACTGTTGGTCATAGCCCCGTAACCCCATGTGTTCGCGACGCCGGCCACTGTAGTGGAGTGGCAAATGCGCGCCTGGTGGTCACAGTTATTAGTCCCTAAGAAGGCCACGAACTTGCGCTGGAGATAGCCCTGCTCGTTATTGCACTTGGAAGAACCCACAAGGAACAGTGAGTCAGGCCCACTCTTCTTCTGTAACTCCTTGACCTTCGCAGAAATCTCTGTGAGCGCCTGATCCCAAGAGATTCGAACATACTTACCGTTCTCAAGCTTCATGGGATAGCGCAACCGGTGATCGCCGTGACCATGCTCTCGGATGGCAGCACCCTTCGCGCAATGCGCTCCTAAGTTGATAGGCGAGTCGAATACAGGCTCGTGACGGGTCCAGACTCCATTCTCAACCACAGCATCAATGGCACACCCCACCGAGCAGTGCGAACACACGGTTCGCTTGACCTCGATCTTGCCCTTACCATCGAGCTTCTCGGCGCCTGCGGGGGCTGCCTGAGCCTTTCGAACAAACGAAAGTTGCCCAGCGGCAATTCCGGCTCCGACCCCAAGTCCCGAGCGCTTTAGAAAGGCACGACGATCAAGAGTGGGCAGGCGACTTTCGATCGCCCGCGACAGGCTGGAGACAATACCGCTGGGACCCGACTCTCGGGCTGCCGCTTTTTTCTGAAGGATGGTCATGATGGTAGATTCCTTACTTGAGTAACTGGCTTAAGACCGAGCTAGTGTGTCGACCAAAACTAAGACATCGCCGTCTGGTAGTAACGACGGACGTGCTCGGTCAGTTGGTAACCCGACGACTTAGCATCTTGTGCAGGTGCCGCCTGCCCTAACTGAGAGGGAGCATTGTCAGGTTTACTGACTCCGACAACCGCCAGCGCTGCAGCAGCAGCAACGGTGCCACCGGCACCCCCTATAAACGCACGACGCGACTGAGTATCTTTCACGGTTATCCCCTTTACCGACTTCACAGGCCCAATACGGACCAAACTGAGCAGATTCAAAAAACTTACAAACTTCCACGTCAGCCATTTTTACTACACCCATACGTTATTCCCACATATGCAAGCCTGACTACAGGGTAAACCCGAGGTTCAAGGGTAATTAATTAATATCTGCGCCTCATCTACCCGGGGCGCCGCAGGAGTTAATGGCCAGAACCCGCCTGGTTGGAGGCATAAATATCGAAGGCCTGTCGCTCCACCTCAAGGAAGCAGCGGGCAAAAATGGAGGCGTCTTGATAAAAATCAGCCGACCGATGCGTCTGAGTCATTTCCAAAAAATCAAACACCCAGGGGGCTAGGTGGTTCGAAAAAAAATCTCGCTGCAGCAGTAAAAGATTGCCTGGCTGCGCCCGCTCGTCGACTTCTCCGGCGACAAGAAAGCGCATGACCTCACAGACCGCGGCAAAATGGTCCTCCGTCTCTGTGGCTTCGGGATCGCGTTCAATACCAAGCCGGTCCAAAGCCTCTCGAATATCAACCAATGGCTGCTGATTAAGCGCGCCAGAAAGATAATAGGACGCATTGGCCATTACCTCCGGCTTACCAACGGCGACAAATAGCGCATCAAACTCTGCCCGAATAACGCTGGGTTGAAGACTAGACGCTTTAAGCACCAATGACTGCCAAGCTTCAACAAGAGGGGCTTGAGGTTCGTCCGCCGCGACGAGGGGTGACGCCGCCAGTCGATTAAAGAAGTGATCCGAGGGCGGGGACCCAAAGAGCTCAGAAAGAAGCCCGTAGAGATCGGCTCGGGCCAGGTCCTCGTCAGACTGTCCATGATCGAGCGCGGTCGAGGGGGCCTGCACAGAGATAGGTGATTCAGACTTCTTCGGCGAGTTCATAACTCCTTCTCCACCATATCCACCACCCTGCAGTCGCTGCACATCTCAAGGCGCCGTGCGGCGTCCCCCTGAAAGGCCGGATGGGAACCGATACGAGCGATCATGGCGCGAAGTGCCTGCTGGGTTCCAAACGGCCGACCGCACCGCAGGCAACAAAGTGGCTCGGCCTCATGAATGGTCAAGGCCTCCCGTCGATCGCTCAGCGGGGCGAGCCTTGGATCTAGAGAAAGAGCACTTTCTGGGCACGTCCGAACACAGAGTCCACACTGCACACAATTACGCTCAATAAAGGCGAGTATAGGCCGATCCCCTCCATCCTTTAAAGCACCCTCTGGACAGGCGCCCACGCAAGACATACACAAGGTGCATTTCTGTTCATCGAGAGTAAGACCACCGAGCGGTGAACCAACTGGCAAGGCAGCGGGTAGTTCGGCAGGCGTAATGCTCGGTGTCCCATGACGAACAAGATACTCAAGGCAGCTCTCAAGAGCGGTGCGCTTATCGCGACCGAGCGTAAAAGCCGCCGCCAGCGCAACCAATGGCGGTTTCTTGGGACGGTCATGGAGTTGCGCATCGAGGTCCAACGCATCCTCAGCACGAATGAGGGCAATCGAATCGGCCGGCAGGCCCAAAACCGTCAGGATGGCTCGAGCAACATTGACCTGGTTATTAAGAATAGTTAGGTACTCCGACGCCTCGCGGCCCGTGACCATGACCAGCACCTCCGATGCACCGTAGCAGAGTGATGCAAGCCATACCTCGATACCCAGGCTGGCCACGTGATGCTGACCCATCGGAATCACGTTTGCCGGAAGCCCAGAGGCGCGGCCCCTTTGGGCTTGCCGCCCAAGGCCCTCAATCAGGGCCCGACCATCCCCAAATTCCTCGGTCTGACCAAAGAATAAGATGGAAGGCGACTTCCCACCCGCCTGTTCATAGGTTCTTAAAACAAGTCGAAGCTCCTCGGCGATTCTGTCTGCCGACGGGTAGGAAAAACGCATCGCACCCGATGGGCAGACCGTGGAGCAGGCTCCACAGCCCAGACATAGGTTCGGGTTGACGTCCACCCTACCGCGCCCATCCACAAACTCTGAACGGATCGCCGACGTCGAGCAGGTATCAAGGCAAAGCCTACAGCCCACCTGCCCATTTCTACCGTGAGCACATAGCCGAGCGTCGTAATTGAAAAACTTAGGTTTCTCAAACTCACCGACCTGACCTGAGAGATCAGCAAGCGCTTTGTATGCCTCTACCTCATCGCCGGCAGTATGTCGGAATCCCCTCGGTGGATCTGCCTGCGCAAATGCTGGCTCATTGCTCAAGTCAAGGACAAGATCAAAGACCTCTTCTCGGGAAGACTCAGATCGATCTGTCCGGTCAAATCGAATCGCCCCGACGGAATCGCAGGCGCTTACGCATTGACGATGTGCCTTACAACGGTCAAGGTTAATCTGAAAATTATCGGTAATTGCGTTCTCCGGACATGCCTGCAGACAGGCTCCGCAACGAGTACAGACGTCGAGATCTATAGGGTTTGTCTGCCTCCAGCGGATTACGAATGCCCCCAAATAGCCCGTGAGGCTAACCAACTGGCCAGCAAACACCGGCAAATCACGAGGAAGAAGAGCGAAAGGGCCGTCATCAGAGGTCACTAATACGGAAGGCTTCAATGACTCGAAGTACTTGACTAGATCACACACCTTAGCCACTCGGGACGCAGGTCCCACAATGAGAAGTCGGCCACGCGAAAGGTAGGTGACTGATGGCACGGGGTCGGCTGCGGGCATACTGGCCAAAGCCATGAGAGCCCTCGCCTTCGGCAGTGCCTGATCGGCCTGAGACGACCAGAACGCAGTCTCGCGAATATTCACAAACTTGATTGATGTGGCAGCAATCTTCTCCTTACTCTCAGCGAGCGCCGAAAAGAGCGGCCTTTCTTGGGTGCAAGCCACCAGCAAATCTTCCGACATATCCAAGGCGTTCAAGTAATTGCCCACCTCATGCCTGCAAAGTGCCTGGTGAATGGGCTGCCCCAAGTCCTTCTCAAGCAGAGGCATGGTCTTATTGCATGAGCAGATCAGGCACTTCGTCATGTCGATTCCTGTCGCTTCGTGGGCTGATACCGTCGTCCACTCGGGAGCACAGATGACGTTAAGGCCCGATCCTCAAGTTCAAATTCATCAGACTTCCCCTTCACAGACGAAGGCCTTGGCCGACTAAGGTGGGCAGGGGGTGGGGAGACTGTCACGGTTGAACTCTGAGAATCATCGACCTCAGACACGTCCTTCTCCTCGGATTCCAACGACGGCAATGAATCCGACGCCGACACTGCTTCGCCCTGCGGATAGGAGACTTGGGTCTGAAGTTGTGCCTGCACCGGACCCTGTTTCAGCATCTCTTGCCTCTGTTGCTCCTGTCTCTTTTGCTCCTCAAGCTTCTTTTGTTCAACCTTCCAAGGCGGGTCCTCAAAGAGAAAAAGTCCCTTAATGTGGTTAAGTTTACGAAGCTCGCCCTTCGTGAGGTTAGGCAAGTTCGAGTAGTCTTCGACGTAGTCATCCATGTCACTAATAACGTTATAGATGGGATCAGCAAAAAGCCTATTAAGCGCCTCACGACGGGCATCCTCAGGCACGTCTGACCGCATGAACCGTTGCACATCGGCACCAATCGGAAGGTTCTGAGCCTCCGCAAGGTCAGGAATGGAGGTGCTGCCTTCGCGATCTTCACGACGATCGGCATCTGGAGGAAGATCCTGTCGCCTCGACCGTTTTTCAGGAGGGGGGCTCTTCAAGTCAAGCCTGTTCTCGGCGCTGTGGCCCTCTTCCCCAAGATCCTCCGGGGCCATAGTCGTGCCCCGCTCAGCCCGTGACGCAAGGCTCAATCGGTCGTTTATGTTTTGGTCAATCTGTTTCTTACGCGACCAACGCGATAAAAAGCTGTCAGTCATTTTCTGCCTCAAAGCGTTTCTTCAAGGGTTTGAATGATTGGGGCCTTTGCCGCTTGCGAGGCTCGGGCACAAAGTGCTCTTGGGTGAACTCTGCAAGCCAAGCTGCTGTGTCTGGATCGACCGGCAGGTTTTCCACCAGCTCACTGGAGTCTAGTATGCGCCCTGCCTCGTTGTAACTTAAGGTGACAAAGTTAACACTGGGAACCGCACCCTCGACCTCTTCATCAAGCCGCCAATGAACAAACCAGGCGGGGTAACGCGACGTGAGGTTTAAATAGTAACCATCGGCCTCATCAGGATAGAGCGTGACCTTAAAGAAACAACCCACACGATTAGAGTCGCCAGAAAAAACAGGGGGCTCGGACTCTGCAACGATCTCGGGGCACCAGTGCACGCCTTCCAACTCCCAACGGAAAGGATGCCATTCGCTGGCCTGAGGACGCTTCGCAATTACCACACGTACCCAGCGCGAGGGAACCTGACGCGGACCATCCTTCCTGAGGGACTCTGCCTGTGTCACAACTTTTCAACCACGATAGATGGGAACTTACTGCTCATATCTTTCGCAATGCCCGCCACCTTGATTGCGACCTGCCTAGCGACCTTTTTGTAAATCTGCGATATTTCACCGTCAGGGTCAGATACGAGGGTTGGAAAGCCTGCATCGGTCTGCTCGCGGATGGATAAATTTAGAGGGAGGCTACCCAACATGGGGACCTTGTAATCCGACGACATAACCGCGCCGCCACCTGAGCCAAAGATGTGCTCAGAATATCCACAACTTGGGCAGACATAAAGACTCATATTTTCGACAATACCTAAAACAGGCACGGAAACCTTCTCAAACATCGTCAAACCCTTGCGGGCATCCATGAGCGCAATTTCCTGGGGTGTGGTAACAATGACTGCACCCGTAATAGGAACATTTTGTGCCAACGTTAGATGAATGTCCCCAGTCCCTGGGGGCATGTCAATGAGCAAGTAGTCAAGGTCACGCCAAGTCGTCTGCCTCAACAACTGGTCCAAGGCCTGGGTAACCATTGGACCTCGCCAGACCATGGCTTGATCTTTATCAATCAAAAATCCTATTGAATTCGCCTGTAGGCCATGTCCCATCATGGGTTCAATGGTCTGGCCATCAACAGACTCAGGCCGCCCCACGATACCGAGCATCGTGGGGATACTCGGGCCATAGATGTCCGCATCAAGGATACCAACCGAGGCCCCTTCGGCGGCGAGCGCAAGAGCTAAATTCACAGCCGTCGTGGATTTTCCGACGCCCCCCTTACCAGAGGCAACTGCGATGACGTTTCGCACATTTGGAATAAGCTTGACCCCACGCTGAACGGCATGAGCTTTGACCTGACTGCCGATTGAGACACTAACATTACCCACCCCAGGAACATCCCGAACAGCTTTAATTACCGACTTTCGGATCACATCAAAGAGACTTTTTGCGGGAAAACCTAATTCCAAATTTAAAGTGACGTCCCCCTCTTGAAGGTCAAGCGACTTCACCACCCCCGCCGCAACCAAGTCCTGGCCGAGATCCTCTAGGATGATTGTACGAAGCGCTGCGTTTATTTCTTCATGCGACAAAGCCACAGACTATTTCCTTTGCAAATTGAATTTCGCTTCTCCACGCGATCGCTAAACTGAGACATAGGCAAACCCAAGATTGGAGGCTACAATAAAATCTCGAAGATCGGTGCGAGGCCAACGTCCGGAATTGGGCGATAACCGATAAGACCGTCTATCTTTGAGTGCCACATCGGATCCTGGAGCGCAAGCACGAGTGCTTTCAAGGAGAGTTCGTTCAAACCGTCTCGATGCACAGCCAGCCAATAACCTTCTTCAAATAAGGGTATAAATCCTAGGCCCCTAGACCCAGCGGAATAGGCCAGCCCAAGGCCAGCGTCTGCAGCCCCCACCCGGATAGCTTCGGCCACAGCCGAATGAGAAGGCTCTTCGTACCGATATCCCTTAAGATCTTCGCCAGTTTTACCTCGATAGTCCAGCCAGGCATCAAGAAACAAACGGGTACCAGTCCCCAAGGAACGGTTTACGAAGCGATAGCGTCCAGTGAGCAGATCTTCAAGACCCCTAAGCTTCAAGGGATTTCCGGGCTCA
>JALRJP010000037.1 GCA_023261135.1 Burkholderiaceae bacterium | reverse complement strand
CCCCTGCGTCGTGGTCTGACCCTTCTGCAGCGAAGGCAAAGACAGGTCGTGCTGCAATTCAACGCAGTCAAGAAGCAGCCTTAGCTCATTAAGAGAGGCCGGCGTCTGAAAAAAACTCCGGATCGACTCTGCCACCACGGGACCCACATCAGGGGCCCGCTCAAGCTCCTCTATGCTTGCCTGGCTAAGGCGCTCAAAGTCTCCAAAAAAAGAGGCAAGGTCTTTCGCTGTCTTCTCACCCACATGACGAATGCCCAGCGCAAAGATAAAACGCCCAAGGCTGGCCTTGCGTGAACCCTGAATCTCGTCAAGCAGCTTGAGCGCAAGCTTTGAACCCATACGCTCGAGCTTTAAAAGGTCAGCCTCGGTTAGTGCGTACAAGTCCGCCAGGTGACGAACCATACCCTGTTCGACCAACTGTTCAGCAAGGCGATCACCAAGACCCTCAATATTCATTGCACGTCGATGCGCGAAATGCAGCAAGGCCTGAACACGCTGAGCCGAGCAGCTCAAGCCTGAGATGCATCGCCAAACGGCTTCTTCAGCAGGCCGCTCCAGCGGACCTTGGCAGACCGGGCAAACATTGGGCATCACAAACCGTCGCGCATTGCTAGGCCGCAGATCTGCGACAGAGGCCACGACCTCCGGAATGACATCACCCGCCCGCCGCACCCAGACGGTGTCGCCAACCCATAAATCTTTACGAGTAATTTCACCCTCATTGTGTAAGGTGGCGTTTGTTACCAGAACGCCTCCCACCCTGACCGGCTCAAGACGCGCAACGGGTGTCACGGCCCCCGTACGACCCACCTGGCAGTCAATACCTAAGAGCTTGGTCATCGCCTGCTCAGACGGCCATTTATAGGCCACGGCAAAACGAGGCGTACGCGCAAGAAAGCCAAGCTTCTCCTGCAAGGCCAATGACTCCAGCTTAATGACGACACCATCAATGTCGAAGTCAAGCTCAGGTCGCTTTGCTTCGGACTCACGAATAAAGCGAAGAACATCCTCAATTTGGCCATTACTGCAACGTTGTTCGCAGACTGGAAAGCCAGCCTCCTGTAGCGCGTTAAGTTGCTGGGAATGAGTGAGAAGAGGCTCACGCAAATCCTCACCCATCAAGAGTCCATAGGCGAAAAACCGCAGGCGGCGAGATGCAGTGACGCTGCTGTCAAGCTGACGCATGCTTCCCGCGGCTGCGTTACGCGGATTGGCAAAGGTCTTCTCCTGCTTGAGCTGCTGCTCTGCGTTCAATTTTTCGAAGTCTGAGCGGGCCATAAAAACCTCGCCCCTTACTTCAAACATGTATCCTAAATTAATGTTTTTATTGATAATTAACGGAACAATTTGGGCGGCTCTTACATTCTTAGTGACATCCTCGCCCTGAGTTCCGTCGCCTCGGGTCGCCGCTATGACAAGCCTGCCTTCACGGTACCTGAGACTAAGCGCAAGCCCATCAAACTTAAGGTCAACGGCATACCGAAGGGTCTGTGCCTGACCGCCTTCCATGTCGAGCAAGCCTGCAATGCGCTCTGCAAACTGCCTTACCGACGCCTCGCCTGAAATATTGGCAAGCGAGAGCATGGGGTGCTCATGCGTGATGGATGCAAAGCCCCGCTTGGTGGGTGAACCCACGTTATTGAGTGGCGATTGACGCCGCAAGGGATGCTCCGGCTCAAGCTGAGACTCCAGTGCGGCAAGCTCCCGAGCAAGTTGATCATAAGCGTCATCACTGAGCTCGGGGGCATCTTCGTCGTGGTACAGGCCCTGATGACGCAGAAGTTCCGCCTGGCGTTCTCCGATTTCTTTGATCAAGTTTTCATTCATACCAAGAGCAGACCTGGACCATTAGGTAAAGATACGTTTTGCCAGGTCGCTACCAGGAACCAAGCCTTGCGCCAGAAAAACCTTCTCCCGATCTTGAATCTGCCTGGCAATAACTGCAAAGGCCCTGTCGTCAAGCACGGCATTACGCTCGTCAACCAGTTCGCCTCCCAAGCTTTGCTGCATGCTCTGTGCGGCCTGCACCATGTACCGCCAAGCGCCAACGGGCTCGTCGACACGCGGAAGGTCCATAAGGAAAGTAAGCAGAGCACCCTGATCACCAGGCAATACGCTAAAGACTATGTCATCGGAGCCGCGCTCCGGCATAAAGAATCGGCCCTCCCCCCAGGCCAAGAGCCCAGCACTCTTTGCCGCCTTCTCAATGGCAGCGAGACTTGGCGACCGGTCCGTGACAAGACTGAACTGGACCTGAGCATCAATCGCGAGCAGCTGCTCTTCTGCATGCCGAGCCAGACGGACAACCTCGGAAGGGTCAAGGGGTGCGCTGGTGATGGTCAGTTCAAGCGAGGCTGCAAGCTCCTCGCACCTCGCAGAGAACTCGTCAAGCTCCAGCAAGTTCAAGAAGCCAGACCGACCCGCAAGCGCTATGGCAAGCCAGGCCTGGTGAAAACCTGGGCCAGGAATACAACGCACGGGCTTTGAGCCAATTCTCCTTACGGTTCTAAGCTCATCAAGAACAGCCTCCGGCATACGACCAAGGCATTCGAACTGCATAGCCACCTCGAACCGCGTTGGCCCGGCAACACTTGAAGTTTGCGCTTGTACGGCGGGCTCGAGGCCAGCATTAAACACCGCTTGAGCGTCTGTTCGAGCAACAGTCTGCTTGAATCCTCCTGCCCCCGAGGCATCCTTATCGGCCGAAGCCTCAGGGACCGGTATGTCCGAGCTACGCGTGTCCTCCTGCTGCTCGTCTAACCGAGCCCTTCGAAACAGAGAAAATGATTTAGCGTTTGCGCCGCGATGCTGTCGGAGCTCAATAAGGTTGTGAAGACCAACCGCCAGCAGCAGGCCCAACGCCAACAGACCAAGGGCCACCCACAGGGAGTCCCAGCCAATTGCTTCCATCACAGGCTAGGCAGCATCCCGCACGAAGCTGCTCGCCATATCGAGATCAACTGCAACAAGTCGAGAAACGCCCTGCTCCTGCATGGTGACACCGACAAGATGCTCAGCAAGCTCCATAGAGATCTTGTTGTGAGTAATAAAAATAAACTGTGTCGCCTCTGACATTTTTTCGATAAGTCTAGATAGCCTCTCGGTATTGGGATCATCCAAAGGCGCATCCACCTCGTCGAGAAGACAGAAGGGTGCAGGATTAAGCTGAAACAGCGCAAAGACAAGGGCAATGGCAGTAAGTGTTTTCTCGCCACCCGACAAAAGATGAATGGTTGTGTTCTTCTTGCCGGGGGGCTGCGCCATAACCTGAATACCACTGTCCAGAATTTCTTCCCCAGTGAGCACGAGTCGAGCCTCACCGCCTCCGAACAAGGTTGGGAATAGGCGACCAAAGTTGTCATTCACCGTGTCATACGTGGACTGGAGTATGGCACGGCTCTCACGATCAATTTTTCGAATTGCGTCCTCAAGTGTCTCGACAGCCCCCTGAAGGTCATTGGCCTGGGCCTGAAGAAATGTCTGCCTTTCTTTGGCCTGCTCAAGCTCGGCAAGCGCAGCTAAATTCACGGCGCCCAAGGCATCGATCTCTCGCTGCAAGCGGTTAATCTCTGCCTGCAGACTTGCTGCTTTGGGCAGTTCGGGCGGCGGCATCTGATCGGGCCAGGTCTGAATAAGCGCATCGACCTCAAGACCCGACTCAAGAATCTGCTGACTTATCTGCTCAAGCGCCGCCTGCGCGCCCGCTAACGCGGTATCGGCCTGGATCATCCGCTCACGAATGGGCTCGGACTCACGCTCTAAGCCAAGTCGTTCCTCGTCTTTGTGGCGCAACACCTCTGCGGCCTCTTCGGCAGACTGTCTGGCCTGGCTTAAAGAAGCCTCTCGCTCAACGCGCTCGGCCAAAAGCGACTGAAGGGTGCTCTGTGCAAGTTGACTAACGGCCTCTTCAAGCTCTTGAGAGAGCCGGGAGAGCGACTCTTCTGTTTCACGTCGCCGCTGATCGAGACTCGAGGCGGCCTCTTGCAGGCCTGAGCAACGCTCCTTCAACGATCGCTCTGAAAGAAGGGACTCCTGCAAGACACTGTCCTTTTCGAGCAAGGATTGCCTTGCGAGCTGAAGACGCTGAGATGATTGGTCAAGCCTTGATTGAAGCTGGGCAAGGGAGTCCCGCAATTGATCAGCCGCCTGATGAGCCGCCTTCTGCTCTGACTGCAAAGACTCAATACGTTGTGCAAGCTGATCAGCCTCATCGTTTAGCCGAACCTCGGCATCACGAAGATCTTTCTCTTTGGCTTGCAAGCGCTCGGCCTTTTCAGTGAGCTTCAGCTGTGCAAGCTCAAGCTCGTGAACGCGTTGACGGGCCCGAGCCTCAGTTTCTTGCGCATTCACTGCCTGACGACGCAGACCCTGCAGCGCATCTTCACGACGTGACAAGAGATCAAGCGCCTCTTGGGCCGAGAGCTCCTGGCGCCTGCAGTCACGATCAAGTGCCTCGACCTTAGCCTTCAACTCCAGAACACCAGAATCTGCAGAGTCCTTTACGAAGAACAGTAACTCGCCCGATCGAACCCGGTGGCCCTCTGGGCTCACCCAGAATTCGCCCTCTAATAACCGGCCCCGGTTTTCCACGGCCTGACGAAAAGACTCGGCACGACGATACCCTTTCAACCAACTTCGGCATCGGTCGGCAACGGCTCCCTCGCCTTGTATTTCCTTAGAGAGCGCATCGGCAGGTTCTGAGCCATTCGGAGAAACCTCCGAGGCCTCTAACCAATGCAACCCAATGCGCGATGGTGGCTCTTCGGAACGTAAAAGTCCCTCGAGTGCCGAGGCCTCAATACCCAAGGCTGACAGGCGATCTCCCAGTGCGGCCTCAATGGCCCTCTCGGAACCCGGTCGCACCGAAAGTTCAGACCAGACCGCCTTGGCATTACTAAGCGACTGCGCCTCAAGCCAGTCGGTTAGACGCTCTCGGGCGGACACCTTTTGAAGGGCCTCCATGTTCGCAGACAAGCTCGCCCGCGACTTCTCAAGCTCAAGCGTCGTCTGCTGCACCTGAGCGCGGGCCTGCACAACCGATTGATCCGCCTGGGTGACTCGATCAACCAGTGTTCGGTGGTCGGCCCCTGCCAATTCAGCCAACTCCAGCGCCTCGGCATGCTGTTGTCGTATCGAACCAAGCGCTGACTCATCGAGTTTTTCAAGCTGTTGGCTTTGCTGACGAAGGTCTTCAAGCCTGCCCTTAAGCTGCAACTGACGGGCCGAGGTCTCTTGAATGCGCGTCGTGATGCCGCGAATATCGGCATCGGAGGCAGCCAGGGTGGCCTTCGATTCGGACAGCTGGTTGTTGAGTTCCTCGACGGCCTCTTCAATAGGGCGCACAGCCTGACGCGCAGTGTCTCGGTCGGAAAGACGCTTCGCAAGCTCTGAGCGAATGGTCTCAAGAGAGGCTTGCGCCTCTCTCAGTGAAGTCATAGACCGCTGATGCTCCCCCCGAATTTGTTCCAGAGACTCGCGCGCCTCGGACTGGAGCGCGATAGATCGATCACGAATTTGCGTCAAGGAATGGTCTTCGGCCTCGCGACGCGCGATGAACGTATTGAGCTCAAAGACCGAAGCCTGAACCGACTGAAGCGTGTCCTGAAGCTCTACATAGCGCGCATCCAGGCCTTCGCGCTCTCGAAGTAAATTAGCCTGCTTCGCTCGAATGGATTCAAGCAGCTTCTCCGCCTCAAGCCGATCGGCCGCTGATCGGCGCTGGGAGTGCTGCAATTCTGAGGAGCGCACGGCAAGCAAAAGTGTCTGGCGCGTACGTTTCGTCGAGGTAAGCGAGTTGTATTGCTCTGCTACAGCCGCCTGGGCCGAGAGCACCTCCACTCGCTTTTCGAGCTCAAGTCGAATGTCCTCGACACGGGCTAAATTTTCTCGGGCGTCAGAAAGCCGATGCTCGGTTTCTTTGCGCCGCTCTCGGTACTTCGAAACACCGGCCGCCTCCTCAAGAAAGACGCGGAGCTCTTCAGGCCGGGACTCAATAACCCTGGAAATCATGCCCTGCCCAATAATGGCGTAAGCACGAGGACCAAGCCCAGTGCCTAGAAAAATATCGTAGACATCCTTTCGGCGAACGGACTGTCCATTAATGGTGTACGAAGACTGACCGTCGCGAGCCAAAACCCGCTTAACCGAGAGCTCTGCAAAACGGCCCCAGGGACCACCAAGTCGCCCCAGTGAATTGTCAAAAATAAGCTCTACGCTTGCACGACCCGCGGGCTTGCGGCTTCCTGAGCCATTGAAAATAACATCGTGCATGGACTCACCGCGCAGTTCAGAGGCCTTCGATTCGCCAAGAACCCAGCGCACAGCGTCAATGACATTGCTCTTGCCGCAGCCATTCGGTCCAACAATACCCACGCGCTGACGCGTAAGTTGAAGGCCAGTTGGATCAACGAACGATTTGAACCCGGCGAGGCGGATTTGGGTGAGTCGCATAATGACGGTAAGCTAAGGAAGATTGCTAGAAATGCTCGAAGAAAAGCGACGCGAAGCCTCTAAAACGTTAAGCCTCTTATAATACCACTCGGGTCAAGGCATTAAACGTCGCCTATCTTATGCATAACTTCGCTTAACTTTCTCAACTTATGGCCTTACTCGCCCCTTCGATTTAACTTATTTGACCCACAAACACGACTCACCTCAACTATGCCTAGCTCGCCCTCGACCGCCCTCGAAACCTTTAGCAACCCCGCCCCTCAACGGGACTACAGGGTGCACATTGAGATTCCCGAATTCACCTGCCTTTGCCCTCTCACTGGGCAGCCTGACTTTGCGACCTTGGTACTGGACTACATCCCTCACGAGCGCAACCTAGAACTGAAGGCACTCAAGCTCTTCGCTTGGTCTTTTCGAGACCGAGGCGCGTTTCACGAAGCTGTCACCAACGAAATCCTCGACGCCATGGTCGCCGCCACCGACCCACGGTTCATGCGACTTACGGCCAAGTGGTATGTTCGTGGGGGTATTTTCACCACGGTAGTGGCGGAGCATCGTCAAACAGGTTGGGCACCCCAGCCCGTTATTGACCTCTCGCAAATACCCTCCGAGCGATCCATCCGAGATGTTTAAGGCGCTCCTGCCAGAGGTAAGAACCTCCTAGCTTTCCAGCCAATGTACTGCCACCCGTCCTTCTTTCCTTCCTTTCTGACCGAGCCTAAGCCATGAACCATTTAAACCACGCACACCTCGCCCAATTAATTGATGACGCCTGGGAAAATCGCGCCGAGATCAATGCGCAGTCCGCCACTGCCAGCCTGCGTGATGCCATTCAGACCGTTATTAATGGCCTTGACGCAGGTGACCTGCGGGTAGCAGAAAAAATAGACAACCAATGGCAAGTTCATCAGTGGATCAAAAAAGCCGTCCTCCTAAGCTTTCGTCTCTCCGATAACAAGGCAGTAAGGTCCGGCGATCTGCAGTTCTTCGACAAGGTGGCGACAAAGTTTGAAGGCCTTAGTCATAGCGAATTAAACGCCATGGGGGTGAGGGTCGTACCTCCTGCTGTTGCCCGTAAAGGCGCATTCATTGCACGCAATGTGGTCCTCATGCCCTCTTACGTCAATATTGGTGCCTACGTCGATGAGGGAACCATGGTCGACACGTGGGCGACTGTGGGTTCATGCGCTCAGATTGGAAAGAATGTTCACCTTTCGGGGGGGGTCGGTATTGGCGGTGTACTCGAACCGTTACAGGCCAACCCCACCATCATTGAAGACAACTGCTTCATTGGAGCGCGCTCCGAAGTGGTCGAGGGGGTCATCGTAGAGGCAAACTCCGTTCTCTCTATGGGTGTCTTTATCGGTCAATCAACAAAAATTTACGATCGCGAATCTGGCGAGGTTTTTTATGGCCGTGTTCCCGAGGGCAGCGTCGTCGTCCCAGGAAGCCTGCCCTCTGCCGATGGCCGTTACAGCCTGGCCTGCGCAGTCATTGTGAAACGGGTCGATGCAAAAACACGCGCTAAGACAGGCATCAATGAGCTTCTACGTCTGGCCTAGTTGCATGCACACGCACTGGCGCCCTCAAGAGCAAACAACTTTCTTCTAGGCCATGGACACACGCCTCTTTGGTATTCAGCAATGCGATCAGGTTCGCGCGGCCCGCCGCTGGCTTGATACAAGAGGCCTGTCCTATGCATTTATTGATTTCAAGAAGCAGGCCCCAACTGAAGAGCTTCTACAAGAATGGCTAAAGCACCTTCCTTTTGATAGCCTTCTGAACAAGCGCGGTCGCACTTGGCGCATGCTTGCAGAAGATCAGCGCCGGCAGATTATTGATCAACCCTCCGCCCTTGAACTTATGCTAAGTCAACCCCTTGTTATAAAGCGTCCCGTTCTGGTAACACATGACGACCAGCTTGCGGTTGGGTTTTCCGATAGCCTTTACGCTAGCCTCTTTCCACCATCCAACTAAGGCCGTCGCGTTCATGCAAAACAACCAAACTCTTGCCGACGCGACCCTTGATCTAGCAAAAGCGCTCATTCAAAGAGAATCGGTCACCCCCGCAGACGGCGGTTGCTGTGAACTCGTAGCGTCACGACTTCGACCCCTTGGATTCAAGGCCGAGCTACTTAACTATCACGACGTCACAAACCTATGGGCGGTGCGTGAAGGTGGCATGCCAGGCCCAACGGTTGTCTTGGCTGGCCATGTTGATGTCGTGCCTCCAGGTCCCGCCGAAAAATGGCTTCACCCGCCGTTCTCAGCAAGCCTCGATTCCGATTACCTGTATGGGCGCGGAGCTGCCGATATGAAGTCCTCGGTTGCGGCCTTTGTTACTGCAACTGAGGCCTTCATCAAACAGACGCCCGTGTTTAATGGCCGTATCGCCTACCTCATTACCTCTGACGAAGAGGGGCCCGCCTTACACGGCACGGTCGAGGTACTGCGGGAACTGGCACATCGTGGCGAGCCGCTGAACTATTGCATTATTGGAGAGCCCACCTCGACCAGTCAGCTTGGCGACGTTATAAAAAATGGGCGAAGAGGAACATTGTCGGGCAAGCTTTTCATTCGCGGTAAGCAAGGCCACGTGGCGTATCCGCATCTTGCCGAGAATCCCATTCATCGATTCGCACCGGCTCTCGCCGAGCTCGCAGCGGTCCGCTGGGATGACGGTAATACGTATTTCCCTGCAACCACATGGCAGGTCTCCAATATTCACTCTGGAACCGGTGCAGGCAACGTCATACCAGGCGAGCTTGTTGCTGACTTTAACTTTAGGTTTGGAAGCGTCTCCACGCCAGAGGCGCTTAGGCAGCGACTCGAGTCTGTTCTTAACCGGCACGGGCTGAGCTACAACATCGACTGGAATCTTGGTGGGGACCCCTACCTCACCCCACCCGGAACACTCTGCGATGTTGTTCAGGAAAGCATTCGTTCTGTATGTGGGGTTGATCCTCAACTCTCCACCACCGGTGGAACCTCTGACGGACGCTTTATTGCCAAACATTGCCGTGAGGTCATTGAGTTCGGTCCTGTTAACGCAACCATTCATCAGGTTAACGAGTGCATTCGGGTACCAGATCTTCTCCCACTTGCTCAGATCTACCTGCAAAGCCTGACCAAGCTGCTCACACAGTCAACCGCAAGGCAGACCGCCTAAGCCCCTAATTAAATGCGGCCCCCGTATGACGCCAGTTGGACAGAGGAGCTTTGTACCCTCGCAGATTGGCTGCGTTTTTCAGTCAGCGAGATGCGACGAACCGACTGCGCACTGGGTCAGGGATGCATGAACTGGATGGACGAGGCCCGATGGCTCATTTACTCAAGCCTTGCCCTGCCAATCGACTTTAACGAGCCTAGTCTCGAGTGCGCCAAGCTAACCCAAAATGAGAGGGAAACCCTTGCAACCGCCCTCAGGCGCCGCACGGTCGACCGAGAGCCCACTGCCTATATTCTGAAAGAGGCTTGGCTGCGAGGTTTTCGCTTCAAAAGTGATCAAAGAGCCATTATTCCCAGGTCGTTTCTGGCCGAATGGCTCAGCCCTTTCAGTCTGCCCAGCATTCAACACACCGAATCGCCTTTAAAAGTCCTTGACCTCTGTACTGGATCCGGCTGCCTTGCGATTCTTAGTGCCATGGCACTACCGAACAGCCAGGTCTGGGCTTTGGACATTTCGAAACAAGCCCTCAGCCTTGCCCACGAGAATGTTCAAGACTACAAGCTTGGGTCTCGCATAAGCCTTGTCGAGGGCAATGGTCTGAAGGCGCTCGGTGGGCTAGACCCCCGCCCTATTTTTGACCTAATTGTCTGTAATCCCCCCTACGTGAACTCCCAGGCCTTCTCTGAACTACCCAAAGAATTTAAAGCGGAGCCAGAGCTTGCTCATCATGGCGGCGAGGACGGGATGGCGTTCATTCACACGCTTCTCGGCGATTACGGTCATTTCCTTGCGTCAGACGGTAGTCTTCTTCTTGAAATCGGTCATGAACTCGCGGCATTCAACCGACTCATCGACCGCCCAGAATTCAAAAGCCTCCCGGTCAGCTGGCTTGAGACCGAATTAGGTGAGCCCTCGGTGGTGCAGCTTTTTCACCCGGCCTCGAAGAACGAAGCCCTTGGTAACACTTAGCACCGCAAGCTATTGAAGCCTACCCTTCGCCCCGCTTACAGCGGGAAGGGGTACAAGATCAATGCCTTCTTCAATGAGCTCCTTTGCCTCTTGGACGGTGGCCTCGCCCACAATAGACCGCTCAGGCGCCTCTTGATAATGGATGCGACGCGCCTCTTCCGGAAAGTCTCGACCCACATAGTCCGACTGCTCAATAAGACTGCGAGCCATTGCAATAATCTTCTCCCGAACAGGTGCCTGCACGCTCGGGCCTGCAGCATCCTCGGGGGGAGTGACATCTGCCGGGGGCTTGGACGGCGAGGATGACCCAGAAATGACGTAAGAGGCCGTCGGAATACGGTGTGCAAGGGATGCGCAAAGGGGGCACTCGAGCAGACCTCGACCTTGCTGATCATCACAGGCTTCAGCGGAGGCAAACCAGCCCTCAAAGGTGTGACCTTGCTTACACTGTAGGTTGAATATCTTCATTTTTTCAATTTGATGACACCAGCCATTGTAAGCGCGGAATCGATTCTGCAACCTATACCGCCTGCCTCGAAAGCCCTGAAGGCTCAGCGCCTAATTATTGTCGATGTTCGCTCTCCTTCGGAGTTTGCAATCGATCATCTGCCCAACGCCATCAATCTTCCTGTTCTTGATGATCAGCAAAGGCATGAGGTTGGGACGCTTTACGCAGAAAATGCCTTCGAGGCCAAGAAATTGGGTGCGGCCTTGGTCTCAAACAATATTGCAAAGCACCTGCAAGGGCCCATTCGCAGCTGGCAACGGGACGACAGAGTTCTGGTCTACTGCTGGCGAGGGGGCCAACGGAGTCGATCGTTAGCCCATGTCCTGGCCCAAGTAGGCCTTCCAGTGCAGGTTCTAGAGGGAGGCTATCGAGCCTATCGAACTGCCTTGGTCAAAGGCTTGCCCGAGCTTGTGGCACGATTCAGATGGCGCGTGATCTGTGGCATGACGGGATGCGGTAAGACAAGGCTTCTAAGGGCCCTAACGGTCCAAGGCTCTCAGGTGCTCGACCTAGAGGCACTTGCCCGTCACAAGGGCTCCTTGCTTGGACTTGGACCGGGCGACGAACAGCCAAGCCAAAAACTCTTTGAATCGCAACTCTGGAATACGCTTCAGACCCTCAACCCCACCCTGCCTGTTTATGTGGAATCGGAAAGTCGCAAAATCGGTCAGGTCCAGATCCCAGAAGCCCTTATTCTGGCCATGCGAGCAAGCGAATGCCTTGACCTTCGCGCAAACCAGAGCCATCGGGTGCAGCTTCTTCTTGAGGAATATGGCCATTTTCTAGACAACCCGCAGGAACTGGTCATCCAACTGAAGAAGCTCACAACACGCCATGGGCACGAGCGTGTCAATGCCTGGCTTAAAAAAGTAGAAAACCAAGAGTGGGACGATTTTGTCGATGCAATTCTTACCGAGCACTACGACCCGAGCTATATAAACTCTATTGAAAGAAACTTCCCAGGCATTAAGAATGCACGCGTTCTTAACCTAACCGGCATTACAGAGAAAGACTACGAATTGCTGGCGGCAAGCCTTTCTGGGTAGCGCTTTACATCGAGCACTTCTTCTCGGTAACGAATCCAGGCCGAAAAAGATTCCTGAGCTTCAAGTCGTTCAAGGCTCGAGAAAAGTGCACCAACGCGCTCGCGTACCTCGGCCTGCGTCTCGGCTGCGAGCCGTGACTCAACCCAAACGGCAACCACACTTCCAAAGCTTGAACCTATCTCAACAACCCTTGGCTGTTTCATAGAAAAATCAGAGGCGAAAATTTGCATTCCAAGATCACGCAGTGCAGACGGACCAGCCTTCGCAACAAGCGGCTGAAGCGTCGATAACGAGGCACGAGTCACCCAGAATTCCCGAGCATCGACAGGCCTTGAAACAAGCTTGTCTTTATTACCGTCTGCCCACTGTTGGGCAGCCAGGCGAGCCAGTTCGGCTGCCTTCTTCATTTGTAGATCCGTACGAATCTGGCCTTCGACCGCAGCCAAAGCAAGAGGCTTCGGCGGGTCATGCGAGACGACACGCGCGCTCACAAAGAGGCCCGGTCGCACCTCGATGGACTCGGTATTGCGCTTTTCCACTAGAACATCATTTGAGAAAAGCGCCGCACGAACCGCCTCATGATTAAGGGCCAGCTGATCGTCATTAGACAAGCCTGCTGCCGAAAAAGGCTCATTTCGTAAGAGCCCTTTGAACGAGGAGACACGAAGGCCAAGCGCCTGGGCGACTGGCTTTAGGGAATCACTCTGCTCATAAACGAGGTTACTAAACTGCTCGATGAGATCGGCTGAACTCGGATCCTTAAGAACGACAAGCTCAATGTCGACCTTTTCACGGGTCTGAAATTCTGACAAACGGGCTTGATAGGATGCCTCAATGTCTTGTGGACTTGGCTTGGCTTGAGCAAGGAACGCCTCTGAAGGAAAACTAAGAAGCCAGAGTCGACGCGACTCCGACTCAGAGCGACTCAGCCTGCGAGCAAGCACACGGGAACTGAATTGTGATTCAGCAATGGCTCGAGGAAGCCTCTCGGCCATGAGGTCACTGCGAAGATCGGATTCAAACTGTTGCGTCGAGAGACCCCTTGCCTCGAGGAACTTTTTGGCATGCTCAAAGTTGTAGCGACCATCAACCTTAAACTGAGGAACCTCGGCAATAAGAGCCGCCAACTGTTCATCGGGGATAAACAAACGCGAACTTAGGGCCGATATGAAAGCCACCTCGCGTTGAATGAGCTCGTCAAGGGTCTGCACCTTACTTGCTGGCGTATCAAAGGCCGATAAAGGCAGTTGACCGCCAAACTGAGCTGACATGGCATCAAGCGAGCGTTGGTGTGCCTGCTGCCACTGCTGCTGGGTAATAGGGCGGCCATCGACCTCCGCAAGTCCTGAGGAAGACGCCTGTGGATTCACCATGTCCCAGGCACCAACGATAACGAAGGAGGGAACAATGACTAGCAACAGAAGAAACTGAAGAAGCCGGCGGTTACGACGAAAGGCGTCTAGCATAGAGAATGTTGGCGGAGCGGACGGGACTCGAACCCGCGACCCCCGGCGTGACAGGCCGGTATTCTAACCAACTGAACTACCGCTCCAGGTAGACGTTGCACGACGCAACGGTTGTTTTTTCGGATCCAATTTCAAGAAGAAATTGGTGGGTGGTGACGGGATCGAACCGCCGACCCTCTGCTTGTAAGGCAGATGCTCTCCCAGCTGAGCTAACCACCCCTAGCCGAGAAGGCGCATTATAGAGAGTTACATTTTAGTGTCAACGCACAATCTCAGTTTTTTTTAAGTTTTTTACACGCGACTCAAACAGCCCAAAAATCCCCTGGCGACTTCACTGTATCGCGACGACTGAATCCAAGTTTCCGTCTGGTGTATATCGTATCTCCGATC
>JALRJP010000036.1 GCA_023261135.1 Burkholderiaceae bacterium | reverse complement strand
TGCACAGACTGCACTCGCACAAGGCTGCGCAGAAAATCAAGGCTCTTCTCAAATACGCCTGGCTCAAGCATGGCTGGAGTCTCTACCCCTGCAAGAAGACTGCCCGACTCCTTGGGGGCCTGGGCCTTCGGAAGGCTAGGCTTTTGCGGTCCAGCAGGCAAGGCAAGCAGGCCACGCGCAAGCTGGTCAACAGCGTTTAGAGCGGTCCGAAAGGCAGGATCAAGCTGAGGCGAAGGGCGAATGGGTGGGGGCGGCAGGCTTGCAACCGGGGCGGGCAACGGCAGGCTTGCGGCCTGGCCAGAACCAACACCGGCGCCTGAGACAGGACCGGAGGTGTCTGCACTGGCCGGGCCCGGTGTTGACGATGGATCTGAGCCCAGCGTGCTTGCGTTGGTTGACGGCGAAGTTTGAGCGGCCGAGGACCCCGCGAGCGCGGCTGAGCCTGTGGCAGGATCAGACCCCGACTGCGAAAGCGATGGCGGTAACAGCCAGGCTGGCAGCTGCACGTTCCAGCTTAAAAGCTGTCGCGCAACCGGCTCGTTGTGTTTAATTAAATAACCGGTTCCAGCGATTAAAAGCAGAAGAAAAACCAGAGCAAGGACGAGCCCCGCCTTCCAGCCTGAACCTGCGGCTGCGGCAGAGGCGGAGGCGGATGCTGAGGCACCCGTATTAGTCGCCGCTGCAGCCTTTGGCCGGTCTACCGGTTGAGGAGGCTTGGCCGTATCTGCAACTGCAGCTTTTTCTTGGGGGGACGAATCGGAAGTGGTCATATGCCTAGTTTAGTCGTTCATGCGCGACAACTCGATGACCTTGGCAAGAATTGTCCCCGGGTCGAGGTTGTCTATGCAGTAACGATGGGGAAAACCAGCCGCCTCAAGCAACCGTAGAATCTTGTCGTGATGACACAGCCAACGAACCTCGTGTGGGTCAAGGCCCGCCTGGCGCAGCTCGGAGGACGCCCGACCCACCAGGCTTGAGCTTGAGACAAGAACATAAACATGGCCGGCCTGAGGTAGCGAGACCTTCGTAAGATGACTGGCCAAGGGGCAGTCCAGACGCTCGTAAAGACCCAAACGTTCCGCCTGCAAGCCATTCTCACGAAGGCTTAGAGCAAGATCCGGCTGATTGCTGGTGGACTCAAGCAAAACAAAACAAGGATAAGGCGGCGACGTCTTGCCGAGAAGTTTCACGAAGGCCTGAACACCGGAGTCATTTGCTGGCGCATGCACGTCGGCAGCCAAGCCGTGGCTGCTTGCCCAGACGGCAAGATACCTTGCAGACGCCGCGCCCACGGCAAAAAGTGGCGACTCCCTTCTAACAAGCGAAGTGGCTATTTCTTCAGAGAGCCCCGGCATACCCTGCAAGGCTTCGACACTGGCGGGGCTTGTTGCAACAATCGCCAAACCTGCCACTTGGTCCAACTTTGCCGAACGCAGAGCGGACCAGTCGTTAAGCAGTGAAGACTGAGGCAGTCGACGTAAGGTTTGCAGGGGGGCGGCCACATAAGGCAGAGCAAAATCTATAAAACCATTGGTCTGAACGGGTGGCTCCCAAACAGGGCGTGTATCAATAACCAGCGCAGGGATAGCGCCGCTCACAGTATTAAGAAGCCTGATTAAGCGTGGCCAAAATTGAATCGGCACCCATGCCACGCAGGTCCTGCGCGGCCTGTATACCAAGGGCCTCGGGGTCGCTGCCTTTTATATCAACAGCGTGCAGTACGGAGCCATCGGGCATGCCCAGCCGCGCACGAAGCCAAAGCTGGCCATTGGACTCCCTTGTGCAATAAGCGGCCAGAGGCACCTGACAGCTTCCACCAAGGGCGCGCGATACCGCACGCTCGGCACGCACCTCTTCGAAGGTGTTGCTATCTGCAAGGCTGGAAACAAGGGTGTGGCTTGCCTGGTCCCCTGCCCGAATCTCGATGCCAAGAGCACCCTGCCCGGCAGCAGGAAGCATAAGTTCGGGCGGAATCACCTGACGAATACGCTCGACAAGTCCTAATCGCTTAAGACCCGCCGCAGCAAGAATAATGGCCTGCATCTCGCCGCGGTCGAGTTTGGCAAGCCGCGTATCGAGGTTGCCGCGCAGGGGTACGATTTTGAGGTGGGGAAACCTATGCCGCAGTTGAGATTCACGACGTAGGCTGCTGGTGCCCACCACAGCGCCTTCGGGCAGCGAGTCCAGGCTTTCATAGTTAGGTGACACCAGCGCATCGCGGGGGTCTTCACGCTGCATAACGGCAGCAAGCTCAAACCCCTCGGGCAGTTCCATAGGGACATCTTTTAAAGAATGCACAGCCAAGTGTGCCCTGCCCTCGGCAAGCGCCGTTTCAAGCTCCTTCACAAAGAGCCCCTTGCCACCAACCTTCGAGAGAGTCTTATCAAGAATCTGATCGCCACGGGTGGTCATGCCCAGTATGGTCACAGGCTGACCCGATGACTTTTGAAGAAGAGACTGAACATGCTCGGCCTGCCACATGGCAAGGCGGCTTTCACGTGATGCGATAATCCACATAATTCCCACAGTGTAATGCAGCCATGACAAATTCCTTGAACAAAAAAAATGAAGCCTGGTCGGGCCGCTTTGCTGAGCCTGTTTCTGAGCTGGTGCAGCGCTACACTGCCTCGGTGGGCTTTGACCAACGGCTTGCAGAGGTTGATATTCAGGGCTCGCTCGCCCATGCCGAGATGCTCTGCCATGTGGGCCTTCTCTCGAAAGAAGACTTTCAGGCCATTGAAAAAGGGATGGCCACCCTTCTTGAAGAGATTCGTGCAGGCCGTTTTGAATGGTCTGTGGCGCTGGAAGACGTGCATCTGAACATTGAGAAGCGGCTAACCGACCTTGTGGGCGATGCCGGCAAAAGGCTTCACACTGCACGCAGCCGCAACGACCAGGTGGCCACCGACATTCGGCTTTGGCTGCGAGGGGAGATTGATGCCATTCGATCGGAGCTTAAAGCCCTAAGGCTTGCCCTTATTAACCAGGCCGAAGCCCATGCCGACACTCTGATGCCGGGTTTCACGCACCTGCAAGTGGCCCAGCCCATTAGTTTTGGTCATCACATGCTGGCTTACGAGGCCATGTTTGCCCGCGACGACGAGCGCTTGGTGGATGCCCGCCGCCGAGTGAACCGGCTCCCCTTAGGCGCAGCGGCCCTGGCCGGAACAAGCTACCCCATTGACCGAGAACGGGTTGCCAAAACGCTTGGCTTTGAGGGCCTGTGTGAAAACTCCCTTGATGCGGTGAGCGACCGAGACTTTGCCATTGAATTCACAGCCGCTTGTGCACTTATCATGACCCACATTTCTAGGCTCTCCGAGGAACTGATTCTTTGGATGACCAGCCGCTACGGTTTTATCAAGCTGCCTGATCGCTTCTGCACGGGCTCCTCCATCATGCCGCAGAAAAAAAACCCCGATGTTCCCGAGCTGGCACGGGGCAAAACCGGCAGGGTGAACGGGCATTTGGTAGCCCTGCTTACCCTTATGAAAGGCCAGCCCCTGGCCTACAACAAAGACAATCAAGAAGACAAAGAGCCGCTCTTTGATACGGCCGATACCGTACGCGACACTTTAAAAGCCTTTGCCGACATGGTGGCGGGAGTTCAACCCCAGGCCGATGCCATGCGTGCTGCCGTACTCGAGGGCTATGCCACCGCAACCGACCTGGCCGACTATTTGGTAAAGAAGGGCTTGCCTTTTCGGGATGCCCATGAAGCCGTGGCGCTTGCTGTGCGACACGCCGTTGAGAAAAACTGTGGCCTTGAAGACCTAAGCCTTGCTGAGCTGCAAAACTTTAATGCCCTTATTCAAGACGACATCTTCACGGTGCTTCGCCCCGAGGGCGCACTTCAGGCAAGAGACCACGTGGGTGGGACTGCTCCCAGCCAAGTTCGAGCTCAGGTCCAAAAACTTCGCATTAATCTCAGCTAGCAAACCTTAAATAAGCCCACCGCTTACGTAGAACTATTTTTTTTAAGCCCTGGGCTAAGAACAACAGCCATTGAAATCAGAATAAGAAGAAGCGCGACAATATCGTAGATTCCGATCGACTCATTAATGGTGAGCGATCCCGTAAAAACACCGATAGGCGGAATCAACATAATGGCGAGACTGCTAACAACGGGTGGCAACTTCCTTGCCAGACGAAACCAAAGAATGTGACAGATGGCAAACACCACCAATGCGTTATAAATAATCGCGATCCATTCAAAGACCGTTGGCAAGCGATAACTCGGTAGCTCAGACACCAGTGAACTTAGTGCAATTAACACGCCACTAATCGTAAGCATCCAGAAAAGAAGGGATGCATTCGAAATACTTAGCCGAGTCTGCTTCATTAAAACAGTCCCGTAGCCCCAACTCGCCGCTGCTACGAGCATCATCAAGACACTCATTGGACTTCCCGTGAGAGAAGAAAACTCGCTTATTGAGAGAAGGAGGGTCGCGATTAGAGCCAGACCGACAGCAACCAGCTGGAAAGGCTTTGGCCGATGACCAAAAATAAGCATGCCAGAAATGGCTGCCCAGGCCGGCATGGTGTAAGCAAGTATGGCCGCACGTCCCGAAGAAATATGCGGTAGAGAGATAATCATTAACCAATGGAAAAGAGCCATGTTCGGGATCGATAGCAACACGATCGAACGCCACTCGGTCCTCTGCGGCCAAAAACGCTCAGCACGCATGACGAGAAAAGGAGCTAGGAAAACCAATCCCAGAAGCATCGACCATGAGCGAAATGCCAAGGGTGGGAAGGACGTGACAGCAAGCTTAATAAGCGGCCAGTTCACTCCCCAACAAATCGTCAGCACAATGAGTAACAAAAAGTCCTGTCGGTTCATCGCCGCCATGCCTGCCGTTTGAGGCATGTGTTCTAGCGTTTTCTCACGGGGGGCAGATCGGTACAAACACCCTCGAAGACTTCTGCCACCATACCAATGGTTTCGCCAAGGGTCGGGTGCGGATGAATGGTTTTGCCGATGTCGGTGGGGTCGCAGCCCATTTCAATAGCGAGGGCCAGTTCACCAATCATGTCGCCGGCATGCGTGCCTACAATGCCGCCGCCCACAACCCGATGTGTTGCAGCATCCACAAGTAACTTCGTGAAACCTTCGTCACGGCCATTGGCAATAGCACGACCGGAGGCCGCCCAAGGAAAGACCGCCTTCTCGAGCTTCACGCCCTTGGCTTTGGCTTCATCCTCCGTAAGCCCCACCCAGGCCACTTCAGGGTCGGTGTAGGCCACTGAAGGAATAACGCGTGCATCGAAGAACGACTTCTGGCCTGCCGCGGCCTCAGCCGCCACATGGCCCTCGTGCACCGCTTTGTGGGCAAGCATAGGCTGGCCAACAATATCGCCAATAGCAAAAATGTGTGACTGCGTGGTGCGCATCTGCGCATCAACATTCAGAAAGCCTCTGTCATTCACCTCAATGCCCGCCTGGTCGGCACCAATGGCCTTACCATTTGGCCTGCGGCCTACCGCCTGCAGCACAAGGTCGTAGCACTGCGACTCGGTGGGCGCCTTACCGCCCTCGAAGCGAACATGAATGCCATCGTCTTTGGCCTCGGCCCCAATGGTTTTTGTTCCGAGCCAAATGTTGTCGAACCAATGCTCATTGAACTTTTGCCAGACCTTAACAAGGTCGCGGTCGGCTCCCATCATGAGGCCGTCCATCATCTCTACAACATCCACCCGGGCGCCTAAGGTGGAATAGACCGTAGCCATTTCAAGGCCAATAATGCCGCCGCCAATAACAAGCATACGCTTAGGTCGTTGGCGAAGCTCAAGCGCCCCTGTGGAGGTTACAACCCGAGGATCATCAGGAAGGAAGGGAAGTTTTACAGCCTCGGAACCCGCCGCCACAATAGCCTTCGCAAACTTAATGACCTGCTTGCCCCCTGCCTCGTTTGTAACCTCCAAATGAAACGAGTCGAGGAACTGCCCCACACCCTGCACCACAGTAACCTTGCGGGCCTTCGCCATGCCAGCAAGCCCACCCGTGAGCTTGCCCACCACTTTTTCTTTCCAGCCACGAAGCTTGTCAAGATCAACCTGAGGCTCACCAAAAGAAATACCATGTGCGGCCATGGCCTTGGTCTCGTCCATAACAGCAGCCACATGCAATAGAGCCTTAGAAGGAATGCAACCAACGTTCAGGCAGACACCACCCAGTGTGCTGAAGCGCTCGACCAACACAGTGGTCATACCCAAATCTGAAGCACGGAACGCCGCGGAATAACCACCAGGCCCCGCACCAAGCACCAGCATCTCGGTCTCAATGTCGGCTTTGCCACTGTAGGTTTGTAGCGGCGAATGCGAAGCGGCAGCGGCGACTGTCGGGGCAGAGGCAGTGGCGAGCGTGGGTGATGGAGCGGCGGCTGAGGCGGAGATGACCTCTGAGGACGTGACCTTTTCGGCCGAGGAGGCTATCTCTGCCGAGGCAAACGACGCAGCGGAAACGGCCCCCTCGGTCGGGGACTTCACGCCCTCGGCGCCTATTTCCTTTGCGCCTTCTTGAGCATCGGCATCCACCACACCCAGCACCGTCCCCTCGCTTACCTTGTCCCCTACCTTCACCGCCAAGCTAATAAGCTTGCCCGCGTGCGAGCACGGAATCTCCATGGACGCCTTGTCACTTTCTACCGTGATTAAGCTTTGCTCCACCGACAAAACATCTCCCGGCGAAACCAATACCTCAATCACCTCCACCTCTTTAAAGTCCCCAATGTCCGGAACCTTGATCTCAATCTGTGCCATTGGCTTGTCTTCCTTTAACGAGATGGCTTAAAGAACCATTGCAGGGTTCGACCGCTCGGTGTTAATGCCGTACTTCTTGATAGCAGTATCAACGGACTTCGCATCCAAGGACCCGTCTTGCATAAGGCTGTAAAGCGCGGCAATAGCAACATAGCGACGATCGACCTCGAAGAACTCACGAAGCTTGGCCCGCGTGTCGGACCGGCCAAAGCCATCGGTACCCAGCACCGTATAACGACGACCCTCCGGAATAAAGGGGCGAATTTGATCAGCAAAGGTTTTCATGTAATCGGTGGCCGCGACCACGGGACCTTCATGGCCTTTTAGCTGCTGAGTCACAAAGGCTACGCGGGGCTTCTCGGTAGGATGCAAAAGGTTGTAGCGCTGAGCATCAAGACCTTCACGGCGCAGTTCGTTAAAGCTTGGGCAGCTCCAAATATCACTGGCAATACCGAAGTCCGTTGCAAGCAGATCGGCTGCAGCCATGACCTCGCGAAGAATGGTGCCACTACCCAGCAGTTGAACACGTTGCTTGGCCTTCTTATCACCAACGGTTTTTAACAGATACATGCCCTTAAGAATCTGCTCTTCCGTTCCCTTAATAAGACCGGGATGCTCGTAGTTTTCATTCATTAAGGTGAGGTAGAAGAAGACATCCTCTTGATGCTCGACCATACGCTTTAAGCCGCTATGAAGAATGACAGCCACTTCATGCGCAAAGGTGGGGTCGTACGAAACACAGTTTGGAATGGCCGATGCGAACAACTGACTATGCCCGTCTTCGTGTTGCAGGCCTTCACCATTGAGCGTGGTGCGACCCGCAGTACCGCCAAGTAAAAATCCACGTGCGCGCATGTCACCCGCCGCCCAGGCCAGGTCGCCCACACGCTGAAGACCAAACATGGAGTAGTAAATGAAGAAAGGAATCATGATGCGGTTATTGGTGGAATAGGACGTAGCCGCCGCAATCCACGAGCTCATACCACCCGCCTCGTTAATACCCTCTTGCAGAATCTGCCCCTTCATATCTTCGCGGTAGTACATCACCTGATCGCGATCCACGGGCTCGTACTTCTGGCCCTCCACCGAATAAATTCCAATTTGTCGGAAGAGGCCCTCCATGCCGAAGGTACGTGCCTCGTCCACCAGAATAGGAACGACACGAGGTCCGAGCGACTTGTCTCGCAAGAGCTGAGTAAGGCAACGCACATAGGCCTGCGTGGTGGAAATTTCACGACCCTCTGCAGTCGGCTCGAGCACAGGGGCGAACATATCAAGCCCTGGAACCAACAAGGCCTCTTCGGCCTTTACCCGACGCGACGGCAAATACCCGCCCAGGGCCTTACGTCGCTCGTGCATGTACTTAAGTTCAGGGGCATCTTCCGCAGGCTTTAAGAAAGGCACAGAGGCCAGTTGTTCATCAGAAATGGGAATGCCAAACCGGTCACGGAATTCTTTAATGGCGGTGTCATCAAGCTTCTTGGTCTGGTGCGCGGTATTACGGCCTTCGGCGACCTTACCCATTCCAAAACCTTTAATCGTCTTGACAAGAATGACCGTGGGCTGCCCCGTGTGGTTCACCGCCGCATGGTAGGCCGCATAAATTTTGTAGGGATCGTGGCCGCCCCGGTTCAGACGCATGATGTCGTCATCGGAAAGATGATCGACCATGGCCTTGAGTTCCGGGTGCTTACCGAAGAAATGCTCCCGGGTGTAGGCGCCGCCCTTAGCCTTGTAGTTCTGGTATTCACCATCGACCGTATCCATCATGACCTTCTTAAGAATGCCATCGTGATCCATGGCTAAGAGCGGATCCCAGTAACCACCCCAAATGACCTTAATCACATTCCAACCGGCACCGCGAAAGTCGCTCTCGAGCTCTTGAATGATCTTGCCATTGCCGCGCACCGGGCCATCCAGACGCTGCAGGTTGCAGTTGACCACCATCACCAGGTTGTCGAGCTTTTCGCGCGAGGCCATTCCAATCGCGCCCATGGACTCAGGCTCGTCCATTTCACCATCGCCACAAAAAGCCCAGACTTTTCGCTCGGCCGTGTCAGCGATACCCCGTGCATGCAAGTACTTAAGGAAACGCGCCTGATAAATGGCCATAATTGGGCCAAGTCCCATGGAGACCGTGGGGAACTGCCAAAAGTCCGGCATAAGCTGCGGGTGAGGATAACTGGACAAGCCTTGGCCATCGACCTCACGGCGAAAGTTATTTAAATGATCTTCGGTAAGGCGACCTTCTAAGAAGGAGCGCGCATAAATTCCGGGACTGGAGTGCCCCTGAATAAAAAGAAGGTCTTGCCCCTGAGGATGGTCTGGCCCTTTCCAAAAGTGGTTAAAGCCAATACCAAGCATGTTGGCCAAGGAGGCAAAACTTGATATGTGGCCGCCAAGGTCCCCATCGTGACGATTGGCGCGCACCACCATGGCCATGGCATTCCAGCGCATCCAGGAACGCAGTCGCTCTTCGTACTCTAGATTGCCGGGGCAGTGCTCCTCACGCGCGAGGGGAATAGTGTTGACGTAGGCCGTATTGGCTGAGAAGGGAATGAAACCACCGGCGCGACGGGTTTCATCAATAAGGGCCTCAACCAAAAACTGGGCCCGCTCGGGACCCTCACGCGCAATGACGGCATCAAGGGCCTCCCGCCACTCAATGGTCTCCTGAGGATCGGTGTCTGCGGCGGTATGGACCTGCTGGCTGACATGCGGAGGAAGCGTGGACATAGAGAAGTCTCCTTTAGCAATAATTTGATTGTCCGAGGCTTTTTGCACTGGATCAAGCAAATTTTCGCGATGCGGCATAAGATTTCATATTAAGAAATATAAGCAGCCGTCTTCCTAAAGGCCGTTACACTGTTTGCTATGAAAAACTGGCTGCTAGGCCTCTTACGGCCAGGTCATCCCCGCGCAGAACAAGAACTCTTGCGAGAGATTGCCTTTCGTCGGGCCATGGAAGACTCCATGCCCACGGGCATGCGCACTATTAACCCCGACGGCAGAATCACCTACGTCAACCCCGCCTTTTGTCGAATTGTTGGGCTGCCTCAAGAAGCCCTTGTTGGCGCAGAACCCCCCTACCCCTACTGGCCCCCCGAGGAGCGACGTCAGCTGGAAGTAAACCTACGTCGACTCCTGAAAGGTGACCTCAAACAGGTCAACACCCAAGTCAATGTCATGCATAGTGATGGGCGGCGCCTTATATGCCGAATGTACACTTCGCCCCTGCGCGGCCCCGATGGCCTTCAGGCGGGCTGGATGACTTCGGTTACAGACATCACGGAACCCAGTCGTATTCGAGCCGAGCTTGCCCAAGCCCAAGAACGTTTTATTACGGTGCTGCAATCGCTCGACGCGGCTGTTTCAGTCGCACCGCCTGCTCCCGAGAATGAGCTCCTGTTCGCCAATGAAGCCTATCGCAAGTGGTTCGGAGACTCCCTTGAAATTGGCCATCGCCTCCTGAGTGCAGCCCATCGCTCTCCATGGGCCGACAGCCGCGAGTTTTTCAATGGTGCCGTGCAACGCTGGTTTGATGTTCGCAGTCGAAGTATTCAATGGGTTGATGGGCGTTTAGTTCAACTTGTGGTGGCGACAGACATCACCCAAAGGCATATCGCGGAAGAAAACCAGCGCCTTCAGTACGAGAGGCTTGAGCAGACATCGCGCCTTATCAATATGGGAGAAATGGCCTCTTCACTCGCCCATGAGCTGAATCAGCCTTTAACGGCAATAGCCAACTACACCATGGGAGCCACAGCCCGCATTCGCGCCGCAGCGCAGCGCGGAGAGAACCTGCCCTGCGAAGAGCTTGAGGGCATGCTGGTGAAGACCGCCAAACAGGCCGAAAGGGCGGGCCAGGTCATTCGACGTATACGCAGCTTTGTTAAGCGCAGCGACCCCATACGAAAGTTTGTTGACCCTGCTGCCATTGTGGCAGACGCTCTGGGCCTCGCCGAAATTGATGCCCAGTCGCTTGGCGTAAGCATTACCAAGTCCATTACTCCGAACCTTCCTGCCATTAACGTTGACCCCATACTCATAGAGCAAGTACTTATGAATCTTTTAAAGAACGGCATGGACTCCATGAAGGAGAGCAGCCAGAAAGAGCTTCACCTATCGGTCTCAACCCGTGATGACCATATGGTCTTTGCCGTGCGCGACCGCGGACGGGGAATGGCCCCGGACGTGCGGGACCACATTTTTGATTCGTTTTACACCACAAAAACCGAGGGCATGGGAATGGGACTTAACATCTGTCGGTCTATCATTGAGTCTCATCAGGGCAGGCTCTGGTTTGAAGACAACCCCGAGGGTGGTTGCCTCTTCCAGTTTAGTCTGCCACTTGAGCCTGTTCTCGAAAGCGAACGCCTGCCTGTCATGGAGAAAACAAAATGATTGAGATGGTCTATGTTGTAGATGATGACGAGGCTGTGCGCGACTCACTCCGTTGGTTGCTCGAGGGCAACGGGTTTCGGGTTACCTCACTTGAAAGTGCTGAGCGGTTTCTCTCCAACCTACCTAAGCTCTCGAATCAAATGGCCTGTCTCATTCTAGATGTGCGTATGCCGGGCATGACGGGAACCGAGCTGCATGAGGAGCTGCTCGAGCGTGGCTATAGAATTCCGCTCATTTTCATCACCGGCCACGGCAATGTCCCCATGGCGGTCGACAGCATGAAAAAGGGGGCGGTTGATTTTCTTGAAAAGCCATTTAACGACGAGCAGCTCTGCGCCCTTGTGGCCAAGGCGTTTCAACAGTTGCGAGACGATGAGGAGAAAACGCTCGGTGCAAAGCGGGCCAAGGAGCTGCTTGCACGCCTTACCCCCCGAGAGCAGCAAGTGCTTGAACGTATCGTCTCAGGTCGACTGAACAAGCAAATAGCCGACGACTTGAACATAAGCATTAAAACCGTAGAGGCACACCGGGCCAATATCATGGATAAGATCGAGGCGCGCACTATGGCGGACCTTATGAAGACAGCCCTTGCTGCCAGCGAGGCCGACGCGCGAGCTGCCGGCAGTGGTACAATGTAAGGCTTAGTTTTTTTGTGGTGGTAGTTATTGCTACACACAAGAGCGCCCGTAGCTCAGTTGGATAGAGTACCTGGCTACGAACCAGGGGGTCGTGGGTTCGAATCCTGCCGGGCGCGCCAAGCATCAAATTATTCGTAAGACGAGCCTCTGCTCGACCTGCCGCCAGCACGGCCGTCAAACCTTCATGAATCTGCCGGCCAGACCCCTTTGGGGCGAAGTCCTTCATTACTTGTCCTATTTATATTTGCTTAAATATTTTTGAAATTTCTTTTTACAGATCTTGATGGAACCTTTCTTGGCGGGACCAGGCAAGACCAGTTACGCCTCCTTGAAGCACTGAACACTCACAAAATAGGCCTTGTCTATGTGTCCGGCCGATCGCATCAGCGCATTTTCCCTGCTATTGATTCCGGTGAGCTGCCGCGGCCTAAAGCCGTTATTGGGGATGTCGGCACAAGCCTTTGGGCAGGCGACGGTCAGGTCCTTAGCCCCGGCTACGAGACACTGATGCAGTCTCTTTGGGGTGATGGTCAACTGCGGCTACGCACTGAACTTAACGACTTTTCTAGCCGCGGCCTTCGTGAACAACCATTATTTGGGCCGTATCGCTACAGCCTCTACTTTGATGACCCTGAGACCGCAAGACAAGCCAGCAAACGAATACAGGCGCTTGGCTTTGATAGCCTGCTATCAGACAACCAATACCTTGACGCACTGCCACCGGGCGTCCACAAGGGGTTCGCAGTTAATTGGCTGCTCAACTACTGGGGTTTAGACCCTAATAACGTCTTAGTGGCAGGCGACACCCTAAATGACTTAGCCATGCTGCAACTACCGATGCCTGCGGTGGTCGTCGCAAATGCCGAGCCCTTGCTGAAAAAAGCGCTGTCAGGTGCTCACAACAATCCTCAACTTCTGTTTGCAAGCCAAGCCGGCGCAGCAGGAATTCACGAAGCCCTTCAGCAAATGGGCTGGACAGAAACCTAGCTAAGGAACCCACGACCATGACTGGATCGGCCCAATTTGTACTGGTTTACCACCGACAACCCTTCGAGGAATACGAGGAGAACGGCAAAGTATCCCTACGTCCGCACCGCAGTCCGAACGGCATTATTCCAAGCCTCAAAGGATTTTGTGCAAGTCTTCCGAATCCATCAGAGGCCGTGTGGCTTGCATGGAGCCATGTCGATGAGGCCGATCAGGCTGGAAAGATTCTGGGCGAAGCCATTGTCGAGGCACAAAAAGAAACACCACTTCGGGTTGTACGCATGGGGCTCACACGTGAGCAAGTAGGTTCGTTTTATCACGTCACGTCAAAGGCAGCCTTATGGCCCATTCTTCACGGTTTCCCTGGGCGCTTCGATTACGACGCCGCCGACTGGGAGGCCTTTCGCGAAGTCAACGCACTCTTTGCAAAAGCTGTCTGCAAAACCGCAGCCCACGGCGCAACAGTCTGGGTCCATGACTACAATCTTTGGCTAGTTCCAGGGCTGGTCAAGGCCGAGCGACGTGACCTTGTCATTAGCTTCTTTCATCACACGCCCTTTCCCCCTGCCGATATCTTCGGCATTCTTCCATGGCGCGAAGAAATTTTAGAAAGCCTGCTCCAATGCCATCGGGTGGGATTTCATGTGCCGCGCTATGCCGACAACTTTGCCAACTGCGCCGAGGCCTTCTGCCGGGCACAGCCCTTGCGACGCCAGTTCGTAGGCAAAGAGCTTGCCCAGGTGGGTAGCGTTCTGCATCAGGCCTCTTACACCAGCGTCTTACGAAACAAAGACCACCTTTGTCAGCTTGATGCGGTGCCTATTGGTATTGATACCGCTCTTATTCAACGCACCCTTAAAAAGAAGGCCTCCCAACAAAGAGTGGCTGAGATTCGGCGTGAGCTCAACGTTGAGAAGATGATCTTTTCGGTGGGCCGTGTGGACTACACCAAGGGAACCTGTGAGATGCTTGATGCCTTTGAAAGGTTACTTGAGCGTGAACCGCAATGGCATGGACGCATTAAGCTTTGCTTAACCAGTGTTGCACCCTCGCGTGGCATGAATGTCTACGAAGACATTCAAGATGAAATTGAGCGACGCGTCGGACGTATTAATGGACATTTCTCAAAGCTGTCTTGGAGCCCTATTCTTTTATTCACCCAACCTATTGATTTTGAAACGTTGGTCTCTTGGTACTGTGCGGCCGATGTCTGCTTCATTACCCCTTTGCGCGATGGACTGAACCTTGTGGCAAAGGAGTTCGTTACCTGCCAGTCCGGTCGAGCAGGGGTCT
>JALRJP010000035.1 GCA_023261135.1 Burkholderiaceae bacterium | reverse complement strand
CATGATCGCGCAACTCTCTGGCCTCTTGGTTGAGAAAACACCCCCCAGCATCGTGGTCGATGCCCATGGCGTTGGCTATAGCATTGACCTGCCCATGAGCAGCTATTTCAGCCTCCCGGAGCTGGGCCAGCCCGTAAAACTGCTTACTCATTTTGTTGTGCGTGAAGATGCGCAGCTTCTTTACGGTTTTCTTACACAGGCCGAACGACAGACCTTTCGGGAGCTTATTAAGGTCTCAGGCGTTGGCCCTCGCATTGCGCTGGCTGTGCTCTCGGGCCTAAGTGTGAACCAGCTGGTTGCTGCGGTCAGCATGCAAGACGTCTCAGGCCTTGTTCGCGTGCCTGGAATTGGTAAGAAGACCGCCGAGCGCATGCTTTTGGAGCTCAAGGGGCGTCTAGTCGAAAGCCTTCCCGGCGTTGCGGCGGCTGGCGGCTCGAGCCAGTCATCGGAAGTCACCCTCGAGGTGGGCCATGCCCTACAGGCCTTGGGATACAGCGACAAAGAAATCCAGCAGGCCTTAAAGCAACTGGGCAGTGTTGAAGATCTGTCCGAAGGTATACGTCAGGCCTTAAAGCTGTTAGCCCGCTAGCCCCTCGGTTACACTGGGGGACATGATTGAGCACGACGCCCTTGTTGCGCCCAAAGGCTCCGCCGACCGGCCGGCGACGGCCTCATCGAGCCCGTCTGCGCCAGTGGCAGCCTCGGAGAGGCTGGTGAATGCCCAGGCGGCAGGCTCTGCAGAAGAGACGCTTGAACGTGCCCTGCGGCCTAAAACGCTCGGCGACTACATTGGTCAGCCCAAAGTGAAAGATCAGCTCGACATCTTTATCCAAGCGGCGCGCCAGCGAGGCGACGCCCTAGACCATGTCCTTCTTTTTGGCCCCCCAGGGCTGGGTAAAACCACACTCGCCCATATTCTTGCCCACGAAATGGGTGTGCAGCTTCGACAGACCTCAGGGCCTGTCATTGAACGAGCCGGCGACCTTGCGGCCATGCTGACCAACCTTGAGGCTAATGACATTCTTTTTATTGACGAGATTCATCGTCTGAGCCCCGTGGTCGAAGAAATTCTGTACCCCGCGCTTGAAGACTTCAAACTCGACATCATGATTGGCGAGGGGCCCGCCGCACGCTCCATTAAGCTTGACCTTCCACCCTTCACCCTGGTGGGAGCAACGACCCGCGCGGGCATGCTTACAGGCCCTCTGCGTGACCGCTTCGGTATTGTCGGCAGGCTTGAGTTTTACTCGGTCACGGACATGGCTGTCATTGTTCACCGCTCCGCCGGTTTGTTACAGGCTGCCATTACAAAAGACGGTGCCCTTGAGATCGCCAGGCGCTCGCGCGGTACGCCGCGTATTGCGAACAGACTTCTGCGTCGTGTTCGCGACTACGCCCAGGTTCGCGCCAATGGTGAAATTACTGCAACCGTTGCCCAGGCAGCACTCCAGTTGCTTGAGGTGGACGACCAAGGTTTTGACCTTATGGACCAACGGCTTCTTCAGACCATTCTTGAAAAATTCCAAGGGGGGCCGGTCGGCATTGAAAACCTGGCAGCAGCCATTGGCGAAGACCGTGAAACCATTGAAGATGTCATTGAGCCCTACCTCATTCAGCAGGGCTTTCTGCAGCGAACACCAAGGGGCCGGCAGGCCACTAGCGCCGCCTGGTCACATTTTGGGCTGGTTCAGCCCAACGGCTCAGGCCCTTCTCTTTTCAGCAATTCCTAAGGCCCTCATTCCTAAGAACCTTTTAGCCACTTCATTGCCTACCCATGACCCCTGAACTCGCCTCCACACCCGATTTCAATGTTGTCGCCCTGATGCTTCAGGCCACCGTACCCGTGCAGGCCGTGGTTCTTATTCTCATACTGGTGTCCGTTCTCTCCTGGGCCATCATGCTCAAGAAGGTGCAGGTTCTTGGCCGCACGCTGCGCCAGTCCGAGGCCTTCGAGCGGCAGTTCTGGTCCGGCGGAGACCTTATGGCGCTGTTTAAAACCGTCGAGCTGGGCCAGGTTCCTGGCAGTGCGGCCCGTATCTTTGAAGCCGGTATGCGTGAGTTCTTAAAACATCGCCAGGCGGCCAAGGCCTCGGCCAGCGAAATGGTCGAAAGTGCCCAAAGAGCCATGCGCGCCAGTGCGCAACGCGAAATCAATGCTCTTGAAGAAAGCCTTCCCTTTTTAGCCTCGGTGGGGTCCGTGTCGCCCTACATTGGCCTGTTTGGAACCGTCTGGGGAATCATGCACGCCTTCACCGGGCTTGCCAATATTCAGCAGGCGACCCTTGCCAGCGTAGCCCCCGGCATTGCCGAGGCGCTGGTGGCAACGGCCATTGGCCTTTTTGCGGCCATTCCCGCAGTCGTTGCCTACAACAGGTTTGCAACCAGCGTGGACAAACTTGCTCTGCGGTTCGAAAACTTCACCGATGAGTTTGCGAATATTCTGCAAAGGCAGGCCAACTAATGGGCGGACCAGTTGCCTCCTCAGGACGTGGCTTTGGACTGCGCAGAAGCCGACGTGCCTTAAGCGAAATTAACGTCGTGCCCTACATTGATGTCACGCTGGTGCTGCTTATTATTTTCATGGTCACGGCACCCATGATCGTCACGGGCACCATCGATCTGCCGCGCGTCGGGCAGTCCTCGAAAAACCCGGTGGCAGCCATTGAAGTTACCGTGCGCAAAGACGGAAGCCATGGTGTACGGCTTCGGCAACAAGGAGCTGAGGAGACGCGTGTCAGCCGATCCGAGCTTGCTGAGACCGTTCGTAAGCTTGCGCCCAGTTCCGAGAGTCCCATTATTCTTCTTGCCGAGCGCGAGGTCCCCTATGACAGCGTGGTTCAGGCACTCAGTAGCCTGCAAGCTCAGGGCCTCGGACGAGTCGGTCTTGCAGTTCGACAAGACTAGGAATTCACATGCCCAGCGACCCCCTTCTCGACCAAGGGCCGCCGCCATTTCTTCAGGGGCCTGAACGCGTAGCCCGTGACCCTGTGGGGCAGTTACCTGAAGGGACGAAGGCCAGTGGTTTTGAAAACTCCGTGGCTATGCTGGGTTCGCTGGCTGTGCACGCCGCGCTTGGCCTCGCCATGCTGCTTGCGATTGACATGAAAGAGGAAGAGCCTCCTGTGGTCCAGGCCGAACTCTGGTCTGCGCTGCCTGCTGAACTTGCGGCCAACGCGGCTGTCCCTGCACCGACGCCCCCACCCATAGAAGCCGCCGCGGACCCCTCGCCCCCTCAACCCTCTGCCGAAGACGCTGAAATCGCCCTTCAAAAGAAAAAGGCTGAAGAAGAGAAGGCGCGTCTTGAGTCCGAGCGGCGTGCCAAGGAGCAGGCCGAGAAGGAGCAGGCCCGCAAGACCAAGGAGGCGGCCGAGCAAAAACGAATCGCCGAAGAGAAAGCCGCAAAGGATCGACTGGCAAAAGAGAAGGCGGAGAGAGCAGAAAAAGAGAGGCTTGAGAAGGCCGAGCAGGCGCGACTTGCTAAAGAGCGAGAGGAGGCTGAGCGCAGGAAAAAACTCGCAGAGGAGAAGGCTGCCCGAGAAAAGGCGGAGCTTGAGCAACGGCGAAAAGAAGCCACCGAACGAATTCGGCAGGAGCAGCTTGCTCAGGTTAAGGCAAGCCTAGGCCAAGACCCCAAAGCCAAGGCGGCCGACAAAGGCGACGACGTTAGGTCCAAGGCGGGTGTTGCCGGTGGCGCCGAGATGGGAGACCGCACCGGAGTATTAGCCGACTATGCCTCTTCCATACGGGCGCGTATCCGCAGCCGCATTAGCTTTGATCCCGCACGCGCGCCGGACAACCCCGAGGTCATCTTCATGGTGGAGCAGCAGGCGACAGGCCGCGTGATTAGAGTGACCAAAAAGAAATCCAGTGGCAACGCGGGCTGGGATGCGGCTGTGGAAAGAGCCATCTGGGGCAGCAGCCCCCTGCCTAAAACGGCAGACGGTCAGGTTGAAAACCCTTTAACCCTTGCCTTTCGCCCCCTTGATCGTCCGCAACCTGCCCGATAAACCAGGGCAGGTCTTATAATGGCCGAGGTGAGCTATTCATCCCTTCCCCATCGCTTTGGTCGCATCGCCCGCGTCCTATCAATTGGCTTGTCATCAACCAAAAAACGTCTAAGCGGGCTTTTCCCCGTTGTTATGTGTCTGGGCCTTCTTGCAGCGCAAGGTCCCGCTTCCGCCCAAGGTATGCGTATCGACATCACGGGGGTGGGTGATCGACAAATTCCTATTGCTATCGCGCCCCTTCTTACCAGCGACCCTCAGAATCGCGCCTTAGCCGAGACCGTCATTGAGGTCGTCCAGGCCGATCTGCGTCGAACGGGCAGCTTCAGTATTCTTCCGGTAGGGCCTCAAAACCCACCGTTATCAGAAAATACGGCGATTAGCGTCGGTTTGTTTGGGCAATGGAGGTCCCAAGGGGCCAATGCACTTGTGGTCGGAAGTGCTTCGCGTACAACCGATGGCCAGCTTGAAGTGCGCTTCCGGGTGCTTGACACACTTAAGTCTGAAGACCTCGGCGGCCTCGTGCTCACGAGTCAAGTCTCTCACCTCGATGCCCGTCGATCCGCGCATCGCATGGCAGACTACATTCTTGAAAGGTTATCGGGAGAACCCGGCTTTTTCTCCTCACGTCTTGCCTACGTACGGCGCGAGGGCCGTAACCATATTCTGGTTATCGCCGACTCCGACGGTGAAAACGCGCAACCTGCCCTACGTTCAACCCAGCCTATTATTTCGCTGGCCTGGTCACCCAATGGCGATCGACTGGCCTATGTTTCGTTCGAAACCGGCAAACCTGTGGTGTATGTGCATGAACTGGCTAGCGGAAAACGATCAGTCGTCGCCAATTATCGGGGCAGTAATAGTGCGCCAGCCTGGTCGCCCGATGGCAAGCAACTCGCCATGGTTCTTACCCGCGATGGCATTTCACAAATCTACATTGCGAACGCCGACGGTACAGGCCTTAGACGGCTTCTACGCTCATCGGCCATTAACACCGAGCCCAGCTTTTCTGCCGACGGTCAGTTCGTTTACTTCACCTCTGACCAGACAGGTAGCCCTCAAATCTACCGCGTTCGTGTGGACGGTACAGGCCGCATGGAGCGACTCACCTTCACCGGAGGCTTCAATGCGAGGCCGGTTATTAGCCCCGATGGCAAAACAATGGCCTTTGTAGCCCGTCGCGATAGAAAGTTTTTAATTGCCGTAATGAACCTTGAGACCCAAGAGGAGCGCATTGTCAGCAGTGGCCCGAAGGACGACTCGCCAAGCTTCGCACCCAATAGCCGCTGGGTCATCTTTTCCAGCCGCGTAGGTGATCGGGACCTTTTATCAGCAGCCTCTATTGACGGACGCGTGCGATCACGTATTAGTCTGGATGCTGCTGGCATCCGCAACCCGGCCTGGGGCCGAATCCCTTCTCCCCCTCAATAGTGAGGTCATACTGACACCATGAACTCTTCAACGACATCCTCTCTGCGCATGCCGTTGGCTTTACTCGCGGCATGTCTTTTAAGTATCGCAGGCTGTTCAACGGTCAGTCTTGATGAGGCACCCGCACCCATTGAAGGTGGCGCCGTTAACCCTGTCGACGCCGTTGACCGTTCGGGCTCTGCCCAGGCCCAAGGCCTGGGTACGGGTGCGAGTAACCAGCAGGGTATTGCAGGCGGTGGTATGCAAGAGCAACCGCTTCCGGGCGCCTCCGAGTCGTCGCGAATGGGAGACGATGGCATTCCTTACGCGGCCATTTATTTCGGCTTCGATAGCATTGAAATTGCCCGTGATTACGACGAAATGCTGCAGAAGGTTGCGGACTACATGCGGCTTTATAACCATCAGTCCTTGGCCATTGAAGGCAACACCGACGACCGCGGCACCTCGGAATACAACCTTGCTCTTGGCCAACGACGTGCCGAGGCTGTTTCACGTGCACTGCAAATTCTTGGTGTGCCGAATCAACGTATGGAGGCGGTTAGTAATGGCGAGGAAAAACAACGTAACAAAATGGGCGACGAAGCTGCTCGCGCCGAAAACCGGCGTGCCGATCTCTTTTTTGTAAATAAATTGCCATGATCCGAAACTGGGCTTCCCTTTTTGCATTCAGCTTTTTTGCAGCAAGCCCCGCTTGGGCACAACTCTTTTCTGACGACGAAGCTCGCAAGGCCATCATCGAGCTTCGAGCACGTATTGCATCCCTCGAAAAACAATCGGAGTCCTCAGCAACAGAGACCGCCATTCTCAAGTCTCGCCTTGATGGCATGGCAAAGTCGCAGCTCGACATGGTTTCTGAAATGGGTCAACTCCGCTCGGAGCTTCAAAGCGTACTCGGCAGCCTCGAGACTCTTAACCGAACGGTGACTGTCGATCAAGGAACACTGGTCTCGGGCATTGAACAGCAAATTCAGTCGCTCTCCGACCGTCTTGCCCGCTTCGAACCGCAGTCCTTTGCTATTGATAATCAGACAGTGCTTGTCGACGCCAAGGAAAAATCTGCCTTCGAAGCCGCTCAAGGTCTCCTGGCCTCTGGAGCCACTGAGGCGGCAGCAGCCGCTTTCGATGAATTCAGTCGGCGCTTCCCAGAATCTCCCCTGCGGCCCTGGGCTCTCAATTTTGAGGGCGCAGCGCACTACCTACGCAAAAACTACAAATCATCCATCTCGGCCTTATCCGAACTCTACAAAAAGTATCCCAGTCACACGCGTGTACCCGAAAGCCTGCTCACCCTTGCTGCGAGCCAGGCGGAATCCGGGCAGACGCGGGCCGCGCGTAACACGCTCAACCTTTTGCTTAAACAATTCCCGAATACCGCCCAGGCAGCAACTGCAAAGAAACGGCTCGCGGCACTGGGTCCATCCAAAAACTAAAACAGGCTGTTCTTCATGGTGGAACTTGAGCAGGTCAAGCTCTTGCAGACCTGGGTCGTTACTGGTGGGCTTTTCATTGGCCTAGTGTTTGGTGTCGCGAGCCAAGCCAGTCGTTACTGCTCCATCGGAGCCTTATCAGATCTGCTGCTTATGGGTAACGGTCAACGCATGCGGCTTTGGCTCTTGTCGGTCCTGGTCGCAGTTCTTTTGGTGCAGGTGACTGTTCAATTCGAACTCATTAATGATGAAGACAGCTTCTACACCAGCACACGCCTTTTATGGCTTTCTAACATCTCCGGAGGGCTCTTATTCGGCGTTGGTATGGCCATGGCCTCTGGCTGTGGAAGTCGTAATCTCATTCGTATCGGAGAGGGTAGCCTAAAGGCACTGGTTGTCTTTCTTGTCATGGGTATTGCAGCCTTTGCAACACTTCGGGGTCTTACCGCCGTCTGGCGAAGTCGCACGGTTGATCTTATTTACATTGACCTCTCTTCCCGCCAAGACCTACCCAGTCTGCTTGAGGCGTATTCAGGGGTCAGCCCCGACGTAGGACGTGGGCTCATTCTAAGCGCTGTCGTTGTTCTTAGTGCCTGGGCTCTTATTAAGGGACTGCCAGGCCAAAAATTAACGTCTAAACAATGGCTAGCGGGCAGTCTTGTAGGTCTCTGCGTGGCCGCGGGCTGGTTACTAACCGGCTGGCTTGGTTTCGTGACAGAGCATCCCGAAACCCTTGAAAAAGCCTACCTCGCCACGAATACCCGCGGGCCCGAAAGCCTCACTTTTGTTGCCCCCTTATCCTACAGCCTGGAGCTTCTTCTTTATTACAGCGACAGCTCGCAGTTCCTTAGCTTTGCAGTGGCCACTGTCATTGGTACCGTTGCTGGTGCGGCACTCTCCGCTCTGCGTTCAGGCGGCTTTCGTTGGCAGGGCTTTGCCTCAACCCAAGACCTTGCTCTGCACCTGGTTGGAGCAACCTTAATGGGCGTTGGTGGCGTGGTAGCCATGGGCTGCACTATTGGTCATGGCTTAAGCGGCTTGTCCATGTTGGGTTTAAGCTCAATCATCTCCATCGTTAGCATTGGATCGGGAGGTCTTCTTGGTCTGCGCCTTCTTCAAAAACTGAGCCTGTCATGAATTTACCATCATCAAAAGTGAAAACACTCTCAACCCCACTAAAGAGTCGTCGCGGCATTCTGCTTGCGGGCGGTGCAGGCACCCGACTGCATCCGGCAACCCTTGCTATGAGCAAGCAACTTTTACCCGTTTACGACAAGCCCATGGTCTACTACCCGCTGACGACTCTTATGTTGGCGGGCATCCAAGACATCCTTCTCATTAGCACCCCCGCCGACACCCCACGCTTTGAACAACTTCTTGGCAATGGAAGTCAGTGGGGCATTCGAATTGAGTACGCGATTCAACCAAGTCCTGACGGGCTTGCCCAGGCATTCTTAATTGGTGAGTCCTTTGTAGGGGATGAACCGAGCGCACTGGTGCTTGGTGACAATATATTTTATGGCCATGAACTCAATGGCTTGCTTGCCAATGCCCGGGCACGCGACCAGGGGGCAAGTATTTTTGCCTACCACGTGCATGATCCTGAACGCTACGGCGTCGCCGAATTTGATGCTAAAGGCAGAGTGCTCTCCATTGAAGAAAAACCTAAAGAGCCGAAAAGCAACTTTGCGATTACGGGTCTTTATTTCTACGACAATCGAGTCGTTGACTTTGCGAAGTCACTCAAGCCCTCGGCACGCGGCGAACTCGAGATTACCGACCTTAATCGTTGCTACCTCCAAGCAGATAGCCTGCATGTCGAACTGATGGGTCGTGGTTTTGCCTGGCTTGACACGGGTACTCATGACAGCCTTATTGAAGCCAGCCAGTTCATAGCGACCATCGAAAAACGTCAAGGCCTCAAGGTGGCCTGCCCCGAAGAAATCGCCTACCGACAACGCTGGATTGATGCCGAGCAACTTGCGCGACTCGCTCATCCGCTTTTAAAAAATGGCTATGGACAGTACTTACAACGACTCCTGCAAGAGAGCGCTATAAGCTCATGAAGATTACAGCGCTAACAATTACAGATGTCTTTCTCATTGAACCAAGGGTCTTCGGTGACGATCGTGGTTTTTTCTTTGAGAGCTATAACGCCCGCGAACTCACTAACGCCCTCGGGCTTCAACAGAACTTCGTACAAGACAATCATTCGAAAAGTTGTCAGGGCGTGTTGCGCGGTCTCCATTATCAACTTCCCCCGAAAGCGCAGGGCAAACTCGTACGCGTGGTCTCTGGCGAAATTTTTGATGTCGCTGTGGATATTCGAAAGTCATCGCCAACCTTTGGCCATTGGGTGGGGCAAAGGCTTTCGAGTCAGAACCATCATCAGCTCTGGATACCTCCAGGCTTCGCGCATGGCTTTCTTGCCCTCTCAGAATTCGCGGAAGTGATTTACAAAACGACCGAGTTCTATCATCCCGAGCTCGAAAGAAGTATCTGTTGGAACGATAAGGAAATAGGCATCGTCTGGCCGCTGGACGAAATCGCGGGAGAAGTCTTGCTTTCCCAGAAAGATCAACAGGCATCGTCGTTCCAGAAGGCCGAAGTTATTAACTAGCCCTTTAAAAGACTCTCATCCTTGGCTATTCGATGGCCTTATTTATCTGTGGGGTAATTTTTTATGTTTGACTGGACAAACCCTTATCTCAGCGCCCGCATACCGGTCATGGGAAGGAGTGTCTGTTCAACGTCTCACCCTTTCGCAGCCCAAGCGGGGCTGCGGACGCTGCAGATGGGCGGCAACGCAATAGATGCAGCTATAACGGCTGCTGCAGCCCTTTGTGTTGTCGAGCCAGTATCCAATGGGCTGGGAAGCGACTGTTTTGCAATTGTCTGGGACGGCGAGCAACTTCATGGCCTAAATGCATCGGGGCAATCTCCAAAAACCTGGTCGCTCGACTACTTTAAGAGCAGATACGGGATCGGTTCCGATAACAAAATCAAGCGGCCCATAAGGGGCTGGGATACGGTGACCGTGCCCGGGGCCATTGGTGGTTGGTTGGCTTTGCATGAAAAATGGGGAAGTCTCCCGCTAGAAGAGTTGCTAAGCCCTGCTATAGACATCGCAGAATCTGGCTATGCAGTGCCACCTGTTGTAGCGAGCAAATGGAAAGCGGCTGTGCCCGAATTAGAGAGCCAACCAGGCTTCAGAGAAATTTTCATGCCCTGCGGACGTGCCCCCAACGTCGGGGAGATATTCCATTTCCCCTCGGCCGCAAAAGCACTGCGTCATCTCTGCAGACAAGGGCTGAGAGACTTCTACGAGGGCGAAATTGCCGCTGATCTTGTCGCCCATTCAAAACAGAACGGCGGAAGTTTGTCTCTCGATGATTTAAGAACCTACCAGCCGCAGTGGGTTGCGCCAATCGGCCAGACAATACGTGGCCTTGGCCAGAGGGACTACCGTGTCTACGAAATTCCGCCCAATGGGCAGGGAATTGCTGCATTAATGGCCATGGGTATTCTTGAAGAATTTGACCTCAGTGAACTTCAAGTTGACGGCGTGCTTGCGCAACACCTTCAAATCGAGGCCATGAAACTTGCATTCTCTGATGTCTATGCTCATGTCGCAGACGAGAGGTCCATGCGTTTCACGGCCTCTGACCTTTTGGACCCTTCTTACCTAAGGAGTCGTGCGCAGTTAATTGACCCGCACAAAGCCAGCTATCCGTCCACCGGCCTGCCTCAGGCTGGGGGTACTGTTTACCTGACCACCGCAGACAAGTATGGCCGCATGGTGTCATTCATCCAATCCAATTACATGGGCTTTGGGTCAGGGGTTGTTGTCCCGAACTGGGGCGTAAGCCTGCAAAATCGGGGGTTTGGCTTCAACGCCGAGCAGGGGTCGTCTAACTGTGTAGGACCAGCTAAACGACCGTTCCACACCATCATTCCTGCGTTCCTAATGCGCTTAGATGGCACCGAAGAAATTCCTCAAATGAGTTTTGGCGTCATGGGGGGAGAAATGCAGCCACAGGGTCACCTTCAGACACTCTTGAGAATGATTAAATGGGGCCAGCAACCTCAGGCTGCCTGCGATGCGCCGCGTTGGAGAGTGAATCGAGATTACACCTTGGATATTGAATCAAGGGCTGATCCTAAACTCGTCCATGACCTAGAGAGACTTGGCCATAAAATGAAGCGCGTACAGGATCCCTATATGGATTTCGGGTCAGGGCAGTTCATCTGGAGGCTGTCAGACAAGTTATCTGACGGATACGTTGCAGCAAGCGACAGTAGGAGAGACGGACTTGCTGCAGCCTATTAAAAAGGAAGAAAAAACGGTGTCTAAAAAACCTGCGAAATTTCAATGGGACGATCCATTTCTATTAACCGAAATGCTCAACGACGATGAACGTATGATCCGCGACTCGGTACGTGAGTATTGCCAAAAACAGCTTCAACCCCGGGTGACAGACGCATTTCGTTTTGAAAAGGTAGACCGTGAGATCTTCCGTGAAATGGGGTCGCTGGGGCTTCTTGGGCCAACAATTTCACCCAAATATGGCGGGGCGGGAGTCTCAGATGTCGCATACGGACTCATTGCCTCGGAAGTCGAGCGTGTCGACAGCGGCTACCGAAGTATGTTCAGCGTTCAAAGCTCGCTCGTCATGTTGCCAATTGAAACCTTTGGAACGGAAGAGCAAAAAACCAGGTTTTTACCTGGCCTTGCAAAGGGTGAGTTAATTGGTTGCTTTGGCCTTACGGAACCCGATCATGGGTCTGATCCATCAAGCCTATTAACGAAGGCAAATGCCGTAAGCGGTGGTTATATTCTTAATGGATGTAAAACCTGGATATCAAATAGCCCCATTGCCGATGTCTTCATTGTCTGGGCAAAAGATGACGAAGGTGAGTTGCGCGGTTTCATACTGGAAAAGGAAATGAAGGGGCTGTCATCGCCTGTCATCCACGGGAAAATCGGCCTACGAACATCAATTACTGGGCAAATTGTGATGGACAACGTGTTCGTACCAGAAAGCAATGCACTGCCCGATATACGTGGACTGAAAGGCCCGTTCACATGCCTCAACTCAGCGCGGTACGGAATCGCATGGGGTGTAATGGGGGCCGCGGAGTTCTGTTGGCATACTGCCAGACAGTACGTTCTTGATCGAAAGCAGTTCGGTCGACCTCTTGCAGCCAATCAAATGATTCAAAAAAAATTAGCGGACATGCAGACCGACATTGCACTTGGCTACCTTGGAGTCATTCGGCTTGGGCGGATGAAAGAAAAAGGTATTGCCTCGGTTGAGGCAACCTCCATCCTTAAACGTAATAACTGTGGAAAAGCTCTTGAGATCGCGCGAATGGCGCGGGACATGCTTGGCGGCAACGGCATCACCGACGAGTATGGCGTTATGCGGCATATGGTAAATCTTGAGGTCGTCAACACCTACGAAGGGACCCATGATATTCATGCCCTTATTCTGGGTCGCGCTCAGACAGGCCTGCAGGCCTTTTTCTAAGCCATGATTCACCAAGGTCCGGCGCAGATGCTCGAGGGTATAAAAGTACTCGATCTTTCCAGGGTGCTTGCCGGCCCTTGGGCCACACAGATGCTCGCCGACTTTGGGGCAAGTGTATTGAAAATAGAAAAACCCATGACCGGCGACGATACGAGGCAGTGGGGGCCCCCTTGGCATCATTCAGGGCTATCAACCTACTTCAGCTGTGCGAATCGAGGAAAAGTATCAGCGACCGTTGATTTCAATAACGCCGAGCAACTTAAAGCGGTGCACGAGCTCCTCGAACAAGTGGATGTGGTCGTCGAGAACTTTAAAGTTGGGCACCTCAAAAAGTTTGGTTTGGATTCCGAGACCCTTCTCTCAAAGTGGCCCAGCCTCATTTATTGCTCGATTACGGGCTATGGACAAAACGGGCCAAGGGCCATGGAGGCAGGCTATGACTTTGCCTTACAGGGCCTCACCGGCCTGATGAGCGTTACAGGCCCCGAAAATGGTCCTCCGTTCAAGGTTGGCGTCGCCGTCATTGATATTGTTACTGGTATTTATGCATGCAATGCAATTACAGCAGCGCTATATCAGCGACAGGCAACGGGCAAGGGCGCCTACATCGATTGTTCGCTGTTTGACACGGGAATTGCGCTTCTAGCTAACCAGGCTTCGGCCCACGTACTTGCAGGAACGTCGCCCAAGGCCTTGGGCAATACCCATCCCAGTATTGTTCCCTATCAAGCTTATAAGGTTAATGATGGTTTTTTTATTGTTGCCGTAGGCAATGATCAGCAATTTCGGGTTCTTACTCAGGCGCTCGGACAATCGCACTTAGGTGAGGATTCTCGTTTTTCAACCAACCCCTCTCGGGTTAAAAATCGCGAAGCCCTTAATGCCCTCTTAGCGCCGCTCTTTGAAAAGTACAAGCGATCTGAGCTTGAGGAACTGCTTGCCCCCATCGGAATACCCTGTGCTCCCGTGCAGACAATCGACGAAGTTTTTAAGGACCCACAGCTAGCTGCTCGAGAACTACTAACAGATCATCCGTCTGCTAAGGGCCAGCCCAAGCTAAAAACAATTGGCCAGCCCATGGTCATTAATGGATTGCGGCCTTCCCATTCCTTGCCTCCCCCCGAAATCGGGCACCCGATCATCAACTCGAGGTGCTTCGGATAAACGTCACTATTCCTTGGAGAATCCTTTTGAATGACATAGAACTGCGACTAAGCGAAAGAGGTATCGTCTTACCAACCCCGGGACTGCCCGTTGGGAATTACCTCCCTTTTCGGAGAAGTGGATCGCTCATTTACATCTCAGGTCAGCTTCCACTCTTAGACAATCAAGTGGCTTTTGCAGGTAAGATAGGCCGCGATCTTGATCTGGAACAGGGGCAGCAGTCAGCGAGGCTTTGCGGTATTAATATCCTCGCACAGCTCAGGCTAGCCCTCGATGGTGATCTAAGCAGGGTAACCGCCTGTGTGCGTCTCGGTGGGTTCGTCAACTGTGCCGAAGACTTCACAGAGCAGGCTGCCGTAATTAACGGCGCCTCCGACCTTTTAGTTGAGGTGTTTGGAGATCGAGGTAAGCATGCGCGTGCCGCGGTTGGATGCAATGCACTACCAAGAGGCGCAGCAACCGAGGTCGAAGCGGTATTCGAATGTCAGAAGCCATGAATCATTTGGATTCTGATTACATACTCACACTTAGCTGCCCCGATCAGAAGGGCATAGTTCATACCGTATCAGGTGTTCTTCTCAATGCCGGAGGAAACATCATTGAATCGTCTCAATTTGGAGACCCCGACACACAACTTTTTTTTCAACGAACCCACTTTTCATTGCAGACCAATCAGAGGCTAGATGATCTTCGCTCCGATCTC